>NZ_JABXKN010000141.1:0-58891 GCF_017115065.1 Nostoc sp. JL23
TAGTTCATCGTTTTCATCCCTACTTTTATCATAAGTGATTATCCGAACATGATATAATTCGGGAAACGCATAGGCAATCTTTTGATTCTCCGTGACTTCATTGATAACAGCACAAAGCTTGCCTTGTAAGCGGCTGTGTCTCCCTTTTGGCATTGGCTTTTGAATAATCTCTCCGTTAATATATTCACTCGCAGGCTTTGTTTCTGGGAGCTTCAGAAACTCTTCCAATGTGAGAGGTTGAGTAATTATGACGCTCATAGCTCCTGAATCCCTTGAAGATTGTTTTTAGTCTAGCAATTATGTATAGACAGGTGCTTAACTCCATGAACGCACCCGTCTATACATCAAAGGAAAAATTGCAGATATTTATTACGAATTAGCAATTATTTCCGCACAACTACTAATGTTCCCGTTGAAGTCCAGTTGTAAAGCTTGCGAGCTTGCTTAACAGGTAAATTTACGCAACCGTGACTGACTGGAGTCCCAAAACGGTTATGCCAATAAGCGCCGTGAATGGCATACCCTCTGTAGAAATACATTGTGTAAGGAACGTCAGGAATGTTATAGCCTCTGCCTCGCATTCGATGAGTACGATACTTAGAATTAATCCGAAATCTACCTATGGGTGTAGGAGTTGCTCGCTTACCTCCAGAAATGCGATATGAATGAATAAGTTTATTACCTTCCCATGCACGTAAACGTTGCTCTGACAAATCAATTTCAATCCAGTGAGGTTGGCTAATATTATTAGGTACAGTGATGCTGTTTTCATCGACTGACGTAGCTGTTGCTGTAGTCGAGTTGGGTGTACCTGTTAACGGCGATGACCAAGAGAATAAAGTCACCACCATCAGCGCCACGCCTGTACAAAAAGTTCCTGAAGAACGAATTCCACCACTGCGAATCCAGGATTGCATTATGCCTCACCTTCTAAACTACGCAAAAATCATGAAGTGAAGTAATTTTCTGGAAAACTACAAATTTCCAGATCGACTACTTGCTTTCTGTGCAGGATTTACGCAGTTCATCTTGTATTTGTCATTTGTTCTTGGTTGAACCATGACCAATGACTAATTACAAAAGACAATCTTTACAAAAATCTGTCATTTAAATGCTTAAATACAAACTTTCCCCAAATTTATATTTGCATTTTTAATTTCATACAGAAATTGTCAGGATTTCCGCTTATTTGTTGGGCAAATCGTTAAATGCCCTTTTCTAGATTTTATTTCAAATTCAGTAATTCCGACTCCGAAGATTCCCAGCATAAAATATTGCTGGGAATCACTTAATTGTCTTGATTTGTTGTTATTTATAATTTTACCTAAATTGCCTTTTGGCTGCTTCACCTACTATTTATGAATAACTATTGGTGTCCCTACAGATGCCCACTCGAATAGCCATTTTGCATGTTTAGGTGCAATATTCACACAGCCGTGGCTGACTGGAGTGCCAAATCTCTTATGCCAATAAGCTCCGTGAATAGCGTAATTACCTTGATAAAACATCGCATAAGGAACGTTCGGAACATTGTAGTTTTCTCCCTGCATTCGCGTAGTTTTGAACTTAGATTGAACCTTAAAAGTGCCAACAAGAGTGGGAGTAGCTTTTTTGCCAGAGGAAATAGCACTTCCATAAACCACTCTGTCACCTTCCCAAGCTATTAATCGTTGTTTTGAAAGATCGATTTGAATCCAGCGCTGATTTGATTGTTGTAATGTTTGGATTTTTTGTGCAATCACTTGATTTTTGGAATTAGCCCAAACTTGACTAGTTCCAGTAGTAGTAAAAACACTTAAGGACAGTACTGTACCAGTGAGAATTATTTGTAAGCGACGCACCCAGTCAGGAGAAATTTGTCTTTTCATTTTAGATACACTCACACTCAAATCATGGGGTCTTGAGAAACTTATCAGGTTTCACCTTTATTTCCATATCTATTGCTTTAATAGACGTGAATGTTTGATGATTTGATTCTAAATTAACCTAACTGTTGCATTAGGTTTTTTGCCTGAGTTGCGATCGCTGACCAATTTCCCTCTATGACAAGCTTTTGGGGAAATAATTCCCCGCTCAAACCGACAGCGATCGCTCCAGCTTGCAAAAATTCTTTGGCATTTTCTAGAGTCACGCCGCCAGTAGGAATTAAGGGAATCTCACCCAGCGGCCCTTGCAAACTTTTGATATAGTTAGTCCCTCCCACTGCTTGCACGGGAAACACTTTTACACAGCTAGCGCCTTGACTCCAAGCGGTAACAATTTCTGTAGGAGTTAGCGCTCCTGGTATAATAGGCACATTTTTTTCTTGTGCTGCTTGAATCATTGTCGAATCAACGTGGGGTGTGAAGAGGAATTGCGCCCCAGATGCGATCGCATCTTGTAACTGCTGCACATTAAATAACGTACCAGTGCCAACGATACAGGCTGGTAATTTCGAACGTAGTTGACTGATTAATTCCCCAGCGCGATCGCTATTCCAGGTAATCTCAATTAGCTGCATTCCCCCAGATGCTACAGCCATTGCCATTTGTTGTCCCAGTTCCATTTGAGGGGCGCGGATAACTGCGATCGCTCGGTGTTTTTCCAACTGTGATAACCAAATTTGATTAGGCATTTTGACTAGAGATTGGGGATTGGCAGTAGGGATTGGGACTAGAGAACAGTTTTCAATCTAGTAAATACCTAATTTTTAATACTAATGCCCAATGCCCCTTAAGAGTGCTGATACCATTTTGGATTTTAGATTTTGGATTGTGAAACATCCATTGGATAAGTGTTTCAGTTTTCCATCTGTCGCAATCATTTTTCAAATTGGTATGAGTAATAGACTTCTTGTAGAAGTGGGCAAAAGGGTAAGGAGTAAAGGGTAAAGGTATGGAATCTTCCCTTACCCTTTAAAGAATGTAGAGACGTAGCACTGCTACGTCTCTACAAGGGTAATAACGCATATTTAATTTCACTACAGTCTATTAGAGAACTGGGTTGAGTAGCTGTGAATAGTCGAAATTATGTGTAAGATGGGGCATCGCCCCATCCCCAATTGTTATCCAATTACCTCAGCAGTCTTCTTCTTATCCAACTTGAGAATCAACACACCCAAAGGTGGCAAACATAAATCCAGGGAATAAGGGCGACTGTGCAAAGACCAATCATCCGCCCACTTACCGCCTAAGTTGCCCATATTGCTGCCGCCATACTGACGCGCATCACTATTGAACAACTCGGTATAAAATCCCTTTTGCGGTACACCAATGCGGTAGTGGGAATGGGGCTGCGGTGTAAAATTGCAAACTATGATCGCAAAATCATCAGAATCCTTGTCACGGCGCATAAAGGAAACTACACTATGGCGATTGTCGCTACAGTCAATCCACTCAAACCCAGGTTCAGCAAAATCCTGGGTGTACAAAACTGGTTCAGAACGATAGAGATGGTTCAATTCCCGGAAAAATGTTTTTAATTGTTGGTGGGCTTCATGCTGTAATAAATGCCACTCCAAATCAGCCCAAGCATTCCACTCACTCCATTGCCCAAACTCCATGCTCATAAACATGGTTTTCTTGCCTGGGTGAGCAAACATATAGCTAAATAAACAACGCACATTAGCTAACTTCTGCCATGTGTCTCCCGGCATTTTGCCGATGATATTGCTCTTGCCATGTACCACTTCATCGTGAGACAGAGCCAGCATGAAGTTCTCACTGTGGTTGTACCACATACTAAAGGTAATATTGTTCTGGTGGAACTGGCGGAACCAAGGGTCCATGCTGAAGTAATCCAGCATATCGTGCATCCAGCCCATATCCCACTTCAAGTTAAAGCCCAGTCCGCCTGTGTAGGTGGGCCAAGATACCATTGGCCAGGAAGTAGATTCTTCCGCAATTGAGAGAATACCGGGAAAATAGCTAAAGATAATGTGATTTACCTGACGCAGAAAATCTGCTGCTTCTAGGTTTTCTCTGCCACCGTACTGGTTGGGCAACCATTCTCCTGGTTCGCGGCAATAATCGTTATAGAGCATTGAGGCAACAGCATCGACACGAATCCCATCAATGTGGTACTTATCAAACCAGAAGAGGGCATTTGCTGCGAGGAAATTACTAACTTCACGGCGACCGTAGTTGAACACCAAAGTACCCCATTCTTTGTGTTCGCCTTTGCGGGGGTCAGCGTGTTCGTACAGGTGGCTACCATCAAAGAAAGCTAAACCATGTCCATCTTTGGGGAAGTGACCAGGAACCCAATCCACAATTACTCCCATATCATTTTGGTGACATTTGTCAACAAAATACATGAAATCTTCGGCGCTGCCAAAACGGGAGGTGGGGGCATAGTACCCAGTTACTTGATAACCCCAAGAACCATCAAAGGGATGCTCCGCAATGGGTAGCAATTCAAGATGGGTGTATCCTAATTCTTTGACATAAGGAATGAGTCGGTCAGCTAGTTCCCGGTAGGTAAGGAAGCGTGCGCCCGGTTTCAGTTCAGAAACCACAACTACAGGTTCCGTTTCACCATTGGGGAGTTTAGCTGGTTCTGCACTCGAAGCGTGTAACCAAGAGCCTAAATGCACTTCATAGACTGAAACCGGCTGATTCAGGGGGTCAGTACGACGCCGCCTTTCCATCCAGTCTTCATCACTCCAACTATAAGCATCTAAATCAGTGACAATGGATGCCGTTTTCGGACGGGGTTCCTGCTGGAAACCGTAGGGATCAGATTTTTCGTAAATGTGTCCTTCAAAATTTTTGATTTCATATTTATAATGCTCTCCCACACCAATTTCAGGAATAAACAATTCCCAAACTCCGGTAGGGCCTTTACGCATCTGGTTTTTACGTCCATCCCAGAGATTAAAATCTCCCAACAATGAAACATTACGAGCGTTGGGTGCCCAAACGGCAAAATAAACGCCTTTAACGCCGTCTATTTCCGTGGGGTGCGCTCCTAGTTTTTCATATATCCGGTGATGGTTGCCTTCACTAAACAGATGCAAGTCAAAGTCTGTCAAGCGGGGAGAACGGAAAGCGTAAGGGTCATAAATGACACGCTCATGTTCTCCTTCTTTAATCCGTAACTGGTAGTTTGCCAGTTCGGTAGTTTCAATGGTGCATTCAAAAAAGTGAGGATCGTGCACCGTTTGCATTGGGTATTCCTTGCGTTGTTCAGGAAGAACGACCCATGCTGCACTTGCATTTGGTAAATAAGCCCGTACAGCCCAGACAGTTTTACCGTCTTGTTCTATGGGATGAGAGCCTAGTATTTCAAAGGGATCGTTATGCTGATTCCAAACGATGCTGTTAACCTGTTCAGGGGCGATCGTGGTCATGGACATGAAGCTACCTAAGTGAAATAATGTGATTGACTAAATCTACTTTTTTAATATCTATATATATTCTTTACATTTATTTGCAATTTTGTCGCCACCGTTATCCTACATCAGAATGCGGCATTGGACATGAGGCATTGGGCATAAGGCATGGGGCATTGGGCAGAGGATGAATGACTAATGATAAATGACGAATTTATCAAAAATTTAAAAATGGGAAAAACTGCAATAAGGTTTTACGTATACGAAGCAAGAAAATCTGTTCCCGAATTTTAGGGTCTAGTTTTGGGGGCGGGGCAAGTTGGAGCTGCGCTTGTAATTGGAGATACTCGGCAGCTGTTAGGAATCTTCCATCAATAGGCGATCGCGCTTCTATAATAATCTTTGTTCGTAATATTTCTTCTGGGGTATCCTCTGGCGGCGGTAATGCTATTGCTGCCGATCTCCAATAGCTACTTAAGGTAATCGAAGTTGCAATAATTACAATTAAGCTCAGTAATTTTATAGACTTTCTCGTTTTAACTCTCCTCATCTCCTGAACTACGTTCACAACGCAGGATGAAAATCTGTTTTTCCCATGACCAAATTTTCCCAAAAAAAATCTGGCAACATCAAGGGCGATTACCAGGTCTTTCCCGATACGGAATAGACTACAGGAATGCTCAAGAGCAATTGCCAGCGATCGCAATAAATTATTTTACCCTCTCAAAACTCAGTAGTATAAACAATTTAAAATGCCAAACGAGGGAAGTATCTGCCAACAAAATAGCTTAGATTGACTCAACTCTCTTGGACAGGTAACAAGGTTTGAGCGGGTGGGAATTTCAGGAGGACACTTGGTAGAGGACATAACCCTCTTTACCAGTGGCCTCTACTTACTGCCCTACTTAGTTGATATTTGAGCAAACTCTAGGCTCTGATAAACCGGCATAAAAATGAGGCTTTTCGTGAACCCAATTAATTCGAGCGATATTTCGAGCTATGTAGTGAGGAATGCTGTCACTAAGTAGTTCTGAGGGCGATTTAAACTAAAGTTTAAGATGCCTTATTTAGGAGTAGCAGGAGTGGTCGCTGCGGGGGTAGCGGCAGGAGTAGTCTTAACAGGTGCGTCAGTTGGTTCACCTGTAGCAGCTGGAGTAGCAGTACCAGCACCATCACCACCACCACCTTCACAGGCCCCAAGAATTGCAGCCAGACTTAACATTAGAGCAAAACCAAAGATTTTTGTTTTCATAACTCCTCTTTCACCAATTGTGGCTAGAACAATTTTTCGCCTGTTGAATACGATACCGTATTTATTGCTTTTTTTAAATTCTGTGAGATTACATAATTAAAAAAACCAATCCTTTGGGGTATTGTTTTTGGAATTACGTATCCTGATTAGTTTCTCTTAACTCAGGAGCAAAACGAAAAATACCAACTTATTTCGCAAACGAAGCTATGATAGCAAAAAATTTTATTTTTTTCACAGAGTATTGCATCTGTCTACCTGACGTTGCCATACTTTAGGTGCGATACCTAAAGGGTAAGCTGTCCAGTTTCTAATCGCTGATTGCAAACATTGATACAGCTACCTATCAGAAAAGTTAAAAGGGTATAGTCTGTTATGTGTGCTTGTTGCACAGAAGGTGATTTTAACCTTAGCAAAAACAGACAATCAATCTAAAGTGCAGTATTTCCCATCTAAAAAAAAATTAAAAATTTATGGTAGTTGCTCGCAAATCTACTGTTTCTACAAAGGGTAATTGGTTCCGGCGAGATTCTATCCTTTCTTTAGGAAGGCGACGCTCTGCGCGTATGGAGTCAGCAGCAGGGAGCGCTTCTACACCAGTATCCTCTCAAAAACAACAGCGTTCCTTAAAAAAATTAGCGGTTTCTCCCACAAATGAGGCAGTTATAGCCAAATCAGGGAAACAGTTGAGTAGACAACAATTACCAAATCTCAATGAGCAGTTGAATGCGAACCAAAAGACTCTGGGGGTAAGTTTTCTTGGACTTCCCACAATGCCTAATTCTGGAGCCTTACCTTTGTGGTTGCTGCGCTTGTATACCTTTCATCGTTATTCGTCAGTTGTGGCGTTCTTGTTAGTAGCATCGACACTTGCTGTTTATGCTTGGACAGTCTATTCTCAAGAGCTTTGGGGTCAGTCATATCGCAGACTGCAAAACCTCCAACGTCATGAACGGCTGCTAACGACAACCAACGCGACGCTGAAAAATAAAATGGCTAATGAAGCAGAACAACCAACAGCAGGGCTGGTATCGCCAACTCCTGAAGGAATGATTTTCTTGCCTCCAGCATCTCAGAGTCCTAAGCCAGCATCGCCTAACACAACGCCAAATTCTGAAACGCAACCGCAAACACTCTCGCCACTGGGATACTAATCGTAATTCGTCAGAACCCAATGCAGAAGTCACCAAGCAAAACAAAATTCAGAAAGTTTCGGAATTCAAAATTTACAGGGCGACACAAGGGTGATAAACGAGGGCTTTTGGGACAATTAGCCTCTAATATACAAAACCAAACATCCAACACTAAGTCCCGGCTGTTCATCGTCTGGGGCGTATTAATGGTATCAGGGTTGGGGTTGGCTATTAACTTGTATAATCTACAAATTGTCAAGGGGCCAAAGTTAACCGAGTATGCACGCAACCAGCAAATGGTGAATGTGCGACCTTTTATGCCCCGTCGCCCAGTGGTAGATCGCAATAGCGAGCTGTTGGCTATTGACCGTCCTGTATATACTTTGTACGCTCATCCCAAGCTGTTTGATAAGTCTAATGAAAGTATGGCAGAGCGACTTGCGCCAATTTTGGCAAAAGATACTGCTGAATTGGTGAAAACTTTTCAAAGCAAAAGAAGCGGAATTATCCTTGCGCCAGCCTTACCAGAAGAAATTATTGATCGCGTCATCTCTTTACGCTTAAATGGCCTGGAGTGGACTCAAAAATACTTCCGATATTACCCGCCAGACGATTTGGTTGCTGATGTGGTGGGCTATGTGAATGTTGACCGCCGTGGTCAAGCTGGTGTGGAATACTCTCAAGAGAAGTTGTTAGAACGTCCTGTGCAAACGGTACGCCTCAGTCGGTCGGGTAATGGGATCTTGATGCCGGATCTTGCGCCCGAAGGTTTTTTGCATTTTGACGATTTGCGATTACAACTCACTATCGATAGCCGTCTGCAACGAATTGCTCGGATTGCGCTCAAACAACAGATGGAGAAGTTTGCCGCTAAACGTGGGGCGGTAATTGTCATGGATGCATTGGATGGTTCCTTACTCGCCCTCGTTTCTCAGCCTACTTATAATCCTAATGAATATGCTAAATCTGATATTTCACTATTTAAAAATTGGACAGTAGCGGATCTTTATGAACCGGGATCGACTTTTAAGCCTTTGAATGTGGCGATCGCTCTGGAAAATGGCATCATCAAACCAGATGATATGTTTAATGACTCCGGTTCGATTCGAGTCGCTAATTACACCATCAAAAATGCCATGAATAATGGTAATGGGCGAATCAGCATTGCTCAGATTTTGCAATATTCTAGCAATATTGGCATGGTGCAAATTATCCAACGTCTAAAGCCTTCAATCTACTACAACTGGTTAGAACGCTTAGGGCTAGGACAAAAAGTTGATACAGATTTACCTTTTGAAGTCGGCGGACGGCTCAAAAGTCAAGAAGAATTTATCGCTTCGCCAATTGAAGCAGCTACTACTTCCTTTGGTCAAGGCTTTTCCATGACACCCTTGCAGCTAGTGCAAATGCACGGTGCTTTAGCTAATGGCGGTAAGTTAGTTACACCCCATGTAGTTCGCGGGTTGATTGATAGCAAAGGGCAAATGCATGATTCACCCACTCACACCATCCCCCGCCAAATTTTCTCAGCCGCAACAACTCAAAAGGTTGTGGAAATGATGGAAACTGTTGTTACTGAAGGTAGCGGCAAGGCATCACAAATTCCGGGATATCGCATTGCTGGTAAAACTGGTACAGCCCAAAAAGCTAGTCCCAATGGCGGATACATCAAGGGTGCGAGAATGACCAGTTTCGTGGCTATTTTACCCGTGGAATCTCCTCGCTATGTAGTGTTTGCACTGGTGGATGAGCCAAAAGGAGAAAGTGCCTATGGTTCTACTGTCGCCGCGCCAATTGTGAAGTCGGTGATCGAAGCACTGATTCCTCTTGAGCAGATTCCGCCTAGTAAGCCGATTGAGCAGCAGAAGGGAGTGCCGTAGGGAGTGGGGGCAGGGGAGCAGAGGAGTAAGGAAGAAATAACTAATGCCCAATGCCCAATGCCCCATTCGTTTAAAACTTAATTTTTCTTTATAACCAGGGAAAGAGGTACAGAAAGCTACTGGTGTGGAAACTTAGATATTAGAGGTGAAAGTAATTTCTCACTTTTCCAAAGCTACCGAAGATTCCATGCAAAGCAATTTAGTTATATTTCCTAAGACTGAGGCTGCGAAAAATAGCACGCAAACTAAAGAAAGAACAATTACTAAGTACGACCGTGCTGAGGAGCAATTTATAGAACTGCTCGCAATGGAGGATTTGGATAATAAGCTGGATGCAAAACCTTCAATAGCTAGTGAGTTTGAACAGTCACTCTCTATAGCAATTGGTGCTGCTTATGGAAACGATCGCTCTGATGAACAGGCTCACCGTTTTCTCCAACGGATACTTTATCGAATTAATCGGCTAAAGCTGTTTTGGTACGATGATTTGCGGCATTATACTAATGAGCGATCGCTGTATTTGCACTCTTGTCGTGACCAAATTGAAGCTGCTTGGCAAGAGTGGGAACTAGCACAAATCGATGTGGCTGCACTGCAACAATTGGATGTAAAACAAGCTTTAATTGAGCGTGCATCTGCCGATTTAAATCCGCCTTTGTCGGAAAGTAGCCGCTACATTCGTGAAGAAATGACTGAAGCAGGCTATCGTCATTTGCTAGCGATCGGCTCTTTTGATGGCTTGGTTGAAGCTAGTCATCTTTCCCGCATTTTGGGTGGTGCTGCTAATGAAGTGCAGTGTACGCTAATACGAGTGCTAATAGAAGAATATGGCAATGGTCGTTTATCTCGCAAGCACTCGACATTTTTTGCCCAAATGCTGGCTGAGTTTGGAATGAATACTGAACCAGAGGCATATTTTGATTTAGTACCTTGGGAAGTGTTGGCTTCTACCAATCATAACTTTCTGGTGACTGAGCGCAAACGCTATTTCCTGCGTTACAGCGGTGGGTTGACCTATTTTGAAGTGGCTGGCCCTGCGGTTTACAAAAATTACCTGGTAGCGGCGCAACGACTGTTACTCTCAGAAGTAGCAGTAGGTTATTGGGAACTGCACATCAGGGAAGATGAACGCCACGGTCGTTGGATGTTAGATGATGTGGCTTTGTCATTAGCAGAACGATATCCCAATGACGCATGGGAATTGCTGCTGGGATACGACCTGCAAAAACGTATGGGCGATCGCGCAGGGACGGCGGTTGTGCGATCGATACGCGAGGCAGAATAAGCCGCTTTACTCCTATGAGCCTATGAGCAATCCCAAAAATTATAAATAGCAGGTTATTCTTAGCATCTAAATTTGACATTTCTAATTCATTTTATTGCTAATTCGCCTGCAAAAACTTTTCTGAAGCAAAGGGTTGCTAAAGGAACAATTATTTATTGCCTGAATCCAAGGGAATAAATAACCTCCTAGTACATTGATTATATTTTACTTACACCTTTAATTACAGTCAAATGAAAGATATCTTTTTTTGTCCTGAAGAATCTAATTTCTACTCCAACTGCTTAGAAAGCTTTGTGATCAGAAATTGTCAAAATTCTGAATCTATTGTGGAGTTTGGTTCAGGAGATGGCAGCCCTGTAATTAATTCGTTATTGAGAAACAAGTTTGATGGAGTCATCCAGGGATTTGAATTAAATACTTCTGCATGGAAAGTCGCCAATTCGACCATTGATGAATACAATCTCACTAATAAATACATCATTCACAATTCATCTTTGTTTAATTCTTCTCAACCTGATGCCGAGTATCTTGTAGCTAATCCACCCTATCTACCCGCACCAGATAACGATATTTATATGCCACTTCTGTTTGGGGGTGTAGATGGAGCCACAGTTACCAATGAGCTTTTATCGCTAGATTATGAAAATGTATTGATTTTAATATCTAGCTTTTCTAATCCAATCAATACGTTGAACATAGCAAAACAAAATGGTTATTATGTTCAAAATTTCATGGTGTTACCTTTACAGTTTGGCTACTATAGCTCTGACCCCAAGGTAAAGAAGCACATCGAAAAACTCCAAAAAAATCAGATGGCATTTTATTCTGGCGATTATTATTTTTTAGCTGGAGTTTTATTTAAAAAATCCCAGGAGTCTGTAATTGATTTATCTAATCAATTAGCTCAGGTGATGACTAGTTTGTGAAAATCAAGAACAACTTGAGTGATGTTATCCCTTGCCTAAAGTATAGATGTGTCTCTAAGCCACGCTTCGAGACATATCCTCAAAGATTTGCAACGAGCATTTTTATAAATCCATATTCCCAAGTAATAATTTTGTCTGCCTGAAGTTATTGCATTAACTTCTTTGTTGTATGGCTGCACTCTTAGAGTGAGGTTTGCGCTTAAATGCAGCAAATAAAATTACACCAGCACCAAACGACAAAATAGGAATGCCTGAAGTTGGTTCAGCTACAGAGACAGATGAGATTGGTGTCAAGAGAAAGGCGTGTAATTCACCATTAACTGCACCACGACCGACAATTTGTCCATTATTATTAATGGCAGATGCCGCTGTTAAGGTAAAGCCACTCTCTGAACTAGGAGCAATCAGGTTATTTAAGTCGTACAGAGTCTTATCACTATAAAGAAAAGCCCGCAAACCGTTGCCATCTGCGGCAAAAAAGTTATTGTTAGTGCCAGAAAACCCGACTACTTGACCCAAATTATTGATCCCCAAACCAGTACTAAACAAATCTGTAGAACGTAACCTACCAAGGTCTTGGAGTCCCGTGCTAGAACTGTACAGAAAAGCACGACTATCATTTACGCCAGTCAGTCCCGAACTACCAACTACTTGTCCTGAGTCATTAATATCGTTTGCTTGACTGTACCTGTCACCAGGGAAGGTACCGAGATTAGTGATTATACCCTTGTCGGATAAATAGGCTCGGCCGGAAGAACCGAAAATGCCAACTACCTGACTTAGATTATTTATGCCATAGGCAACATAATTTTCTTTTAAATTATTGTTAATAATAGTCGTCGTACCATTGCTGTATAGGAAAGCGGCTCCGTTGGGAAAGGCAAGTTTTGGGAATATACCGCCACCACTTGTACCGCCAACTACCTCACCTGAGTCATTGATAGCATAAGGAATGCCTTTAAGACCAGTATTTTGCGTTGTTCCATCACTGTAAATAAAGACGTTATTATCACTGTCGGTCTTACTGATGGAATTACCAACTACTTGCCCCAAGTTATTGATACCACTCACTGCAAGTACATTATCGCCAGGCAACGGACTAATTTTTTGGAGCGAACCATTACTGTAAAAAAAAGAACTGTCCAAAGAATTAATCGCTACTTCACCTGAGTCATTAATGTCTGTAGCATAACTGTAGGCTTCTCCTGTAAGACTGCCTAAGTCAGTAAGTGAGTATAAAGATACCGCCAATGCCGACTTGGATGCAGTAAGACTGATTGCGCTGAAGGTTATTGCTGTTAGACAGGATTTCCACTTAAGTAAAACCATGTTACTTTGCCGTGATTTTGTATTACCCTACCAAATTACCACTGAACAGTAGAGTGGCAAGCTGCCGTATCTGGGTAGTCGCTAAATACGCCATCAACACCTAAGCTGAAAAATAGTTCATATTCAGCTTGGGGATTTCCTTGAAAGTCCAGTGGCAAAAAACAGTCTTCATTGCGGAAAGTCCAGACATGAACCAGCAAACCAGCCGCATGGGCATCTATGACTAAAGATGTAGGCGATATCTGGCGACAAGCCGCTCCGCGTCTACGCAATTTACCATTGTTGTCTCTAGGAACCAGTAAATTTTTATGAATTCCAATCGCTTTTGCATATTTAGCAATTTCTTTTAAGCCTGATGCTGTGACTAAATCTGTATAAGTGCGACCGCAGCTACTAACGACAAAATCATAAGGTTTACCACTGTTATTCAGCAATTGCACTAGAGGTAAATCAGTCTTTGTGGATAAATCTTGTAAATTACCTACTTCAAAAGACTGAATAAAAACAGGTGCGTTAGCCCCCTGATAACCGTTGGCTGTTAAAGTTGCAAGTAGGGGTGCTTCTAGGGCTAACCCAATAGATTGAAAGTAAGTTGGGTGCTTAATTTCTGGGTAAATACCAATCGTCCGATTAATTTCGTCACTTTTAACCTTGACTAAATCGATGATTTCTTGCAGTGTGGGAATTTCTAAGAGTCCATCATAGATGGTATTTTGCGATCGCACTTGGGGAATTCGCTCTTTAGCTCGTAGTATTTTCAGTTCTTTTAGGGTAAAGTCTTCAGTAAACCAGCCAGTTTTTGATTCGCCATCAATTATTTTAGTGGTTTGAAGATGAGCAAATTCTGCATGGCTTGCAACGTCGGTGGTTTCAGATATCTCATTTTCGTGACGAGCAATTAAAATACCATCTTTGGTGGAAACTAAATCAGGTTCAATATAATCAGCCCCAAGTGCGATCGCTAACTCATAAGCAGCTAAAGTATGTTCTGGACGATAGCCGCTAGCACCTCGGTGTGCAATGATAATTGGAGATGTTTTTTGCAAAGTTGTAGTCATTACTTTACCCACCTACACAGAAGCAAGCTAGAAGTTAAGACAAATAAAATCCTCTTGAGAAGGTTGTAATTTTTCATTGATAATAGATTCAAGAGTCTTTACCTTTAATAATACAGTTATCTTTATTCCCACTGAATTACTTATTGGCTGATAGTTTAATTATTCGACAAATATTAAATTAGCTTGGACAACTCAGCCATATTACTACACTAAATCGATAAACTTTTAGTGCTATTTAAAAAACTAATATAGAGCAATAAGTATTGCTATTAAATAATAAATCTGTCATATTTAAGAATCTTATTTCATGCCTCCTTCAATCCTATTGTGTTTAACACATCCCATAGGATTCATATTTGTTTTTTTCAAAAACTTAGTACATATCTATTTTTTTCTTCCGTTTTCCTTACCCATACAAGTAAATTCAGGAATCAAATCGGATTTCTAGATAATTATTTTGTTTCATTGTTCTCTAATAGCAATATTAACCATGAATATTCTGCAATCTGCTCAACCTCCAAAACTGGATAGTTGTAACAACCAAGTTATCCTTGATTACTTTGAGAATGCTTGGCAATTGGAAGATATATTATTGAAAAGTCTAGTTGGAGAAGAGACATTTTTTCTCAATCCTGACCCTTTGAGAAATCCTCTAATTTTTTACCTGGGACATTCGGCTATTTTCTACATCAATAAATTAATTCAGGTAGGATTATTAGAAAAACGCCTCAATCCAGAGTATGAAGTTTTGTTTGAAATTGGAGTAGATCCAGAAAAACCAGAAGAATTAAATGAAGCGATCGCTCATCTGCAATGGCCGCAAGTTGCACAAACTTGGGAGTATCGAGAACAAGCATATTCCGTAATTTCCGAACTAATTAAGACAACCCCAATTACTCTACCAATTCATCCCAATCATCCTCTTTGGGCTTTAATGATGGGGATTGAACACCAACGTATTCACATTGAAACTTCTTCAATGTTAATTCGCCAATTACCAATTGAGAGAGTGAAACGTCCTCAAAATTGGCAATATGCCCCTTTGAATGGTTACACTCCTGAGAACGAAATGATCGAAGTTGCTGGTGGGGTAGTAAAACTTGGTAAAACCTTAGATGACTCCACTTATGGATGGGATATTGATTATGGCGATCGCACTGTTGAAGTTGAACCCTTTTTCGCCAGTAAATATCTGATTACCAATGCCAATTTTATTTATTTTGTAAAAGCTGGTGGTTACGAAAATCAAGACTATTGGGATGAAGAATCCTGGAATTGGAAAACTCAATACAATATTCAATCTCCCAAATTTTGGTTACATGAAAATGGGAGCTATAAATATCGAGCTATGTTTGATGAAATTGACTTACCCCTAGATTGGCCTGTGGAAGTCAATCATTATGAAGCAATGGCTTATTGTCGTTGGCAAAGGAAAGATACTCGCTTAATGAGTGAAGCAGAATACCATTTAGCAACTTATGGTAATAGTTTATTAAATGATGTAGAAAATTATAATCTCAATTTAAAATTTGGTTCACCTAGTCCCGTTGGGATGTTAGAAACAGCCAAAAGCTCTTCGGGATTGTATGATTTACGGGGTAACGTTTGGGAATGGTTGAGTAATAACTTAAACCCGCTTCCAGGATATCAACCTCATTTTCTCTATGAGGATAATTCTGCGATATTTTTTGATGATAAGCATCAAATGATGTTAGGAGGATGTTGGATAACTAATGGTACAGAAGCTTTAAAATATTACCGCAACTGGTTCCGTCCTAATTTTTATCAACACGCTGGTTTTAGGATTGTTCAAGATATTAAAGATTAACAGAATATGCCTCGGTCACATACTATAAGGCTATAAGGTTACAGAGATGCAAAACTTTTTGAATTTCTGTTTTGAGATCGAATTTTATCTAAAGATCGCTATTAGTTGTACGATTGTTCAGCAAGTATTTTATTTGCTGTTAAACAATATTGAAATCAACTTGATAACGCAGGTGCTATTGTACTGGCTCCTTGGTTCTATCTCATTTTATAGTATTGGCATCCTCATTGAAAAAGGAATCAAAAGCAACGATGTTTTAAGAGATAAGCTGACTGCAAGAGGCAAGACAGTTAAAAATCAACCATTTCCTTCCTTTACTGTCCAAGGCATCATTACAGGAGAAATTAAAGCTTTTCTATCAGCATTAATTATTCTATATCTAGCTCCAGAGGTTCATAGAGGAAATAGCTTACTTCTAAACCTTGGATGGTTCTTGATGAGAATAGTTGCTGCTGATTTCTGTTTTTATGTTGCTCATCGCCTCTTGCACACAAGATTCTTGCAGAAAATCCATCTTAAACATCATCAGTTTCGTGACTCATCAAGTTTTGTTGCTGGACACAAGAGTTTGGTTGAATATATTATTGTTGCGATCGCTGATGTTTTACCTATTTTTATATTTGGATATGACATCACTCAACTGTGTGCATGGAGCGTTATAGGCAATGCTTACAACTTAGAAGGTCATAGTACTTTGTCAATATTTTTTATTCCATCAGATTTCCACGATCTTCATCACACTTGTTTTAATGGAAATTATGGCATTCAGGGATTTTGGGACAGAGTATTCAACACACTAAATCCTCCTACTAAGAAGCCGGGAATTATGTTTCCTGTGAGTTTTATCGAGTCTATACTTATTAAGTCATATATTAATAATGACACTGAAAAAGCTTAGATTAAATTAATGCAAAGTTACTTTACCTTTCAAAGCAAATGATGTTTACTGATGCATTGAGTCAGGTAAAGAAAGAAATAATTACAGCAGTTTTTATGTATTTGAACCACAAATAAACATACATTCTTGTAGAGGCGCACAGATGTGCATTGGTATCAACTTAACGTGAAAGCCATCCTAGAACCAGCTTTTACATATTATCTCGTTCCCAGTCGGAGACTGGGAATGGCGTCCTTGGGGCTGCCGCCAGGAGCAGCATTTCCAGCCCAGAGGCTGGAAACAAGATTTGAAAAGGCTTTTAGCTTAAGTTGACACCAATGACAGATGTGCGCCCCTACTTTTGTTTAAGCCTTTTTCAACCAGCTAAACATAGCGCGTAAATCTTTACCAACTTCCTCAATTTTGTGTTCAGATTCTTTACGACGCATAGCGGTAAATCCCGGTTTACCAGCTTGGTTTTCGAGAACGAATTCTCGTGCAAATTGCCCAGATTGAATTTCGCTGAGAATCTTCTGCATTTCAGCTTTGGTTTGTTCGGTGACAATCCGCGGCCCACGGGTATAATCTCCATATTCAGCTGTGTTAGAAATGCTGTCGCGCATTTTGGCTAAACCACCTTCCACAACCAAGTCAACAATCAGCTTAACTTCATGCAGACATTCAAAATAAGCCAATTCTGGTTGATAACCAGCTTCTACCAAAGTTTCAAATCCGGCTTTGATTAAAGCACTCAAACCACCGCACAATACTGCTTGTTCGCCAAATAAATCTGTTTCCGTTTCTTCGCGGAAAGTCGTTTCCAGAACACCAGCGCGAGTACCACCAATACCTTTAGCATAAGACATGGCGCGATCGCGAGCCTGACCACTGGCATCTTGATAAACTGCAAACAGCGCTGGTACACCTTCACCACTTTCATAAGTCCGCCGTACCAAATGCCCCGGACCTTTAGGTGCTACCATCACCACATCTACATTAGCCGGTGGTACAACTTGCCCAAAGTGAATATTGAAGCCGTGGGCAAAAGCTAACACATTCCCTTCTTCTATATTGGGTTCAATCTCGTTTTTGTAAATCGTTTTTTGGACTTCATCAGGTAACAAAATCATGATGAAGTCAGCAGCATTGGCAGCATCTGCGACATTCTTCACAGTTAACCCAGCAGCTTCAGCTTTTGCTACTGACTTACTACCCGGATATAGTCCCACAATCACATTCAAACCACTATCTTTGAGATTGAGAGCGTGGGCATGACCTTGGGAACCATAGCCGATGATAGCAATAGTTTTTCCAGCCAAAAGGTCTAAATTGGCATCTTCGTCATAATACATCCGGGCCATAGAAGCATCTCCTGTCAGCAAGCATCGTCATTTATTGGCAGCTTACGATTGTACCCCAAATTGAGTAACACAGATGAACTATAAATAATTCAATTTATCTCTTTGGACTGAAGGGAGCAGAAGGCAGGAGAGCAGAGGACAAATGACAAATCTGTTACATAAATCGCAACAATCCAGGCTTTTAGTTTTTCTTCAGCAATACTGGGGTTAACTTCATCCATCTGGGGATAGATTATGTATACTTCGACTAAATTCCCGCGTACATCTGCTTTGTTTATAAGTGCGTTATTGGGAGGGGTAATTTTCACCAGTTGCGCCTCTTCCGAACAGACAGCAAATAAGTCTGCACCTCAAATTGCAGCTAATGGCGCGGTAAATCAATTACCTGCTCGTGAAAACAGTATTTCTCAAAAGGCGGAAGCTTCACCAATAGAGCGTTCTCGTCCCCAACTCATCAAAAAGGCAGCAATCTCTTTAACTGTCAACTCTGTAGATAAGACTGTCGATGCTGTTTCGCAAATTATCAATCAACAGCAAGGGGATTTAATCGGGTTGAAACAACAACAACCCAAAAACGACAACCCACGTTACACAGCAACAATCCAATTGCGGATACCAGAGGATCGGCTAGAACCTACCCTAGAACAACTAGCTAAATTAGGCACTGTTGATAGTCGTAATATCACCGCCGAAGATGTGGGTGATCGCCTAGTTGATTTCCAAGCTAGATTAACCAATTTGCAGAAAACTGAAGCCAATTTGCAAAAAATTATGGATCGGGCAGGTTCGATTACAGATGTACTTAGCGTTACTCAAGAACTGAGTAATGTCAGGCAAACCATAGAACAAATTGATGCCCAACTGAAAAACCTCAAAAATCAAGTTGCTTATTCCACTATTACGCTCAACCTTGAAGCAGCAGTTTCTAGCACCAGCCCCCAACCTGCTTTCGGTTTGCAAGTTCAGGAAACTTGGAACAACTCTACCCATTCTTTGAATGCATTTTCTGTTGGCTTACTCAAGCTGGGTATTTGGTTAATTGTTTACAGTCCCTATTTGTTAATTTTTGTTGCTCTTGTCTATGGCTTTAAGCGTTGGCGGCAAACTCATTCACCACGTTTGACACAAACACCAGAGTCAACTCGTTCTGACTAAACTTGCATAAATTCTACATCTACCTTTGATAAATCTACACAGATAAAGAGGCATTCAAAGATTCCAAACTCCTATTGTCTGTAACTTGTCTCTTAAAAAATTTTCTTTATCCTGTAGCCTTGATTACTTTAATACTTTTTCAAATGTAAAGAGCAATACAAAATATATGATGACAATTTTGATACAAATTTGTTAAGAATAGTTACAATAGTCGGCATACACGATAATATTTCTTATGGTAAATTCACTTGACAATAATCCACCCCATCAAGTAGTTATTGTTGGCGGTGGCTTTGGTGGACTTTATGCAGCAAAAACACTCGCCAAAGCGGCAGTAAACGTTACCCTGATTGATAAACGTAACTTTCATCTATTTCAACCCCTTTTATATCAAGTCGCCACAGGTGCGCTATCTCCGGCTGATATCTCTTCACCCTTGCGTTCTGTCCTCAGCAAGAGTAAGAATACGAAAGTGCTGCTGGGAGAGGTGAATAATATCGATCCAGAAGCGCAAAAAGTGATTGTGGGCGACGAAGCAATAGCTTACGATACGTTAATTGTCGCCACAGGTGCGAAGCATTCCTACTTTGGCAAAGATAACTGGGAAGAATTCGCTCCAGGCTTGAAAACTGTAGAAGATGCGATAGAAATGCGTAGCCGGATTTTTTCGGCCTTTGAAGCCGCAGAAAATGAAACCGATCCAGAAAAACGCCGTGCTTGGTTAACTTTTGTAATTGTGGGTGGTGGGCCAACAGGTGTAGAGTTAGCTGGTGCGATCGCAGAATTGGCAAATCAAACCCTCAAAGAAGACTTCCGCAACATCGACACCTCAGAAGCCAAGATTTTGCTATTAGAAGGGCTGGATCGGATTCTCCCACCCTTTGCACCAGAGTTATCACAAGAAGCAGAAGCATCCTTAACGCGGTTGGGTGTGGTTGTCCAGACAAAAACACTGGTAACGAATATTGAAAATGATACTGTTACCCTCAAACAAGGCGATGAAGTTAAAGAAATTGCCTCAAAAACGGTATTATGGGCAGCAGGTGTGAAAGCTTCAGCAATGGGAAAAGTGTTAGCAGAACACACAGGTGCAGAGTGCGATCGCGCTGGACGGATTATCGTTGAACCTGACTTGAGTATTAAGGGACATGCCAATATTTTTGTCGTTGGCGACTTAGCAAATTTTTCTCATCAAAATGGTAAACCCCTACCTGGTGTTGCACCTGTAGCCAAGCAGCAAGGTGAATATGTAGCAGCATTAGTCCAAAACAGGCTTGCAGGTAAAAATTTGCCACCCTTTGCTTATACCGATCATGGTAGTTTAGCAATGATTGGGCACAATTCTGCTGTGGTAGATTTGGGCTTTACCAAGCTGAAAGGTTTCGTTGCATGGCTGTTTTGGCTATTTATTCACATCTACTTCTTAATTGAATTTAACAACAAATTAGTAGTAATGATTCAGTGGGCATGGAGCTATTTCACCCGTAATCGTGGAGCAAGATTAATTACAGGTAAAGAATCAATCACGGAGTTTGTAATTTCAGCCGATAATAAACAGCCTGTAAATGTCTAATTAGGCATTGGGCATTGGGCATTGGGCATTTGTCATTAGTTATTCTCCCTCTTGCCCCCTGCTCTCTTGCCTCTTCCCCACTCCCTACTCCCCGCCCTCATAAATTAGCAGTAAGCTATTTGAGGGCGTTTTTCATAATCTACATAATGGCAACTATTAACGACAACTACCTGAAACTGAAAGCGGGTTATCTGTTTCCAGAAATTGCTAGGCGGGTGAATGCCTTTGCAGAAGCTAATCCTGATGCTAAAATTATCCGCCTGGGTATTGGCGATGTTACCGAACCTTTGCCGGAGGCTTGCCGCACAGCGATGATTAAAGCTGTGGAAGAAATGGGCGATCGCAATACCTTCAAAGGCTACGGCCCAGAGCAAGGCTACGCTTGGTTACGAGAAAAAATTGCTACTCAAGATTTCCAAGCACGGGGAGCCGATATAGATGCTTCCGAAATCTTTATCTCCGATGGTTCCAAGTGCGACACGGGCAACATTCTGGAAATCTTTGGTCATGACAATATAATTGCCGTTACTGACCCCGTTTATCCAGTGTATGTAGACACTAACGTAATGGTGGGAAATACTGGGGATGCCAACGATAAAGGCGAATTTGAAGGCTTAGTTTATCTGCCAATTACGGCTGATAACAACTTCACCGCAGAGATTCCCTCAAAGAAAGTCGATTTAATTTATCTCTGCTTTCCCAATAACCCCACTGGCGCAACTGCTACTAAGGAATATCTCAAAGCTTGGGTAGACTATGCCAAAGCTAATAACTCGATTATTTTCTTTGATGCAGCCTACGAAGCTTATATTACCGATCCGTCGATTCCCCACTCAATTTATGAAATTGAAGGTGCAAGAGATGTTGCGATCGAATTTCGGTCTTTTTCCAAGAATGCAGGTTTTACAGGAACTCGTTGCGCATTAACTGTGGTACCGAAGACACTCACAGCAAAAGCCGCCGATGGTTCCGATGTCGAACTATGGAAACTGTGGAATCGTCGCCAGTCTACCAAATTCAACGGTGTTTCTTACATCATCCAACGCGGAGCCGAAGCGGTTTACTCCGAGGAAGGACAAGTACAAATCAAGGGATTGGTGAGTCTCTATCTCGAAAACGCCAAAATTATCCGCGAAAAACTCACAGCCGCCGGATTATCAGTTTATGGTGGCGTGAATGCACCTTATGTCTGGGTAAAAACGCCTAATGGTTTATCCAGTTGGGAATTCTTTGATAAGTTGCTGCAAACTGTCAACGTTGTCGGAACCCCTGGTTCTGGCTTTGGTGCTGCGGGTGAAGGTTACTTCCGCATTTCGGCGTTTAACAGCCGGGAGAATGTCGAAGAGGCGATGAAGCGGATTGCCGAGAATTTTAAGGTGTAGAGCGATCGCTTTTGTTAAACTCAATCTATTAGTCTAAAGGTTACGGTGGGCTGTATTATCCACCGCAACCTGATAGATAATTATTGAGATTTAGCTTATTGATATTTTGGTTATGACTGCTGCTATCCCCGTTTTCAAAGCTGTTAGCCAGATGCAGTTAGCACCTGGTAGCACGGTGACTATTCCAGATGTTAGCTGGGAAGAATTTGAATCTATTTTAGAAGAATTGGGACAAAAAAGAACTACACGAATTGCCTACAGCCAGGGTACTTTAGAAATTATGGCTCCTTTACCAGAACATGAAATTCCCAAAGATTTAATTTCTGATATTGTCAAAATATTGCTGAAAGCTAAAGATATCAGATATCAACCTTTTGGTTCCACCACCTTTAAACGACAAGGTGTAGCAGGAGTTGAACCTGATGCTTGCTTTTATATTCAGAATTATCAACAAATGATTGGCCATCGCCGCTTGCAAGCTGATGACCCGCCGCCAGATTTAGCGATTGAGACTGATGTTACATCAAAAACTACTCTTGATGCTTATGAAGCTATTGGAGTCCCAGAATTATGGGTTTACGACAGTGGAAACCTTTCTATTTATTTGCTGAGAGAGGGGAAATATATAAAATCTAACACCAGTCCTAATTTTGAAGATATAGCGATTACTCAAATTATTCCTGCTGCTGTGGAACGTAGTTGGCAAGTAGGAAGTTTTCAAGCTTTGGAAGAATTGGAAGCGATGATTTTGTAAATAATAAAGTAGCCACTGGATGGTATAAACAATAATTTATGTAATCTAAAAGATAAGAATTATCGAATGAATTTATTTAGCTCCTCAACTAAAAGATGTACTGTTGTTGAAGGATTATCACTTACTGGATTGGGATGATTATATTGCTTCAGAAGACTTTTAGCGTGTTTGATGGCAGTAGATTGGCGATTTTCTATTTCCTCATAGATAGTTGCACTATTTTTTTTATATTTGTATCCAAGCAATTTCTCTAACTTATCTATGTAATCTTTGCGAGGAAGTCCAGTATTTAAAAATTCAAAATGCAATACATACCATAGTTCAAAAGCTTCATTAGAATAAGCAACTTTAAATCCTTCTCTTTCAGCGTTGGCAATAGCGTTGTTAAAATCTTGCTTAGGCCAATCATCCCTATCAAATACGCACCAAATTTGATCGTAATCTCCTTGAGCTTTTAATTCTTTAGCCTCTTGTACTAGTTTACTTGGATTGTATCCAAATCCTCTAACATCAATCTTTTTCACAGTCGTGGAAACGCGAAAGCTCATGAAGTAATTTGGCTCAGTTTTTTCACCTTCACACATAATTAAAAATATTTGCCTAAGCTCTCTTGTTTCAACTTTTCTATCAGCATAGCCACGCTTTCTAGGCATTAGGCTCACCAAGAAGTTGACTTAAGTCACCAATAAATGGAATAGCACCATATCTGCCCTTGATATAATCACTTTCAAAAGAAGCATCATGTGGTATTTTATATTCAACTAATGAATATAAATCTGTAGCACCATATTTGTTTTTCTCAGTAAACCAAATCTGATCTCTACGAAAGAGTTTGTTACTAAGCAAATTAGTGTCATGAGTCATAAATATTAGTTGTGCATTATTAGAGTTTGTTTTTTTGGAGTTAAATAATTCAACAATTGCTTTCCCTATTAATGGGTGAAGTCTCGCATCAAATTCATCAAATATCAAAACTTTGCCATATTTAAGAGTATCTACTAAAAGTCCAACAATAGAAATTATTTTTTTAGTTCCTTCCGATTCTTGATTATCTAAATCAAAAAATTTAATAGAAGTATTACCTTTGCTAACAAACTTTTCGTGCCCCGTTCTAATTGAATTGTCGGTTTTTAAATGATAAGAGCTTTGTTCTATAGGAATATTTTCTGCTTCCTTTATTCTTATTTGTTTAATACCTAAATCTAATTTTTTAATTAATTGAATTATTTCTGATTTATTGTCATTATTTTTTGCTAAAGAGCTTACTGTATAACTCAAATGCTCTTGATCATCTAAACCTGAAACTATATTTACTTTTTTTGTGAGCCAATCTAGTATTCTCTCAGCTATTTCAACGTTAAATTGAGCAGCTACTGATAAAAAAAGTGCATTGCTCCTAGTTTTTGGGTAAATACGATCAGCTTTGAACCTTTTAGATAGATATTTTAGCTTATGTGAATTTCCATCAGTAATTCGCTCAAAAAGACGAGTTAGATTTGTGTTAGGAACATCAGATAACCACTCAGAAATAACTCTTTTTTGATTAGCTTCAAATCCATATCTATACTTTGTAGCATCTAATAGAAACACAATTTCAAAAAAAGATGGTTGTGCTTCAGTTTCTGTACTTAGCTCAAATGGCTCAACTCCTATTTTTTCTGTACTTTGAGTTTCCTTAGAGGAATTAATCATAAACCATTTCATAAAGCTCAAAGCTTTCGCAAGATTACTTTTGCCACTGGCATTAGCACCATAAATTGCAGCACTTTTGAGTAATTTTAGATCATCATCTATCGCAAAAACGTTGTTTTCATCAAGTTCCTTTTCTTTGGCAACAATATTTGCAGCCACCATACTAAAGGTTACTTTATCCTTAAAGGATCGGTAATTGCCAATACTAAACTCTATGAGCATAGTAACTTTTTATCCTAAACAGCATATTTGTGAAACGATCGCAAATATATAAGTTAAGCATAGCGGTTATCGCACATAAAATATGACTACTCTGACTATGCGATGCCTACAACGGTAAACTATACACTTTCCCAATTATCCATTCATGCATCAATAAATTATTCCTGAGCATTACTTCCTCCTTCTCCTCTATCATCAGGTAAATCAATTTTCGCTTGTCCATAATTAGCCAAAGTCACCCCTTCTTCTAAATATACAGCAGAGTATTTACTCAACCCAATACGCTGTGCAGAATAAATTCCTGAATGACCTGAAAATAAATAGCTCACTATACAGCCAATAGCAATAAATACCCCTGATTCCAAACCAAATAATTCAATTCCCATTAAGGTGGATGCCAAAGGTGTATTTGCTGCACCCGCAAACACACCCACAAATCCCATTCCTGCTAAGAGTGGTGCAGGTAATGCTAAAAGCAGCGATAAAGCATTACCTAAAGTTGCACCAATAAAAAATAGAGGTGTTACTTCACCTCCTTTAAAACCTGCTCCCAAAGTTAAAGCAGTCAGACCTAATTTTGCTGCAAAATCCCAAGGAGGTAGCTGAGTGAAAAAAGAATCAACAATAGTAGGGATACCAAGCCCAATGTATTTAGTTGTACCACTCAACCCAACAATTACTGCTATCATTGCACCGCCGATAAAAGGACGCATTGGAGGATAAGATATTTTTGCTTTAAATAAGTGACTAATTTGGTGAGTTACTTTCGCAAAAAATCTTGCTACAATTCCGAAAATTGCACCTGCGATAATGGCAGAAATTAATCCCCAAATTGTGAGCGTCGGTATAGAGGGAGCGTGTCGGTATACTGTATGATGTAAACCTAATAGTAAGGTGACTTGATTTCCAACGATCGCAGCAATTAAAGAAGGAAAAAGAGCATCATAATGAATTTTACCAATTGCTAAAACTTCCAGACCAAATACGGTTCCAGCTAAGGGAGTGCCGAAAACTGAAGCGAATCCTCCACTAATACCTGCTGTTAACAGAATTCGCCGATTAGCCCCTTTAAAATGTAATATTTTAGTTAACTGGTCTGCTAAAGAAGCACCCATTTGTAATGCTGTACCTTCACGACCGGCTGAACCCCCAAAAAAATGGGTAAGGTCTGTTCCTAGTAAAACAAGAGGAGCCATACGAAAGGGAATAATATTTTTAGGATTATGAATTTCTTCCAGTAAAAGGTTATTTCCAGCTTCTACAGTCCGCCCGAATTGATGATAAATCCAACCACTCAAGAAGCCGCCAAGGGGAAGCAAGGCGATAATCCAGCGATGTGATTCCCGCCAATCAGTTGCCCATTCCAATGATGCTAAAAGAGCCGCCGAAGCAGTTCCAGCAAGAATGCCAACTACAAAAGAAATAGGCAACCACTTGATTAGATGAGGTAAGGCAATAAATGGTTCAAACTGACGAAAGTGTTTCATACCATGACTCCTTGAAGTGCGATTTGTAGACAAATACTTTCTACAGGAGAGTCAGGTAATGTATTTAGCCAAGCCCTACTCTCCCGCAGTCAGCAAGGAAAGTAGGAGCCATCAGCCTTCCAGAAGAGAGTTTATCACGCTGGAAAGGCGGTTTTGGCGAGCTCCATCGCCGTTAATTATCTAATTAATAGTACCATTTTTGCTGTAGGTCAATATCTTTGGTATTCTACGATATAGATAAATAATATGTATCATTGGCGGTATTATATGCTGCCATCATCAGAAAGTAATTATCAGCCTGTTAAAGATTCTCAAACAAAACTAGATCGGTTTTTAGTTTGTGGGCTAGGAAGTTTGGGTCAGCATTGTGTTGCAGTCCTGAAAGAGTATGGTGCTATTGTCAATGCTATTGATCAAGAACAACCAAAAAATTTGCAGGTATCAAATTTATCAAGTTTATTAGAACAGTTATTAATAATCGGAGATTGCCGTCAATCCAGTGTTTTAGAACAGGCAAATATTTCTCAGTGCCGAACTGTACTTTTAGTCACTGGTGATGAACGGGTAAATATAGAAGCTGCTTTTGCTGCGAGGCTTTTAAATCCTCAAGTTCGCTTGGTTGTACGTTCTGACAAACAAAATCTCAATGAACTTTTAAGTCAAACCCTTGGTAACTTTATTGCCTTTGAGCCAAATCAAATTTCTGCTTCTGGCTTTGCTGTTGCAGCACTTGGAGATGATAATCTCGGATATTTCCAACTGGAGGAACGCCAATTTCGGGTAGTAAAGCGTCAGGTTAAAATGAGTGATAACTGGGGTAATAAATGGCGTATACATGAACTGAATACCTTATATCGTCGGGTATTGAATCACGCTAATGATTCATCTCCTTTGCCTAAAGAATTTCATCAGTGGGAATCAGAAGCGATATTGCACCCAGGTGATACGATTATTTATATAGAAGTTACAGAGCAGCTTAAAAGTTTGAAGAAACTTTCTCCTGTGCGTAAATATAGCTGGCAGCAGTTATGGCAAGAGATTGGATCACGGAGAGCTTGGAATTATTTCAAACAGAAAATAGCAAATCTCTCGCGAACATTCTATCGTTATCAAAGTTTACGGGTGGCAATTATCTGTGGAGTTACAGTACTTTTTCTTTGGTGTTTTGGAACAATTATCTATATCTTAAATTATCCTGGAAGTAACATAATAGAAGCCTTTTATGCTACTGTTGTCTTGCTTTTAGGAGGATACGGAGATATATTTGGCGGTGTAAATTTTAAAACGCCACCAGAGCCAGCGCAAAATATGCCAGGGTGGTTGCGATTGTTTAGCCTCGCACTAACTTTAACAGGTATAGCTTTTGTTGGGGTTTTATATGCGTTGCTAACTGATGCTTTGTTAAGTTCAAGATTTAAGTTTTTCAATAGTTACCAGCCATCAATCCCCCAAAAAGACCATGTTGTTCTGATTGGATTAAATCGAGTTGGTCAGCGAGTCGCGACTTTATTACAAGAGTTTAAGCAACCTTTGGTAGGTATTAGCAGCACAGCACTCAATGCCGATTTTCTCAACAAAATACCACTGATTATTGATAATATTGCCGATGCTCTAGGCAAAGTGAATCTCGCTAATAGTAAAAGTGTCATTGTCGTTACAGACGATGATATGGAGAATCTGGAAATAGCTTTGATGGCATACGCTAAGAGTCCGACAACTCGTGTGATTATTCGGACTTACGACCAATACTTTCGTGATAACGTCGCACGATTGTTTCCTTATGCCCAAGTTATTTGCACCTCTGCAATTTCAGCAGAAGTATTTGCTGCTGCGGCTTTTGGAGAAAATATTCTCAGCTTGTTTAACTTCGATACTCAAACTATTTTGGTAGTAGAGTACATGATTGAAGCTGGAGATACACTAAATGGATTACTATTAGCTGAGGTTGCTTATGGTTATGGAGTTGTACCAATTCTATACCAAAACCTCAAGCGATCGCCTGTTAAGTTAATGCCTTCTGATCATACACAACTTGCTGTTGGCGATCGCCTGGTTGTTCTAGCAAATAGCAATAGCCTCCAGCGGATTGAGCGAGGTGAAATGTTTCCTCGAAATTGGCAAGTGCAGGTTGAGAAAGTTTTAGCTCAAGATGCGATTTTTGATGGTGCAAATGAAATAAGTATAATATCGGGATGTAACATTGGCACAGCTAGAGAGTTGATGCATAATTTGCCTGCACAGTTACCAAGAGCATTATATAAACAACAAGCTATGTTACTGGTGCGAAGGCTCAGTAAATTAAGAGTTACAGCCAGGGTGAAGCCGCTTGTTGAGAATTAAAATTTTATTAGAATAACTAACCGCAGAGGCGCAGAGGACACAGAGAAATGAGAGTTTGAAAGATATTTTACGTAAGTCCTAGTTATATTTGTAAATATTTTTTTCTATTAATTACCAGCAATAAGACAGCAGCGATCGCAAACAAGCTTCCAGTTATAAATGTTGCCTCTGCTCCCAGTGTTTGCCACAATCCACCAGCTAGCAAACTGGCGGGTAAAAGCGCTAATCCCACAGCCAAGTTGAAGAATCCAAAAGCAGTGCCGCGCAAATTTGCAGGTATGCTATTTGCTACTAGCGCCAACAGCAATCCTTTACTCATACCCAAATGCAAACCATAAAGGCCAAACAATCCCCAGGTTTGCCAAGGTGTCTGCACAAAAGCGAAACCCAGATACACTAGGGCGTATAGGAGAAATCCGCCTACTAGTAGCCCAAATTTGCCCACGCGATCGGAAAGTATTCCTATTGGGTAGGCGCTGAATGAGTAGGCAATGTTCATCACCATTAATGTCAACGGTATAAGTGAAGCTGAAATACCTGTTTGTTCAGCTCGCAGCAATAAAAAAGCATTGCTGGAGTTGCCTAAATTGAATAGCAGCGCCACTGCTACAAGTACCCAGTATCCTTGACCTAAACTGCGTAAAGCTTCCCATTGCAGAGGATTGCTTCGGTTTTCTTGAGTTTCACTTGTTGGTTCGCGCACTCCCACTGTTAATAAAGCCACTGCGAAAAATCCAGGGATGAGTGCTAGCCAAAAAATGAGGCGGAAGTTGTTTTCGGAAGCAGTCATCAGGGCAAATGCTGCCAAAGGCCCCAAAAATGCTCCGATAGTATCGAGGGATTGACGCAATCCATAAGCTGCACCGCGTACCTCTGCGTTAGTTGAATCGGCAACTAAGGCATCGCGGGGCGCTACCCGAATACCTTTGCCAATGCGATCGCCAAATCGAGCTATTAACACCCCAGTTGGACTGGTAGCTACAGCAAATAGAGGTTTTACAAAGGTTGATAATCCGTACCCAAACACCGCTAATCCTTTACGATGTCCCAAGTAATCACTCAATACTCCCGAAAAGACTTTTAAAATTGAAGCTGTTGCTTCTGCAATACCTTCAATGATGCCGACAGTCCAGATATTTGCCCCTAATACTGACACTAGAAATAAAGGCAATACAGAATTAATCATCTCGGAACTAATATCTGTCAGCAGACTGACAAACCCCAAAACCCAAACAGTCCGAGAAATTTTCTGGACGAATTTATCTTGTACCTGCATATTGCCTGTTTCTGCTACATCTATATTGATAGTGATAGATATGTACACTTCTACAGCAGATTTATTGGCTGCAAAGATTTTTGAAAATACTACATCAGTTCTATAATTCTTGAGAACCAATAAGTAATTTCTGCATCACTGAAGGTAGTCAATCGGGCAATTTCTCTCGCCATCTGATAGGCTTTCTCGCCTTGAGAATGTTGAGCCAAACTAGCATGGTTCAGTAAAACAGTTTTTAAATCCCCTGGATATGTGGGTAAGTGACAATTCCCCAGAGGTTCCATCCTTTGGATAATGGGACTCCAGTCAATGCTGCCAACTTGATAGTTCACATTCATAATTTTTTAAATGCAACAGATGTTTCATTAATCAATCTAACAATAAATTAAATCGAATGCAACACTTGTTACAATAACTCTATGGATAGAAAATCTTGGAATCTATTGGTGTACAAAGTACCTGCACAACCTTCAACGCAACGGGTGTATGTTTGGCGTAAACTTAAGGGATTGGGCGCACTTTACTTACAGCAGTCGGTGTGCTTGCTACCGCAGCGAAAAGACTTGCAGAGCCATTTGGAAGAATTAAAAGCGGACATTATAGCAGGTGGCGGTGAAGCAGATTTGTTAACTATTTGGATTGACGAACCTAAGCAAAATGCTATGTTGGTAGAACGTTTTCAACAGCAGGCAGACCAAGAATATCAAGAGTTTTTGGGGCAATGTCGAGATTTCCATAGCGAATTGAGCGAGGAACGGAAAATAAGTAACCTCACTTTTGCAGAACTGGAAGAGAATGAGGCGGAACTAACGAAACTACGTTCTTGGTTGCCAAAAATTCGCGATCGCGATTTGTTTGATACCCCAAAATACTCACAAGCTACTGAAGCTTTGAAGGCGTGCGAATTAGATTTTCAGCTATTTTCCCAACAAATATATCAAGCACAAGGAATAGACTCAGAATCTGTATAAGTAACTGGATATTAACTAATGGCGTAGGCATAGGTAAACCTCAGTATCGCCCTTGTAATTTCTATCTAAATAAACAATTTATTCCTATAGATGGATGCGTTTTTAGTATCTATAGACATTAATTCTATGACTAAAACTTAAGTAGGAAAACCGTACTTATCTGATAGGTTTTCTGTACCATATATCTAAATTGAGCTAGATAAAATCAAAATGTAGCTGAAGTAATGCTGTTTTCTCAAACATTTACACAGCATTAGCAGGAGAGCAAAATATGACAAATCAATTGAAAACGGCTGCAATGCTTGCTGCGCTAAGTGGTCTTTTGATTGCAATTAGTTACTGGGTAATTGGTGGTTCTAGCGGCTTGATTATCGGGATTGGCTTGGCAGCAGTTACAAACCTGTTTTCCTGGTATCAATCAGATAAAATTGCCTTAGCAGTATACCAGGCGCAACCTGTGAGTGAAAGGGAAGCACCAGGACTTTATCGGATGGTGCAGAGATTGAGCGATCGCGCTAACATTCCTATGCCTAAAGTTTACATTGTTCCCAGCCAAGGTGCTAACGCTTTCGCTACAGGTCGCGATCCAGAACACGCTGCTGTGGCTGTCACTGAAGGTATTCTAAATATATTGCCAGACGATGAACTCGAAGGTGTTATCGCCCACGAGCTAACCCATATTATTAATCGTGACACCTTGACACAAGCCGTTGCTGCGACTGTGGCTGGTGCGATCTCATTCCTAGCCCAAATGGTTAGTTACAGCCTATGGTTTGGTGGTGGTTCGCGAGATGACAATAGAGGTGGAAATCCAATAGGAGTTTTATTAACAGTCATGCTTGCGCCGGTGGCTGCAACAATCATTCAGCTAGCAATTTCGCGCACACGAGAATTTTCTGCTGATGCAGGTTCTGCGAGATTAACTGGTAATCCCCGCGCCTTAGCTAGAGCATTGCAACGCTTAGAAGCTTCAGCAAAGCAAATGCCTTTAAATGCTAATCCAGCTTATGAGCCGTTATTAATTATCAATTCCATTTCTGGACAGTTTCTGGGTAACTTATTCTCCAGTCACCCTGCTACAGAAATGCGAGTTGCAGCATTGCTGAAATTAGAGCAAAAACTGCCAATAAAAACTTATTAATTTGTCATTAGTCATTTGTAATTTGTCCTTTGTGAAATAAATAATGACTAATGACTATTAGAACGGGGTGCAATTTTTATTGGAGAGGAAACTTTGCAATTAAGGATGTTTTAAGTATGAATTCTAACAATATCGAATCTACTGAATCCATAGTAATTGTAAAAATAAATTCTGAAACCGACAAATTAGTGGACACCGAAATGGCTGGTGAAACTGATGAGGTGAAGCGCGAAACCAAAGCGTTAATTGAGGCGTTAAAAAGACGCGCTCAAGCTGAGGCTGATTCAGCAGGTACTCTCACCCGTGAAACCTATTTGAAAGTTGTGCGCCAAGCACGGGAATTAATTGAAGGAAGGAAACTGATGCAACGCGATCGCTTAGAAAACTCTTGGGCGGTAATTCAGGATGAAGCCGAGAGAAACTGGCACTTATTGATGAAAGATGTCGTAGACTTCAGCTTTCGCGTGCAAAAGGCGGCTATTGCTGCTTGGGAAACTTTCAATAATCCTTACTCTCGTTAAAGAGGGTGCGATGCCTAGGTTGGGCTACGCCTACGCAGATAAATATTTTAGGGGCGTACAGATGTACGCCCCTTTTTATGGGCCGTCAAAAATATCGCTCTTTGTAGACCAAAAATGATTCACTAAACTAAATAGCCTTTACCATAAAAAGCGTAAATATTCAGTACTCTAGGTTTCACAAATAGGAAATAAGCAGTGTTACCAAACAAGCCTCCCTCCAACAATCAAACTCAACGCTGGACATTTGCTCAACTTTTTGGACTGGTAAAGCGTAATCCCCTAATGATTTCGCAGTGGACGATTCGCTGGGTAGTTGTGGGGACTGCTGGTGGTCTATTTGCAGCCTTGTACTGGAATATTCTAGAGTTTTTAACTCACAGACTCCAGCCATTTGAGGGTTTTAGCTTGCTGATAGTGATGCCACTTAGCGGTTTAGTTATCGGTCTGGTGATTCATTTTTTGGGAAATCCCGGTGAAATCGCTGTGATTGTTGATAATATTCATTTTCGTGGCGGACGCCTAGATGTTCGCAAAAATCCTTCAATGATTCTTGCTTCTCTAGTCAGCATCTCAGCAGGCGGTAGTGCTGGTCCAGAAGCACCACTCGTACAGGTAACAGGTTCTTTTGGTACTTGGATTGCCGATCGCTTAAAACTCCAAGGTGAAGACCTCAGAACCATGAGTTTAGCAGCAATGGCGGCTGGCTTCACTGCGTTGTTTGGCGCACCTCTTGGCGGTGCAATGTTCGCTTTGGAGATTTTGCACCACGAGCATATTGTGGAATATTACGAAGCCTTAATGCCAGCCATTGTTTCGAGTTGCGCTAGCTATCTGGTGTTTGCAGCAATTACACATTTGGGTATTGCCCCCACTTGGCATTTTCCTCAGTATCACTTAGAAAGGATTGATGATTTTGCGATCGCGATCGCGTTTGGAATTATCGGAGCTGTGGCGGGATGGATTTTTATGGGCATTTTTCGCGGCTGCGATGCCTTTTGGCAAGCTGTTTCACGTCTGGGCGCACCAACTCCTGTTCCCATATATGTACGCACAACACTAGCAGGAGTGGGACTTGGCAGTTTAGCAATTTTATTACCCCTGACGCGTTATTTTGGACATGAAGAGTTAGATTCAGTCCTGACTGCTAACTTTAGTGCTGTTTTTCTCTTAACTCTAGCTCTTGGGAAAATGGCTGCCATTAGCATTACGGTAACAGGTGGGTGGCGCGGTGGATTCATCATTCCCCTATTTTTCACTGGTGCTTGCATTGGTAAAGCAGTAGCAGTCATAATCCCGGGACTAGATCCAGCCCTTGCGATGATTTGTACAATGGCTGCTGTCAACGCAGCCGTAACCCGCACACCGATAAGTACGACTTTGCTGCTGTCAAAACTGACTAATTTGAGTCCCTTTACGCCAATCCTTTTTGCCAGTTTGATCGGATTTTTTCTTGCCCCTAAAGTTCCTCTGATTGCATCTCAACTCAAATCCCAGAGAGAAGCTACGGATCAAACAAGCGGCTGAGTTAGCTGCCCAGGCATAAAAAAGCAATATATGCTAAGATTGTATCAAATTATAGCAATTATTCAAGAGCAATTTAGAATAATTTTGCGCTTTGTTGAGTAAAAAAGCTAAAATCTACGATTTTTGGAGATTTTTAGGTTATGACAACCTCACAGGAGAGGATTATCCCGATAGACTTGCGAACCGAAATGTCGCAGTCTTATCTGGAATACGCCATGAGCGTGATAGTGGGTCGGGCGTTGCCAGATGCCAGGGATGGACTCAAACCTGTGCATCGCCGCATTCTCTACGCAATGCACGAGCTAGGTCTGCTCCACGATCGCCCCTTTAAGAAATGCGCCCGTGTGGTGGGGGAAGTATTGGGTAAATATCACCCCCACGGTGACACGGCTGTGTATGATGCCTTGGTGCGGATGGCACAGGATTTTTCCATGCGATCGCCCCTAGTTAACGGGCATGGTAACTTTGGTTCGGTAGACAACGATCCGCCAGCCGCCATGAGGTACACCGAATGTCGGTTGCAAGCTTTAACTAGCGCTGGTCTACTCCACGACATCGAATTAGAAACCGTAGACTTTGCCGATAACTTCGACGGTTCCCAGCAAGAACCCACAGTCTTACCAGCACGGATTCCCCAGTTATTGCTCAACGGTTCCTCTGGGATTGCCGTGGGTATGGCCACCAACATTCCCCCCCACAATTTGGGCGAATTGATCGATGCTTTGGTGGCAGTGATCCACAATCCAGAAATCACCGATCTCGAATTAATGCAGTATGTCCACGGCCCAGATTTTCCAACTGGGGCGCAGATTTTAGGAACATCTGCCATTCGAGAAGCTTACACAACCGGGCGTGGTTCCATAACCATGCGTGGTGTCGCTAACATTGAAACCGTTGAACAACGGGGACGCCCAGATAGAGAAGCAATTATCATCACCGAATTGCCCTATCAAACCAACAAAGCGGCGCTGATTGAAAAAATCGCCGAAATGGTGAACGAGAAGCGTCTAGAAGGGATTGCAGATATCCGGGATGAAAGCGATCGCGACGGGATGCGAGTTGTGATCGAACTCAAACGTGATGCTTATCCTCGCGTCGTTCTAAACAACCTCTACAAGCAAACACCACTGCAAGCCAACTTCGGCGCAAATATGCTGGCGTTGGTGAATAGCGAACCCCAAGTACTCACCCTCAAGCAGTTCTTAACCGTCTTCTTGGATTTCCGCATCGAATCCATTGCCAGACGCACCCGTTACGAACTGCGGAAAGCCGAAGAACGCGATCATCTCCTCCAAGGGTTATTAATTGCCCTATCCCAATTAGATCCAATTATTGTCTTGATTCGCCATGCGCCCGATGCGCCCACAGCTAAAGGTGAGTTAATCACAACTTACGGACTTTCAGAAGTGCAAGCAGATGCGATTTTGCAAATGCAATTGCGGCGCTTGACTGCCTTAGAAGCAGACAAAATTCGTTTGGAACACGACGAATTACAAGCGAAGATTACCGACTTGCAGGATATTTTGGCACGCCGGGAGAGAGTGCTAGAAATTATCGAAACCGAAGTTGGACAACTGAAAACTAACTTTGCCACACCCCGCCGCACAGTAATTTTACCAGGAGAAGGGGAATTAGACGATCGCGACCTCATTGCCAATGAAAAAGCGATAATTCTGGTGACAGAGCAAGGCTACATCAAACGGATGCCAGTCAACACCTTTGAAGCGCAAAGCCGTGCTACCAGAGGTAAAGCCGCAGCCAAGGTGAAAGATGATGATACCATTGAGCATTTTTTGACTTGCTGCGATCACGACAGTATTTTATTCTTTAGTGAGCGTGGTGTTGTTTATTGCCTGAGAGCTTATCAAATTCCAGCGAGTTCGCGTACCAGTCGCGGGACACCAATCGTCCAGATGTTACCGATTCCCAAAGAGGAAAAAATCACCTCGATTGTACCCGTTGACGAGTTTAGCAGCGAAGAATATCTGGTCATGCTCACTAAGGGCGGCAATATCAAGAAAACCGAATTGGCAGCCTTTAGTCATATTCGCGCCAATGGCTTGATTGCCATTTCCTTAGAAGAAGGCGACCAACTGCGCTGGGTGCGACGTGCCAGAGTCGAGGACAGTGTAATCATTGGTTCTCGTAACGGGATGGCGATTAACTTCCGGTGCAACCACGAACAACTGCGTCCTTTAAGTAGGGCGACTCGTGGGGTAAAAGCCATGAAACTCAAAAATAAAGATGAACTCGTGGGTATGGATATTCTACCCGCAGCAATTCTTGAAACTTTGGATGTTACAGAAGCCGAAATAGCCGAAACAGAAGATATTGAAGCAATCGAAACAATCGAAACAATCGAAACAGAAGATATCGAAATTACCGAAACGACTGAAGAATCCGCAGAAGTGCCTAGCAGTGGCATTGTTGGCCCTTGGGTGTTGGTAATTACAATGGGAGGATATGGTAAGCGCGTACCCGTTGCCCAGTTCCGACTACAAAATCGTGCTGGTCAGGGTTTAATGGCAACCAAGTTCAAAAACCGCAAAACCAAAGACAAGCTAGCAACCCTACGCATTGTCAACAATGATGATGATGAAATCATGATGGTGACAAATCGCGGTATTATCATCCGTCAAGCGGTAAATGCGATTTCTATCCAATCGCGATCGGCAACTGGAGTCAGAGTGCAGCGTTTAGATGAAGATGACGCTATTACCGGAGTAGCAATAGTTCCACCTGATGCTGCCGATGCAGAAGAAGCAGAATAAAAAGCAGGGAGAGAGGTTAACCACCTTACTCCCTTATTTAATCACCTTAGCTAGCGGCATTTTAATGGGGCTAACTGTAGCCCCAGTAGGTGCATGGTTCCTGGCTTGGATTGCCATAGTTCCCTTATGGGTGCTAGTTGTAACTTCAGCCAAAGGTAAAAACCAATTCCCCCCGGCTTTCCTCTGGGGTATTGGTTTTCACGGTGTCGCCCTATTCTGGATTACCGGAATTCATCCGATGACATGGTTGGGCGTTCCTTGGTTGCCAAGCTTGGCAATCACGCTTTTTTGTTGGGGATTTATCAGTGTCTTGGGTGGGGTATTCCTTACTATTTGGGCGGCTGTAATGGTTCGCCTGGGCGGGCAAAAACCGTGGCTACGTGTCCTGATTGGTACAGCCGTCTGGTGCGCCTTAGAGAGCCTTTGGAGTGCTGGCCCTCTATGGTGGAGTTCACTTGCTTACACTCAAAGTCCGCACAATCTCGTAATTGTACATTTGGGTCAACTCTCTGGGCCTAATACTGTGACAGCGGCGATTGTTGCTGTTAATGGGTTAATTGCCGAAGGATGGACGAACCGCAGAGGCACAGAGGGCACAGAGAAAATTTCCTCCGTGTTCTCTGCGCCTCTGCGGTTCGTTAATAAATACTTAGTTGCCGCCACAGGATTATTAATTACCTTACACCTTATCGGTTTTTTCTTATACAGTCGTCCCATTGCCCAACCTCCAGAAACAGCGTTAAAAGTAGGGATTGTTCAGGGTAATATCCCGAACCGACTTTTACGAAGTTCCGAAGGGTTTCGTCGCGCCCAAGAAAATTACACTAATGGGTATTTAACTTTAGCAGACCAAGGTGTAGATGCAGTTCTCACCCCAGAAGGAGCCTTACCTATTTTCCAGCGCAACTTGATGCAAACTGCCTTAGTCGCAGCAGTGAAGGACAAAGGCGTAGTTGCTTGGATTGGGGCTTTTGGCGAACGAGGAGACAGTTATACAATTAGCTTGTTTACTTTCAATGCTAAAGGTGAAATTGTCAGCCGCTACGATAAGTCCAAACTAGTACCTTTGGGAGAATATATTCCCTTTGAAGGAATTTTAGGCGGGATAGTTCAACGCTTGTCGCCTTTGGATGCACACCAAGTTGCTGGTTCAGCAAATCAGCTATTTGACACTCCTTTTGGTCGCGCGATCGCTAGTATATGTTATGAATCTGCTTTTCCTGAACAATTTCGCCGTCAAGCGGCGGCGGGTGGGCAATTTATTCTCAGTTCTTCTAACGATGCCCATTACACTGCATCCATGCCATTTCAGCATCATGCACAGGATATCATGCGGGCTATTGAAAGCGATCGCTGGTCAGCACGGGCAACTAATACTGGATATTCAGCCTTTGTAGATCCTCATGGGAGAACCTTGTGGATGTCTGGATATAATACTTACGAAACTCATGGTGAAACAATTTATCGGCGACAGACACAGACTTTATATGTGCGTTGGGGTGATTGGTTAACACCGTTGTTGTTAATCTCCTCTGGAGGAGCTTGGCTGGTAATTCGCGGTATAAATAAATTTAGTAATGTTGGATAATCTTTAGCCTATTGCAATACGCTTGGGTGAAGCAAAGCGCAACCCAACAAAGCTATGAAAATATTGGGTTTTGATAAGTCTTTAACCGAACACGATAGAATTCCTATTATGGGGTGGTTTTTAAGGGAAAACTTTTCGATTTATTAAAATTATGCAGAAATTGGAGTTCAGAGGCGGTGAGGTCGCGCCATTGACCCAATTGTAGGTCATCTAACTGTAGGTGAGCTATGCTGACCCTGACCAGCCGCAAAGTCGGAAACCCGACAGCCGCAGTCATACGGCGTACTTGGCGGTTTTTTCCCTCTGTCAAAGTCATTTCCAGCCAAGCTGTCGGTACATTTTTGCGAAATCTAATTGGTGGGGTGCGTTCAGGTAGCTGTGGTTCTTCTGGTAAAAGCCTAACTTCTGCTGGTTGAGTGCGATAATCTTGAATTTCCACACCTATTTGCAATTTCTTAATAGCATCTGCATCGGGAATTCGCTCTACCTGTACCCAGTAAGTACGTTTATGACCAAAACGTGGATGGGCGAGGCGATGTTGCAATTGTCCATCGTTTGTTAACAGCAGCAACCCTTCACTATCCCAGTCTAAGCGTCCCACAGGATACACATCAGACACATCAATATAATCTTTTAGGGTGCTATGTGTGGGGGCATCTTTTGTAAACTGGCTGAGAACGCCATAGGGTTTGTAAAAAATAATATATCGGTAATGATTGGGCATGGGGCATTGGGCATTGGACTTCTGAATTCTCTTTTAACAATAGAAGCAGAATTTATAAATCTTACTTTAGAGGCAAAGCAATTTGTAAAATTGTACCTTCTTGGAATACACTCTTAATAGTAATTTTACCACCATGAGATTGAACTATTTGTTGGACAATAGCTAAACCTAAACCAAATCCTCCAGTTTGACGAGAACGCTTTTTATCAACTCGATAAAATCGCTCAAAAATATATGGTAAATCAGCTTTAGGAATACCAATACCATTGTCTATAATTTCGATTACAGCCCAATGTGATTGGGTAAACAATTGTAATTTAACTTGACCACCGGCAGGAGTATATTTACAAGCATTATTAAGTAAATTTAAAACTACTTGACGGAGCAAGTTAGCATCACCAAGAACTGTTATACGATTATTTGGTAGTTTGCAAACTAAACTAAGATGTTGTGCATCTGGTTGAGTGGCATAATCATCTGTTATCTGTACAAGCAAATGATTTAATTCAATTACTTGTAATGATTCAGTCGGTAATTGACCTTGATAACGTGCCAGAAACAGCAGATTATTTACTAGAATACTCATTGACTTAGCGATATCAAAAATCTTTTGGAAGCGCTGATGTTGCACCTCCAGATCGGTAGATTTAGATAAAAAGCCGTACTGAGCATTACTAATAATTGCCGTCAGAGGCGATCGCAATTCGTGGGAAGCATCAGATGTAAACCTTTGTAGATGATCGTAATTGTGGCGAATTGGTTGCATTGCTAGCCCTCCCAACCACCAACCTGTGAGAGCAACTACAGCTAAAGTTATAGGCGCTGAGATAGCCAAAACCATACGAAATTCAGCTAAAGCGCTTTCAGTAGCTGTCATCGGCATCGCTGCCTGCAAATAACCAATTAATAAACCATTTTGGTAAACAGGCAACGTTACCTGACGTAGCCAGACTTTACTATCAGTCTTGATAGTATCAAACCCACCTGAGATTAAAAGGCGATCGCTAGGAATCGTACCAAAAAATTGTACAAGTTGCTTTTGATCGTCGTACCAACCTGCATACACAAGTTGACTATCTGGCAATGGTTGTACCATACTTCCCAACAATGGTACGTGTTCTAAGTCTAGCTGTCGTTGACCATTATGCAGCTCTGACTTAACATTAGCTGCCATCACAGTTGTTTTTTTATAAAGTAATCGATCTAGTTCCTCTAACTCATCTATGACTTCCCAGTAGTACAATACCGCCGCAAACATAATTAAAATACTGCCCATTGTTAGCGTGAACCAACTTGCAAGATTGCGACGGCTGCGATTAAACATAAGTAGTCATTGGTAATGTTATTAGTTTGCTAACTTTCCCAGTTTTTACTGCCTACTCCTAATTTGATTCTTGTGGATTTAAGCGATAACCCATACCATAAACTGTTCTAATCCAGTCTCCTGCACCCAAAACCTCCAAGCGCTGCCGCAACTTGCGTATCAGCACAGTTAAGGCATTGCTTTCTGGTTCCATACCGCACTCCCACAAAGCGTCTTCAATCTGGTTGCGAGTTAAAACCTGGTTGGGATGACGCATCAGGTATTCTAGTAATTGTCCTTCACGTGGAGATAATTCTACTTTTACCTGACTCCGTTCTACACTTAATTCAGCTAAATGCAATTGTAAATCTGCTATACATAAACTATATCCCTGCCAATTAGGGACTCTTCGCCCCAAAGCACGTACTCGTGCTAACAGTTCTACCAAGTCAGCAGGTTTAACTAGATAATCATCGGCTCCTGCGTCTAAACCCATAACTTTGTCGGCTGTGGTATCTTTAGCAGTTAACATCAATACTGGTGCATTTTTACCAGAGAGACGATACTGGCGACACAAAGCCAATCCACTAATTGTTGGTAACATCCAGTCCACAATTAATAGATCGTAATCTTTTTGCGAAATCAGCCATTGTGCAATTTCCCCATCTTCTGCTGCATCTACAATATATCCTGCCTCGGAGAGAATACCTTGTAGTGGTTCTAATTGTTCAAAGTCATCTTCTACTAGTAAAATCCGCATAAAACTTTTTAGCGTGAAGCCTTGCCATAGAATTATTAACTCTCTTTTAAAATTAGATATGTTAATTACCTCTATGTCTTCTATCTAATTTTATATTTTAACTTTTAGATTATTCTTCATCAGGAATAAGGTATATCTGCCAACAGGTAGTTACAAACCCTGCTATACCTTCGTGACTATTGAAATTTAAGGTTATCTATAAAATTATAAATTAAAAAATATGCCTGATTTACGCCCAAAAATTTTACTATTGTTTCTACCTCTGCTATTAGTAGGAATTGCTTTTTGGGCTGGTAGTGATTACTTAACAAAGCAATTATTAAGTTTCTCTTACAGAACGCCAGATAAATTGCAAGCTGATAAACTACTACAGGTTTTGCTCAAGCTGAATTTTACAGTAATTGATCTGAAGATACAGGAAGAACAGAACTTTACTCAAGTTCAAATTAAAACGGCAAACTCCATAATTAAAAGGTTAGAGCTAGAAATTCCCAACTCAAAATTTCCAGAAGTAGCAATCGCCCAAAAATTAGGATTGTATCCTCAAATTAAAAAACTAAAACGTCATCAAGAAATACAGGTACAAATTCCCCTGAATTTGACAGCAATCAAAGCTGAAATTGAAAAAAAGCAAGGATTTAGCTTCATCGAGGTTAGAACGGCTAATAGTCCTCTAAAAAAGTTGAATTTTGCGCTGCCAATAACTGAAGTTAATATGTTAGAAATCATGATTGCTCAATTACTTAATTTATCTGTCGAAGATGTCAGACAAATTATAAGTTATCAAGTTAAAAATCAATCGCGTTTAAAACCACAACCTAAACAACGCATACAAATAGAGAAAGCTGCTAAAACTGAGGCAATCTCGATTATTAATTGAAATTGCAAGGGAGCTAGAGCCAAACCCCAAATTAGAAGAATTGTCCCGCTGATCATAGCAGTAAGGCGACTAATTTCGTCTTTAGTATTGAAAGCTAAGAAAAAAGTTCCTAAACCAAATAATAAGAAGATTAAGCTGCTCATAAACATATTTTTGACTTGTACTGTTTCTTTGTGAAGCTGCATATACAGCAGAATTCAGGAGTAAAACACACTTCATATCAGGCTTTAAGACAAATCGTTGTGTTCTTTACCTTCCTTGAAATCTGTTGTATTTCCCCCTGGAGTCTTACCGTTACCTTGGGCAGGCTACAGGGGAGTCTTGTTATCTGCATCTTAATACAGAATTGGTATTAGTAATTAAAAATCAATCAATACAAATTTACCATATCGTAGATACCAATCTTAGAGGATGTTTATCAAGTCTTAAACTAAAAACCCCCGTTTCCATTATTCTCCCCGAAAGGTCGAAAGTCTTTAAAATACACATTTTTCAGAGTAAACGGCACAACCCTTTATTTATGAGTAGTGCCTGAGAATGTGCCTGTAAATTTGGGATTGGGTTAGGAGAGAAAATTAGTTTAGGGGGTCGAAACGATTTACAATAATTGATACTCCAATCATTGGCAATCCTATGAGCAAGCAAATTAACCATTGATTTAAATTCAGTGGAGCAGTATAAAATAAGTTATTCATTAAGTTCCACTGACTAAAAATAATCTGCAAAATTATCGTAGTAGCGATACCAATTCCAATTGCTGAGGCATCGCTAAATGTCTGTCTAATGCCCCGAATTTTATTAATTAAAGCAATTCCTAATTGACTAATACTTAAAAGATAAAAAATTCTCCCGGCTACTAAAGCCTGAATTGCCATTGTTCGGGCTAAATCGATATTTCCTGTAGTTTGCCGTATCCATTCAAATACACCAAAAATCAAAATCCAGTTAAAGAGAGAAATTGCCAGAATGCGCTTGACTAAACTTTTAGAAAGTAACGGTTCGCGGGGGCTGCGTGGTGATTGTTGCATTACCCGTTCAGACTTTGGCTCAAAGGCCAAGGGTACAGTCATGGCAATTGAATTCACCATATTCAGCCACAAAACTTGTAAAGATAAAATGGGCAATTCTCTGGCAAATAATACACTAATCAAAATCGTCATCGATTCGCCACCATTAACGGGTAGGATAAAGGCGATCGCTTTGAGCAAATTTCGATAAACAGTCCGCCCTTCCTCGACGGCGGCTTCTATTGAAGCAAAGTTATCATCAGTCAAAATCATATCTGAGGCTTCTTTGGCAACTTCTGTACCAGCACCTCCCATTGCAATACCAATATCTGCTTGTTTTAAGGCTGGTGCATCATTGACACCATCCCCAGTCATAGCAACAACCTCTCCTTTAGCTTGGAGGGCTTCAACGATGCGAAGTTTCTGTTCTGGAGCAACACGGGCAAATACTGCCCCATCTTCTATCGCTGTAGTCAGCTCTGATTGCTCCATTTGAGCCAGTTCACTGCCTGTAAAAGCGAGAACTTCACCATTTTTATTGAAGCCCATACTTTGAGCGATCGCTCTTGCAGTCACAGCATGATCGCCTGTAATCATTTTGACTTGAATCCCAGCATTTTGACAGGCTGCCACTGCCTTGATAGCCTCACTTCTGGGTGGATCGATCATCCCTTGCAATCCCAAGAAAACCAAATCCTTTTTGATATCTCTATGATCGAGTAAATCTTGAGTTTTGGATACAGATTTCTTGGCAAAAGCTAGCACCCGTAAACCAAGATTTGCCATCACATCTACTTCTTGATCTATGGTTTTTGCATCTGGTTTCCCTCAGCATTTAACATCTGCTGACAACGTTTCAGGATTGCCTCTACCGAACCTTTAACGTAAATAGTTTTAACTCCTTCGATGCCGATAGATTGTGCAATTCACGTGGCTGGATGATTTCTTCAGATGTTGCTGTCATTTTGTTTGCGCCAAAATTGACTATTAGGCGATCGGTAAAATTATGAGAAATAAATGTGATGGAAATATGAGCGAAATGCAGCGTTTCATATTTATAGTAATTCAGCAAACATCGTAATTTGGAGCAGTAAATAGACCACGCGGTAGGAGCGCAAGACCTTGCACCCCTAAGAATTACATTACCAGAGTAGCGATTAAAAAATGTTCAAAAATGCCGCAGCTACGCTCGTTGTAGACATCGCTTTTTGAAACGTCAAGGTATTATGTACTCGAACACCGTGCAGCATACATAAAGTCTGAGGTTTTGCATGAAAGTAGCAGTTTTCAGTACAAAAGCCTATGATCGGAAGTTTTTGTCAGCGGCAAATTCTCCCATCCAACACGAGTTAGTGTTTTTTGAACCCCGTTTAAATCGAGATACAGCTATCCTTGCTGCGGGATTTCCGGCGGTTTGCGTATTTGTACACGATCAGGTTGATGCCACAACTTTAGAGCTTCTCGCCTCACGGGGAACTCGTCTGGTTGTCCTTCGCTGTGCAGGGTTTAACAATGTAGACTTAAAAGCCGCAGCAGACTTAGGAATTACCGTTGTGCGTGTTCCCGCCTATTCACCTTATGGAGTAGCAGAACACGCCGTAGGATTGATTTTGAGCTTAAATCGCAAAATTCATCGTGCCTACAACCGTGTCCGAGAAGGCAATTTTTCTTTAGATGGACTGTTGGGATTTAATTTGTATGAGCGTACAGTGGGAATTGTCGGCACCGGCAAAATCGGTCTGATTTTAGGACAGATTATGAAGGGGTTTGGCTGTCAACTACTCGCTTATGACGTTTATCACAATCCAGAATTGGAGGCGCTGGGTGGAAAGTATGTAGAACTACCTGAGCTATTTGCCAATTCCGATATTATCTCCCTGCATTGCCCCCTAACTCCCGAAACCCATCACCTGATTAACACTGAAGCTATAGAACAGATTAAGCCAGGTGTGATGCTAATTAATACTAGCCGAGGAGCGCTGATTGATACCCAAGCAGTGATTGAGGGATTGAAGTCTGGTAAAATTGGCTATCTCGGTGTAGATGTCTACGAACAAGAATCGGAATTGTTCTTTGAGGATTTGTCTGGCGAAATTATTCAAGATGATATTTTCCAGCGTCTGACAACGTTCCACAATGTGCTGATTACCGGACATCAAGCCTTTTTTACAGCAGAAGCTCTCTACAATATTGCAGAAACAACCTTTGCTAATATTACCGATGTTGAACAAGGTCGTCCTTGTGCAAATGAAATTCGCGCTTAAACCCTAAAATCCAAAATTGTATTACCTCATAAATTGTTAACACCTTTGCTCCCAGATATAACCAAGGTGCTAAACTACATCCATGCTAGGGGTGCCTACATAACGAGGCTGAGATCAAACCCTTAACACCTGAGTCTGGGTAATACCAGCGGAGGGAAGCTGTTTATTGAGGAATTACAATATGCGGACTGAATGGGTTGCTAAACGACGTGGGCAGGTTAATGTATCTCAAATGCACTACGCCCGCCAAGGTGTTATCACCGAAGAAATGCACTACGTCGCCAAACGGGAAAATCTCCCGGCCGATCTTATTCGTGAGGAAGTAGCACGGGGACGAATGATTATCCCCGCGAATATTAATCACACTAACCTAGAGCCGATGGCTATTGGCATCGCCTCTAAATGTAAGGTAAATGCTAATATCGGCGCTTCCCCTAATTCTTCTAATCTTCAGGAAGAAGTTGATAAGCTAAATCTGGCGGTGAAGTATGGTGCTGATACCGTGATGGATTTATCCACAGGCGGCGGTAATTTGGATGAAATTCGTACCGCAATTATTAAAGCTTCACCTGTTCCCATTGGTACAGTGCCGGTTTACCAAGCTTTAGAAAGCGTCCACGGCACAATCGAGAATCTGACTGCTGATGATTTTCTCCATATCATCGAAAAGCACGCCCAGCAAGGAGTAGACTATCAAACTATCCACGCAGGGATTTTGCTTGAGCATTTGCCTTTGGTGAGAAACCGGCTCACTGGTATTGTCTCTCGCGGTGGCGGGATTTTGGCGCGATGGATGTTGCATCACCACAAACAAAACCCGCTTTATACCCACTTCCAAGACATTATTGAGATTTTCAAAAGGTATGATGTCTCCTTCAGTTTAGGAGATTCTCTGCGTCCCGGCTGCACCCATGATGCCTCAGATGAAGCACAATTAGCTGAATTGAAAACTCTGGGACAGCTAACTCGCAAAGCCTGGGAAGATGATATACAGGTGATGGTGGAAGGGCCTGGACACGTGCCAATGGATCAAATTGAATTCAACGTCCGTAAGCAAATGGAAGAGTGTTCGGAAGCACCTTTCTATGTGTTGGGGCCATTGGTGACAGACATTGCTCCTGGTTATGACCACATCACTTCAGCGATTGGAGCCGCAATGGCTGGATGGTACGGTACTGCAATGCTGTGTTATGTAACACCCAAAGAACATTTAGGTCTACCAGATGCCGAAGATGTCAGAAATGGGTTGATTGCCTATAAAATAGCGGCTCATGCGGCTGATATTGCTAGACATCGCCCTGGTGCAAGGGATAGAGATGATGAACTTTCTAAGGCGCGTTACAACTTCGATTGGAACCGTCAGTTTGAATTATCACTCGATCCAGAAAGAGCTAAGGAATATCACGATGAAACTTTACCAGCAGATATCTATAAAACTGCTGAGTTTTGTTCAATGTGTGGGCCTAAGTTCTGCCCAATGCAAACTAAGGTTGATGCTGATGCGCTGACAGAATTAGAGAAGTTCTTGGCGAAAGAGGCGGTGACTCAAAGCTAACAGATTAGACCTGCCTTGAAAATAAGGCAGAAGGCAGGAGGCAGGAGGCAGAAGGCAGGAGGAAAAGACATTTTCATTGTTTCTTGTGAGCGCAGCTCATGAAGTCTCTTGCAAAAGTCGAAAAACCGCTGTAACTGGTATCAACTTTAAGTTAAAACTCTTTTAAAACCTTGTTCCCAGTCTCGGACTGGGAATGAGACAAAATGGTTTTGCTTCACGTGAAGGGGGAAGCTGCTACAGGCTGCGCGTAACACGGAAACGTTAAAGCGGAAGCTGTTACAGGCTGCGCGAAACACGGAAACGTCAAAGCGGAAGCTGCTACAGGCTGCGCAAAACACGGAAACGTTAAAGCAGAAGTTCTTACAGGGAAAGCGGAAGCTGCTACAGGCTGCGTAAAACACGGAAACGTTAAAGCGGAAGTTCTTACAGGGAAAGCGGAAGCTGCTACAGGCTGCGCAAAACACGGAAACGTCAAAGCGGAAGTTCTTACAGGGAAGAATATTTTGATTTTTGCTCAGTAATATGTGGTTATTTAAACAGAGCATTAAAAATACCCCACCCTAACCATCCCCGTATGTATTGGCTACGGTGTACACACAAGTCTTTAAGAGTTGCCCTATAAGCTTTTGATCCCCCCAACCCCCCGATAAATTGTAGGGTGGTTTCATACGAAAAAAGAAAAATACATAAGTCTTGATTTCTCGTTTTGTGTCCAGGTTTTTTCCCTCACTTCCATTCCTCTCCCCCACGGGGGAAATGCTTTGAAACCTAGTTTTAGTTTTTCTCTGCTTGTATGAAACCCAATACGGTTCAGTTAAGGCTAAAACTCTTTGTCAAAGTCAATTTTTTTTAACGAACCACAGAGGCGCAGAGGGCACTGAGAGAAGAAGGAAATGCTTAACTGAACTGTATTGGTATGAAACCTCCCGATAAATTAGGAGGCAAAAACCTCTCAAAGTCCTCCTTTTTAAGGAGGATTTAGGAGGATCTACAACATTTTGGTTAGAGAGTTTTGTAGAGAGATGTGTGTACACCGTAGCCCTTTATAAGGGGGGATTAAGTGGGGTAATATCAAGTCTGGCTAATTAGTTATGATTCCCGAATCTATGCAGAAACCCAAAAACCCTTCTCTCCTACTTAAAATCCGATTTCAATAGTCAAACTGCGAATTTTTCCTGTATCTCCTTCAGCTTTATCTGCAACTTCCAGAGTCCAGGTTCCTTGGGGACTTTTACCTTTAAAGGCAGCAAGTTTTGGGGTGTTTACCTCGTCATAGGTTGTTTTGATATTATCTGTAGCTCCGCCTTGGCGATCGTGCAGATTTATGGGAAGTATGCCTATTTGCACCGGGGGAAGGAGAGTAACTATCAAATCCCCAATATAAGTATGCTCAATATCTACATTAACTTTGATGGATTTTAGGAGGGTGGTATTAGCGATCGCCAACGACAATGTTGATGTTTGCAAGTCGTTAATTGGGATATCTTGCACTGCCTGGAAAATACTAATGGGCGATGTTTGCGCGGGCTTGGACAATTCTACAGCTTTCAGAGCATTGATTCGACCGTAACCGTAGAAGGGGCTGCGACCATTAGCATCATATTTACCTCCAGCTGAATCAATGCGATCGCAGGAGCGTTTAAAAATGTCTCGCACTTCATCCCAACGCAGATTTGGGTTTCTGGCCAGAATCAAGGCTGCTACACCTGCTGCACCTGGACAGGAACTAGAAGTTCCGCCAAATTCGTTCGTATAGTTGCCTAAAGCCTCACCCAGATTTCGATTACCCGAATTATAACCAAGCACGCCAGAGCGATCGGTTGTCCAAATTCCCGTGGTTTGAGAAATATCACCATTGTTGCTGGGGAAGGCACACCAAACCGCCTGACCAAAGTCACTGTAAGCGCTTCTTGTGCCGTAGTCGTTACAAGCTGCCACTGCAATCACCTTTTGGTAGCTGGCATAGCCGTCGTTATCAACGCTTTCATTACCATTGCCAGCTGCGAATAAAATTACACAGCCCTTGCCGTTGCGTCCTTTATTGATTGCAAAGTCTATAGCAAGTCGCGTGGAATCAGGCAAAGGTACTTTTTGCTTGTGTGCAGGATCGTCTGGCTCAAACCAAGTACCGTCTGCTGGCCCCCAGCTACAAGAAATAACATCAGCACCATTTTGAGCCGCCCAAATAAAAGCATCTGCTTCATCCTGCGATCCCAGCGCTGAAGCTAAACGAATCGGCATAAGTTTTGCACCCGGTGCTACACCAGATGCCCCAAAGTTACCGTTTGCACAAGCTACTCCTGCACAGGATGTACCGTGGTTATTATCATTTCCCGGTTTGGGATTGTTCGTTTTACGTGTGACATCACGCGGGGCAACAATCTTGCCAGAAGAACGGAACTCTTCATGATCGAGATCCACACCATCGTCAATAATTGCAATTATTGTCCCAGTGCCATTGCTCAACTTCCAAGCGGCTTCAACGTTGGCATGGGCGTTAATTGTCTTACCATTAATTGTTGTTTGCTTTAAGTGCCACTGCTGCGGGAAAACCTGACGTTGGCGTGACTCACGCGCTAGTTCAGGATGGCACAGTTCAACTGATTCCTCATTTAGAAGTCTCTCGGCAATGTCAAAGACGGCTATACCAGTATTTGCAGGGGCACTGACAAAATAAGCATTTCGTGCATATTCAAGTTGGCGTTTAATTGTTAAGTTGTAACGTCTTAAAACCTCTTGGCACACCCTTGACTCTTCTTCGCTATCAAATTTAACAAAAATGTTTTCAGTGTAAACTACAGGTTGTTGGGATATTGGATCGATGAGGACACGTCCGGCAAATTGGACTTCGGACTCATTGTTGAGAATTTCACGGGCATAATCGCGCAAAGCGACACCCTGATTCGGAATTTTCGCTTGCAGAATTTCTACACCCGCTTGCCGAAAGCGTGTTTTTAACTCAAATTGATTGAGGATGCTACGAGCTGTGGGTGACACAGGTGCGACTTCAAAGGATCTTGCACCGACAATAGTGCTGCGGCTTTCGGTACGCACTACAACGTGTTCGTTACTGATAGCAAATTCATACTGTTGGCCGTTCTGTCCACCATAGCGAACCTGAACCATTGTTTAATCTCCTAAATGTTTTGAAAATTGGGAATTGGGAAACCCGTATTATGCCTTACTTTTAAAGCTTGCTGTACCCATCGTAGGCTTACGTTTACTTTATGGATGCTTATGATTTCATGTGTTATATGTGTATTGCGATACAAAATTTAATCTATCTCAGTTCATACAAACCTTCGATTCATCTTTCCAGAAAAGAGAGGATTCAAAATCAGGTTGCTTTAAGAATCTTCACTATCTGTAGGGGCGTAGAACTGTACATCACGATAAAAAAAATGTATTTCTTACCACTGAAAACGCTATAACATCATTACAACTTGAGAAAGATGTTTTATTTTCCGGCTGAGTATTTTTTACAGGCGTATTCTTTACCCCTGATTCCTGAAGTGAGATTTCAAAAAGACTACTTTTCTGAGTATCCCGAACAAATTCGTGTTAGTGGCGATGTAAGCCTACGCACTGCTGTATTTTACACTCGTAAACCTGGGTACTATGCAATACATTACAATCAACCCAAGACTGTGGCAGTAGGAGCAATTTTACGACTTAATGACGGTGCAATCGCAGTTTTTTCAGGCGAACCCAATCAATCAGAAAAGGATATATTGAGTCCGGTTTATACACTAGAATCCAATGCTTCCTTAGCAGTACCAACTGGACTAGTTTTTATCCGCTTTGCTGAAAGCGTTGATGTGGAATCGCAACGCGAGGTAATTAATCGAGCGGGTTATGAAGTTGCACAAAGCCTTGCTTATGCACCTCATACCGCTTGGTTGCGTGCTAAATCAGGTAAGATTATTGATGCGATCGCTGGAATTTCTCAGTTAGAAGCGATCGCTAATGTTGAGAATGTCGAACCTCAAATGCTTATGGAAAGAAGTTTAAGATAAATTACAAATTATACATATTAGAGATATTCTTACTTCTAAGTTGACGGTAATATAAGTACCATGCTTCACTATTGTCTAAATCTTTTTTGATTGAATGACTAGATTTATCCATGACCAATTCGCAAAAGACTATCTGGAAGAATTATTAAAACCTTATGGAGAAGTGCAAGGTTCTAGCCGTGTGGCGGGAGAAGTTCGAGAAATCGATGTTTTATTTTCTCCTTTAACAAAACAAAGCACGAATTTAGAAACACTAGGATTATTAGGAAGATTTGCCGCTACAGCAGCCATTTTTGAACCATTCCGCAACGCTGCATCAAAAGAAGAAATTTGTGATTGTCTGTTAAAATTATTAGAAGTAAGAGGTGGATTACAACGTCAAGCAAATCGTAATAAAACTTCCATTCCAGAATTAGAACTTCCCAAATTATGGATACTCACCCCAACAGCATCTACAACACTGCTGTCAGGATTCGGTGCTACTCAAAAGGTAGATTGGCTACCTGGAGTACATTTTATCGCAGAGTATTTGCGGACTGCGATCGTTGCGATTCACCAGTTACCGCGCACCCAAGAAACTCTGTGGTTAAGAATTCTCGGTCGAGGAACAGTACAAAAACAAGCAATAGATGAATTAGAAGCATTACCATTAAATCATCCGTTTCGCAGAGCAACGCTAGAATTACTTTATAACTTGCGGCAAAACTTGCAAGTTAATCAAAATTCAGAAGAAGACGATCGGGAGTTAATTATGCGATTACAACCACTTTATCAACAAGATCGGGAACAAGCTGTACAACAAGGCGAACAACGTTTAATTATACGTCTAATAAATCGTCGTTTTGGTGAGATTGATTCATCTACTATTGAGCGAGTTCAAGGCTTATCTATTGAACAATTGGAGGCGTTAGGAGAGGCTTTGTTAGACTTTTCAGCTATTTCTGATTTAGAAGCTTGGTTAAACCAACGAATTGAATAAATCTAATTTTATGTGAAACTACGCTTTATTCGTGTAAGAGCAAGTCATGAATTATCCCTAAAATTGAAATGAGAATACTAACCAAAACTTTCAACAACGTACATATCATTTCCTGTATCGCCTACTAAAAGCAAGCTGCTGTCATCACTTTCTAAACTTTGGCTGCCAGCAATACCCTTTTGCAGAACTTTAATTATTCTTTGGGGAGTGAAAGATTCCAATTCCACAAACTTTCCAGATTCTAACCATGATAATTCTTCAGTAGATAAATTTTGACGTATTTCTTCAGGCAATTGTTTAGCTGCTTGCGCCGACTCTGGAGAGGATTGAATGAACATTCCGCGCTTAGTAACGATAATTTGACGTGGTGTTAATCCAATATCAATAATCGCAATCTCGCTATTGATAAACCAATTAGTATTGGTTCTCAAATTATGAACTAAAGCAATTCCTCGTGGATTGCAATCATGTATTGCATAGACTTTCAAATCGGGATTGCGGCGCAGCATTTGCATTGTGGTGTCAAAAATGCTTTGGGGATATCCAGTAATACTGAGAATTGCACAGTTATTTTCAAAGTGAAAATTATTAGCAATTAATAGTTGAGCAATACTAGCAGTATCACAAACGACTAATCTATCAAAACTGTAAGCTGTTACATCAGGATTAACCGTGGCTGGTATATTTTCCTGCTTTGGTGAAGGAAGAATTTTGAGAATTGAACCATTGATTTGCTGCCAACGATTTAGCCAATCTTTTACCTGAGATTGTGAAAGTAAAAATTCTTGCGCTACTCCAATCTGATTTAGCTGTCTAGTTCCTAAGTACAATGAAACCATCCCAATTATTACTGCAATAGCAAATGCAATAAATGAATTTAATATAAATATACTGATTAATATTCCTCCTACCAGAATTATTAAACCTAAAACCTGCAATTTTCTGGCACTTGACTTTCTTCCTTGATTATTAAGTTTACTAGAAATGGTATTTTTAAATAAATAAACAACCCAGATTAAGTTATATATAAATAGTACAATCAAAAAAGAGTTAGAGCCTAATACACCTGAAAGTATCCCGCCAATAAAACCGGGTGCCCAAATACTAAAAAAGAGATAAAAACAACCAAAGTTACTAGACAGGTTAAATGGATTGCGTCTGACGCGATTATCTAAAAAATAAAGCAGTTGTTTGGGCGTAAAAAATAATGTACCCTGAGCAGAGATGTCAGATATAAGTTTTGCAAACATCGGGTCAGTTATCTTAATATTGCCCATACTAGTCGGTTCAAAGGCAAAGGGATGATTGCATTTTATACACCGACCTTGATTAGCTGTCCGGTCTTTTAGTTTATTGTCAGTTCCGCAGTTAATACACTTCATAATGATTGTTTGATGTTAGTTATTAATTGTTAGTTATCTAGCACCTGATTTGTTAGCAAAACATTATATTCTTCCCGCCGACGAATTAAGCGATGTTTGTCATTTTCTAGCAAGACTTCCGCAGGTTTGGGACGGTGTAAAAAGTGAGACGACATGGCGTAACCATAAGCACCGACATCTAGAATGGCAACGATATCACCAATTTCTAGTGCCGGGAGTTGGCAATTTTTCCCTAGATAATCTCGTGAATATGTGGTATTACCACAAATATCAGTTGTGAATGGATTGTCTGCTTGTTTCCAAGTGATAATTTCTCGGTAGCCGCCGTGTACTGAGGGTACTGAAAGATTAGCAACGGTGGTATCAACTCCAACAATCTGTTTTTCTCCTTGCCATTTTACCGAAACAACTTGAGCAAGCAAAGTTGCACATCCTGCGATCGCACTTCGTCCCGGTTCAATCACCAAATCAATTTTCCGTCCTAAACGAGTAATTCTCTCGGTTAACTCAGCCCCAAATATTTCCCAGTCAAAGGCTGTTTTGTTGTGGTGATAGGGATAGCCAAAGCCACCACCAAAATCTAAATATTCCCAATCTGGTAACTTTTGTGCAATAGCGATTACTGTATCGATCGCTTGGGTAAAAGCGGCTGTGGCGTTAGTTCCCGTCCCTCGATAGAAGTGTAAACCACTCAGCTTTAATCCCACCTCACCAGTTAAAGCGATCGCATCACCAAATTCCTCTGGACGTACACCAATGCGGCTATCTCCAGTAATTTCCGGCAAATTGAGACGTAAACCCAGCCGGATAGATTTCTCTCTGCGTCTAGGCAAAACTTCGCAGCACAACTGTAATTGAGCGAGGCTATCAAAATTGAGAGTTGTAACTCCCCAATTCAAGACTTGTATCATCTCAGCTTGATTCAAATTACTGCCGCTATAAACAATCTCACAAGGATCGAAACCAGCTTGCAATCCTAAATAAATGTCTCCTGGCGTATTGGCGTGAAGTCCCCATCCAAAGGAGCGAAAAATTTTTAATAACGCAATGTTGCCATTAGTAACACTGGCAAACCGAAATTGCGTGCGCGGATAACTGACTGCTTTGGTAATCCGCTCAATAGTTTCGCGCAAGCGATCGCCATTATAAACATAAAGCGGAGAACCGTAGTTATTCAGTAACTCCTCGGCAAATTCCCTGGAGAATGGGGGAGATGAGGAGATTAATTGCTCACTCCTAACTCCTAACTCCTCACTTTTATCTAATCTTGCCATCGCTTGTAATTTCTCCATAGCCAACGATGTAACCAAAAGGGATGATCCCAGGATTGTTTACTTAGTTCTTCATTTAAAATGTGCGATCGCCAAAGTTGCCACATAATTAGTAACCAGAGTGTTTCACCAATCCGACGCCCTTGAATAGCTGCTCCTAGTTTCCCTTCAACGATTTGTGCCGCAATGTGAGGATAAAAATGGTTGTTGGCGCGAAGTATTTCTGGATTGAGCCAAATGCCGAGTTGATGCCAAAAATCATTTAAACACCAAGAAGTTGAAGGAACCCCCATACCACGCTTTTGTCGCCAGACAATTTCAGGTGGAAGCCAATTTTCTACAGCCCGTTTGAGGATATATTTTTCACAAGCACCCTGCAAACAGAGTTCTCCCGATAGGCGGAATGTCCATTCAGCTAGAGGTAAATCACAAAAAGGCGATCGCACCCACAAACCATGAGCAAACCCCAATGCAGTCGCACGAGGATGGATACTCTGCGCTCCTTTGAGCATCAAACCAGCACGGCGGAGGCGATGCAGCAAAGATGGGCATTCATTGCGATCTAAAGCTGCCAATAGCCAATCTTCAGGATGCAAATTTTGGATCTGTGCATAAACCTCCGGCTGATAAACTTGAGATTCATATCCCCCAAGACGGTGAAAGGTGCGGAGATATTGCTGGATAAAAGTTTGTTGTCCGGCGAGATTTTCTGCTTGATAAACACCTGCGGCAATTAAAGGTTTGTTTGTCCAACCGGCAAACAATTGATCTCCACCTTCGCCGTTAAAAATTACCTGAGTTTCCTGACTCGCTCTCTCTGACAGGAGATACAACGGCACACACACGCCATCGCCAAAGGGTAAATCTAATGCTTGCACAGTCGGAATTAGCGCATTCTTGATGGAACTGGGGGTTACTGCAACTTTAACAAGTGGAATTTTGAGAAACTGGGCGACTTGTTCAGAGTATGGATATTCTGGAATACCTGCGTTACCAAAATCTAAAGTGTAAGCGCGGACTTTCACCCCTGCTTGTACCAGCAGCGCCGCCACCACTGAAGAATCGAGTCCCCCAGAGAGAAACACCCCGACAGGCTCATCCTTTAAATCGGCAATTTGTCGCTCAATGGAGTTTTTAAGGAGAGTTTGCAATTCAGTAATTGCTGTAGCTTCGTCTGTTAAATCTTCTGGCGCTTCCCGCCACGAGTGGATTTTTTTAGATTCTGATGTTTTCAGAATACCTGATTGGCGATCGCTCTGCCAAACTAATTCAGTTCCCGCCGTCACTGCAAACACTCCATTAATGGGAGTTAAGGGTGTAGGAACGTAAGAAAAACAGCTATAGCCATATAACCCAGGAATGCTAACTTCTGACTGGTGCAAAATCGGTAAAAGTAATTGCAGTTGAGATGCAAACCAAATTATTTGTCCTTGCTGAGTCCAATACAAAGGCACTTTTCCGAAAGGTTCTCTTCCCAAAATTAGGCAGTTGTTTTCTTGGAGACTTACCCAAGCATCGGGTGAACTAAATAATCCTGATGCGGAGACGGCAGCAATTTGATTTTGTTGCAGTGGGGGAGTGCCATGAATTCCTATATGAACAACATTCCAGATGGGAGGAGAATAATTTTCCTGTGCAGAAAACTGACTTTTCAGACCTAACCCCCTAACCCCCTTCCCTACTAGGGAAGGGGGAAAATTCAAAGCCTCTCCCCTTGTAGGGGAGAGGTTTGGAGAGAGGTTTTCCAAAATACTACTTAACAGCGCTTCCAACTCCTGTTGAGCGCCGTAACCCCAATAGCCAAGAAAGTGATGCGGGATAACCATCTGGACTATTTAACTTCAAAGGTTGCATCGCTAATCTGCCGACCTTCTAGAAACATCTGCACCTGCCAATTGCCAACAGTTGCAGCCGGGTTAATAGTGTAGCGACACTGGGTATCCCAGACAGACGTATTAATCTCGCGGGTTTGATAGTTGTTTTGCTTGACAATTTGACCGCTTGGGTCAATCCAATTACAAGAGAGAGACAGCTTTTTACCCAAAGGTGCATCCTTTAAGGTGACACGATACAACACTTCTGGATTGGTTTGGCGAGAAATTGTCTTTAAGTCGCCGCCATTATCTTGTGTTAAAGTGATGCGGTCTTGTTGAGTAGAAACACGGGAAAGTGTAGAACTTTGCTGCTGCATGAAAAATATTGTAGATGCGATCGCAACTACTATAACTGCCACCACTCCAGAGGTAATCCATCGATTCCGGCGTTGCTGTACCTCCAGTGCTTGGCGGCGATTTAGCTGAATCAGCGCTTCATCTAGTAACTCTGGCGGTAAATTCAACTCCTGTAAAATTTCTCTCACCTGCTGTTGATCTAGTTCCGCTTCCCGACGCAATTGCAGACCTTCTACTTCTGTAACTATTTGTGATAATTGCTCTTGAGTCAGTCGCTGCGTCATAGCTTAACTCCTGTTGAAAAATTTGATTGCGATCGCTAATTACGTGTAATCAGAAGAACTTTGAACTTTATATATTAGATATCTCACTTTTGTAAGTACATCATAAGCTACAAAAAAAGGTTGTTGTTTTCCAGATTCTTTCTGAGATACTTTTGTAAACACAGACGCGATTCATCGCGTCTCTACTCAATACTCTTTCTTGTACAGACGCGATTCATCGCGTCTCTGATTCATCGCGGATTCATCGCATCTCTATTCCTAACTCAGCACTGATTATGACTCACGAACAACAAACCGCTATTGAAGGTATCTATGAAGTCTGCATCGGCATTCCAGAGCCAATTTCTGCAATTCACTATTGGGACCAATTTGGCTATCGCATTGGTGAAGCGGGTGAATTAACCGCAGATGTAGCCCATCAATTATATGGGGTGAATTCGTCTTTACGCTCAATTCGCCTCTACCACCAAAATGCAGATCATGGTTTGATTCGGCTGATGGTTTGGCAAAATCCCACCAATGAAGGTTTGGGAATAGCGTCAATGAAAATTAAGGGAAATCGCTGGGCAACAAGTTTAACTACGGATGTCTTGAGTATTTTAAATCATATAGAGGATGCAAAGGCAGCAGGTTTCCCTATTAGATACTCTAGCCCTTATTGGGAAGTCATCTACAACAAAGATAGAAAAAGCCGCCCTTTTCTTGAGCCAGCAGTTGGTGTGCGAGAAATGTTGCTGCTGCAACCCTTAGCTAGACAAGTTTTGTTTCAACGGTTTGGCTATACACTACCGCATTACGGACAAGTTAACCAGAATGCGGCACTCAAGACTAGTCAGTTTACGCACATGGGGATTATTGTTCAAGATGACAGCAAAGAAACCCTGAAGTTTTATGAAGAAGTTTTGGGTTTGCTGCGCGTGCGGGATGATGTCGAAACTAGTTATGAATCTTCGCCCGCAGGTAAAGATATTTTTGACCTTAATCCTGGTGAAAAGTTTATTGTCACTACCTTTGACGATCCTCGTTCTTCTAAGTCTGACCTGATGGCTGCACGCAGTGGTAGACTTTATGTGATTCGATTCCCAGAATCTATTGATTTAGAATCGCGCTTTGAGGCAGCCCAACCTGGTAGCTTGGGTATGTCTTTATATACCTATCGGGTTAAGGGAATACAGGAATATTGCGATCGCATCAAGGCGAGTACTGCACAAAAAGTTACAGACGTTATTAGTAATGAATTTGGCGAGACAAGTTTCTCCTTTATCGCACCAGATGGCTATTTCTGGACTTTGCTAGAAGGTAATTAACTAGACATCTGACGAAAAAGAATCTAGATACGCAAAATTTCGTGTCTATTACTTGTTACCTGTAAATACTAGAATTAACATGACGAAAAAGAAGACTTCTTGCAAAAGCCAAAAAATAGCCCGAAAATTTCTTTTCGGGCTAATAACTCAATTTGTTTAAAACTAGCTAATCAGATTAGTTTTAGTCTGTTTCAACCGAATTGAGTTATTAGCTAAAGGCTTGATTCTCTAGCTGTTCAAGTATTTTTGCAATAGTATTTTTGCAATGGATTTAATAAAAATTTCCAATACCTCCTTCCCCAAAAGTGTTGAATGTTAAGAAAAATCCGATAAAAATAACCCAAAATATGGTAA
>NZ_JABXKN010000023.1:0-9524 GCF_017115065.1 Nostoc sp. JL23
CACTTGTATAGATGACTTTGAAATCCTTATTAGTTTTTGTTAGGAAATAAGGTGCGTTTCCCCTGGTTAACAGATCGTTGTTTTGGTAAAGCCGATATCATTTCCCGAAAGGAATTGCTCTGCAAGTTTTAAAGTGTTAGCAGCAAGTACGGCTTGCCCAAGGTGCATAGATGTTTTACAGCAATTATCAAATTCTTAAGATATACTCTTTTTAAGATAAAAGTCTTGCTGCCCCATGACAAGGGTTGTAACAGCGAGTAGGCTTGTTGCCCCATTACAGGGGTCGTAACAACGAGAAATATCTAATTTTACTTAGAGAATAATAGTCGCAATTATGACACTAAATCAAAGCGAAATACTCAATAAAGGCTCAACCAATGCCCAAGTTTCACCACGAGAAGAAATCGTCTTGCTCGCACTCTACAACAAAGAACTCTATGGTCTCCAAATCCCGCAGGCTATGGAAGAGGCTAGCGGCGGTAATACTAAGATGGGGATTGGCACCCTTTACCCTGTTCTCCATTCTCTGGAAAAGAAAGGGCTTGTCGAATCCCGTTGGGGAGATGAAGGGCGTGAAGAACGAGGTGGAGCAAGACGGCGCTATTACAAACTTACAGGTAGCGGCGTTGCGACTCTCGAAGCCGTCCAGTCTTTCCGTTCTAACCTACTTACTTGGCAACCGAGTTAGTGGGACAGCAGGCACAGAAATTGAAGATAACGATTGGGAATTTACTATAAAAGAAATTCAACTCAAGACACAACACCTGGAAGTCATAACATCTTTCAAATCAGAGGAAGCTATCAAAGTTGTCGAAGAGTTGATAGTTCAGAAAGTGGTGAAAGACTTAGAAGACTCAGTAGAAAATTTAGAGAAGCTCTCTAAATTAAAGAAGAGATTACGCAAGTATAAAAAATCTGAACCTGCTGAAACTTGGGCTAGTAGGTGGATAGCTTCGCCAATTGCTTACCTCTTCCCCCCAGAACGACGTGAAGAATGGCTAGGGGATTTGTACGAAGTCAATAGGGAGATGCTGCACAAAGACTATCCTCGTTGGCAGGTTAATCTTAATAATGTTTTGAAAACTGTCATCCTGGTAATTTCTGCTTTAAAAATCAGGCTATCAGATTTCTTCTCACTAGGTAAAGTCAAGAGCGAGTAGAGGAAAATCCATTTTCAAGGATGGCGTAGAGTAATGTACCACAACGCCATTTCCCTTTTATGAGATATACCCTAACGGGAAATGGAGATATATAGGATGAGCAAGCCTAATTTTCATGCAATGAGTCAGAAAGAGCTACATGATTACGTTCTTGCTCACCGGGAAGATCAAGAAGCCTTCTACGCTTATGTGGATAAGCTGCATCTCGAAGGTAATTGGATTGAAATGCCACCGTTACAGTCAGAACAAGATTTAGAAAATTATCCTCAGTTCATTGAGCGTATTCGCAGCAGTTCTGAGCCACAAGATGGAGCAGTTTAAGGCTTACAGCAGCTTTTCTGCTATCCTCAGTTTGGCCGATCGCGATCGCGGATTCTGACTAATTTCCTCTTCTTGTGCAATAATTGGCTTTTTTGTCAAGACTTTTAATAAAGGTGAATTTCTTAAACCATGCTTCACCGGGCGATCTTCTAGGCTGTGAAAACTAATAATTGCAATTCTACCGCCAGGGACAAGGGCATTTGGTGCTTTATCCAAAAAGGTTTCTAGGGATTTTAACTCATCGTTGACGACAATTCGCAGAGCTTGAAAAACACGGGTAGCGGGGTGAATTCTACCATAACGATATTTGGGAGGAACAGAAGAAGCGATCGCTTCAGCTAATTCTGTAGTCGTGTGCAACGGTCGCCGTTCTACAATACGACGAGCAATGCGCCGCGATAATCTCTCTTCACCGTACTTAAAGAAAATATCAGCTAATTCCGCTTCATCCCAATTATTAATCACATCAGCAGCAGTTAGCGATCGCCCTCTATCCATTCGCATATCTAAATTTGCAGCTTGGCGAAAGCTGAAACCCCGTTCTGCTTGGTCTAAATGGTAAGAACTTACCCCCAAATCGGCTAAGATACCGTCGAAAGTGTTGGGGGGAAACTCATAGTCAGCAAAATTGCTGTAAATAAATTGTACGCGATCGCCAAACTCTGCCAATTCTTTCCTCGCTGCTGTTAAAGCATCCTCATCTTGGTCAATTGCCGTTAATTTTACATCTGGTGCAGCTGCTAAAATCAAACGGCTGTGACCTCCACCGCCTACCGTCGTATCAAGATAATGACCTCCGGAAGATACAGCTAGACCTGCAATTACTTCTTGCGGTAACACTGGTAGATGGGAAAATATCGGTTCTTCAATAGCTAGCTGACGATTCATGAGACTTAGGGCACAAAACCACAGATGAACTTTAATTATGTATTCTTTTGTTTGTGTCTTTGTGTGTTCCTAGTTAAAAATAGTTTTTAAACCACTAAGATACTAGATACGAGCGACTTCACAGGCTTATTGCCCCCAGCGCTTTGAGATTGGCAATCATCGCAGTTGTTAAACCTGTAACCCCTTTAATATTTATGCCTTCGTAGGGGCGATCGCTTTTTAATGTTTTCAGGCAATTATCTGTATTAGGATCATAAAGCTTGATCGTTTCAGCATTGCCACCACAAGCTAGCAAACCATTGGGACTAAAAGCCAATGACCATACTGAACCGATATCAGCCAAAAATGTTTTGATGCACTCACCATTTTTCATATCCCAGAGCTTGACAGTACCATCTTTACTGCCGCTAGCTAAGGTTTCTCCATCGGCACTAAAGGCAATTGAAATTACAGCTTGCCCATGTCTGCCAAAAGTAGTACAACATTCACCAGTTTTGATGTTCCACAGCTTGACGATGCCCATAGTATTCGCGCTAGCTAAAAGATGACCATTGGGACTAAAAGCAATGATATAACCTGCGGGTTCCTGTATATTTTGGTAACATTCTTTACTTTCAAGATCCCAAAGTTTGATTGTCGAGTGACCGCTACAACTGGCAATTGTCCGTCCATCGGGACTAAAGGCAACAGAAAGAACTGCACCAGTATGCCCCACAAAGGTGAAGAGACATTGACCAGTTTGACAATCCCAAAGTTTGACGGTGGGTAGGCGTAGCCCGTCGTAGACATCGCTACTACCACTCGCTAAGATTTTGCTATCTGGACTAAAGGCAATTGACCAAATACTATCTGTATGACCTTGTAATATCTTATCTGGAAGTTGACTAAAATTACTCAGTTGGTTAACTCGCCAAAGTCTAATAATACTATTGACATTACCTATATTGCCACAAGCTAGTATTTGTCCATTAGGGCTTAAAGCCGCACAATTCAGCCAATCTTGATAATCATAAAAGGCTTGGATACACTCACCTATAGTCACATTCCAAAGGGCAATAGTATGTTGACTACCACTAGCAAGAATTTCACCATTACTACTAAATCCCACTGAATTTACAAAGTCAGTCCGTCCCCGCCAAGTTTTCAAACATTTGCCATTTACAACATCCCAAAGCTTTACTGTCCGGTCTACACTACCAGTTACTAAATTCCCAAAATTGCTAAAAGTAAGACTGTTAATTGCTGAGATATGTCCTGCTAAAGTTTGTAGATATCTTCCCGTTTTAATATCCCAAATATTTACGGTTCTATTGCCACTGCCGCTACTTGCTAAAGTTTGACCATCGCGGCTAAAGGCAACTAATGAAATATAGCTACTATGTTCTTGTAATGTTTGAATAGGCTTGCTAGTAATTACATCCCAAATGCTGATAATTTTAGCTTTTACACTACTAGCCAAAAGCTTACTATCACTAGTAAAGGCGATTGACAAAACTGCTCCACTTTCTCCCTGAACAGTTTTTAGACATTTACCAGTATTCACATCCCAGATATTTACAGTACCATCTAAACAACCAGAAGCGAGAATATGACGTTGAGGTTCGTAAGTGATTGAAGTAATTCGGTTGCTGTGTTCGATAGCTAAGACACAGTTACCTATTTCAATATCCCAGAATAATATCTGCTTTTCTGTACAAGTAAACAGGTTTTTTCCGTCTCGACTAAAGATAATATTTCCAACTATTACCCCATAATTTGAGGGTAAGGTCAATAGACATTCACCCGTAGCAACATCCCACAATTTAACAGTTCTGTCTACACTAGTACTAGCAAGTTTTTGACCATCTGGACTAAAAGCAAGAGACATTACTATATTGCTATGCCCTTGGAAATTCAAAAGTTGCTGATTCTCCCGCCATCGCCACAAGCAAATTTCACCATTAATACTTCCCGTTGCTAAAAGTGCATCGTCGGGACTAAAAGCTAGACCAAAAATTATACCAAAGGTTTCAGTAAAAACTGATTTAGCAAAATTACTATTTTCAAAATTGACATGATTTAATATATAATTCTGGAGGTCAGCTTGCCAAATCGTTAGATGAGAAAAATCTTGATTACTGATTTTTGCTGACAACTGACCAAGTAAATTAATCGTATTACCTGCCATGTAGCCAGTTATGTAAGGAGACTGTCCGCGAAATTGGTTGATAATATTAGTAAGTTGTGCTGTAATTTGGCTAGAGTTTCCTAGCAGCAAGCATAAATTATTGATAATAGGTTTGAGAATCAGCCGAATTTGACTATCTTTGACATAATCAGGTGATGTGGCTTTGATTAAAGCAAAACTTTTGAATAATGAAACCTCTCCTTTGACCTGACTTTTCACGTCATGTGGAAAAGCTAACGCGGAACCTAACCCCCCGGCCCCCTTCCCGACAAGGGAAGGGGGAGAATTCAAAGCCTCTCTCCTGCGAGGAGAGAGGTTTAGAGAGAGGTTTTCGAGATCCCGTGAAAAGTCAGCTCCTTTGACAAGCTCTTGACAAACTCGATCGATGAATTTCATAGTTATGTACTCCATAACTACTGGTTGTAGCGTGAAGCAATTGCCATGCTTGCTAATCAGCGAAGGTGTAGCTTTCTCAATTAGAGAGCGTCTTAAGAGAGATTCTATTGTTTCTAATAGCTTTGATGTAGTGCTTGAATCTAAAATATCTTCTTTTAGTTCTGTTATGCCAACTGCTTCTCGATTGATAGCTAGCCAATATATTAATGATTGTTCTAATTCAGTTAAACGCTGAAAATGCTGTTCCATTAACAGGCGAATATTTCCAAATACTCCTGGGTCTTGAGAGATAAATTCAGAAATATTTCCATTAAATAAATCTAAAACTGTTGTAGCAATAATTTTAAAATAAAGCGGATTCCCAGCATAGTTAATAATTAATTTTTCCCAATCTGCATCTGTACCCCCTGTAACTCCTTTACCTCTAAAAATTTCTTGGATTTCTGAGATTGTCAAACCCGTAATTTGTAAAGAACGAACCAGTCCTTGACTACTTTCAATCGCTGCAAGTTCTTGAGATTTTTCTCGGGAAGTGAGTAATAAGCAACTTTGATGATTAACTTCTCCTATCTGGCGAAACAGTTCGCCGTAGCCTTCGTAGTCTTCCCGATATAAACCTGCATAATTACCACCTTGAAAAATCGATTCGGCGTTATCGATAACTACAAGACAACGTGATGAACGCAGATATTCAAGTAGGCGATTGATTCTGTAGGGAATGTTTTTTGGTAAATCTGTTTCTTCCCCATTGGACAAAAATTGTATTAGAGTTGCTAGCATCTCTAAAAGTGGCGGAGCATTGAGAAGACTTTGCCATATTACGTAATCAAAATGTTCTCGCAGTTGTTGAGCTAATTTGACTGACAAAGTAGTTTTACCAATACCACCAAGGCCAATGAGTGTAATTAAACGACAGCGATCGCTAATTATCCATTGTTCTAGTTGCTCTAATTCTTGCGTGCGCCCATAAAATACTGACACATCAGGGGCTTCACCCCAATTTTGATTTGAGCAAGTGATAATTTCTTGCTGCTTAACCGATATAATTTCTGGCTTGGCATAATCACTTTTGTGCAATTCCAAATCAAAAGCCCTGAAAAACCGTTCTAAGGTGCGCCTATCCACCCCTGCTTCCCGATCCGTCACCTTAGAAACTGTGGATGGATCTAACCCTGTGCGATCGCTTAAGGCTTCAATAGTATAAGCGACACCAAAATTTTTCTCATTCTCCCAGTTTCGTTGCGCCTCTTGGAGTCGCTGCCATCCTAATGTTGTTAGTATGACTCCACGTTTACTTCTTGACTGCTGCTGATTCATTAGGGTGTAATTACTCGCAAGAAACACATAATACAGAATCGGCTATGAAGTAACGAGATGTCTGTTTCATTCGTTGCCTATTTCTCAAAGCACTAGCTAGAGACGCATATAAAAATCCTGAAGTTCAGGATCTTTTGTGATTGTAATTAACCTCGCCAATCACAATGCTGTTGTTTGTTGATAATCCTGAAAGCTTTGCTAACAAAAACTTTCACTATATTGTTTTATCAAAATTTACTTGAAATTCGTTAACTTCCAGAACTTCCCTGGTGTTGGCTGGCTTCAAAGTGCAATTATTGTCGTAGATGTAATGACAGGCAGTTCTAATACCACAGTTGATTATTTCTTAAACTTGTACTCAAAACTGTATAGGTTACTACTGCCAAATTAGAGGGGTTATCACTGCGAAATCTGAGTGTGTATCGGTATTGACAGTTGTTTCACAGTCACATTTGGGCAGAGGTATTTATGAGTTCAATTGACAACAATAATCTTCCCCTTTGGGTACAGAACAGAGATACAGTTCTGGAATATAGTCAGAATGTTCAATGGCGCTATGGTAAAAAGCCAGATTATACTCGTTCTAATGAAAAGTTAGCCAGTGAAAGTAAATACAATCACCCTCAAGGTTCACTAGCGGCACTTGTACAAAATTTAGTGCGAAGTTTTGATGTTGAAGCAAATTTCAAAACCAATCCTGCTGAATGGTTGACTATTGTCCAAGACAAGTTTCGCATGAGTACCAATGGTGGAACTGAATACACAGTTGCAGATTTAGTGCAATCAGGTACTTATAAACTGTTGATTGGTAATACACAATATTATCGAGCTTCTGAGGAAAATTTTGAAACCTCAACCAATCTATTTCATACAGCATTTCCTGATGGTTTCTTGTGGGAAGTAGTGGAAATTTATTCAACACCACCAACCATTACTTTCAAATGGCGACACTGGGGATATTTTCATGGTGCATATAAAGATTATGCACCTACTGGCCAGATGATTGAGGTTATTGGCATAAGTGTCGTTCATATCACAGATGATCTCAAAATTTTGTCTTTAGAACACTATTACGACAATAATAACTTTCTAGACAAATTGACATCTGGTGGCAAATTAGCAAATTTGTCTCAGTCAAAACAAGCAGAAGGCGGAATACAACCTCCTGGTTCTCTATATCAAAAGTTCTGGGCTTTCATCAAGCAAATTTTCATAAAAAGAAAAGAACTCGCAACTCCAAACTTGCCAGCCAGTTCTTGTCCTTTTGCTGCTTTGTTGAGGTAATGTGAACCACCCAGCCTTGGCTTCGCCGTTCCCATTCCCGTAAAGAAGGGTAGGCTGGGTTCCTAGTTTTACCGCCTCCCCCATTCTCCGCATCTTGCTTATAGCGTTTCTCGTTCGGATGCAATACACTTTGACCTCTCTCCAAACCTCTCTCCTAAAAGGAGAGAGGCTTTGAATTTTACTCCCCAACGCTAGAAGGGAAGGGGCTGGGGGTTAGGTCTGTATTCTATGCAACTGAGAACCGCTATATAAAAAAATCCGATGCCTTAATTAAGTGCAGATCAAGCTTCCATATAATAGTTGAAGAAGTGCAACAAAATTAAACATCAAGTAAAGTCCCTCCTCTGTCACTCCCTCTCCAACATACCCCTGTATGGGCAATACATTATAAACGCCTTAAGGGCAGTTTTCTTAAAAGTATTGCTCCTGCAAGCTTAACTTTGGCTTGGCAGACTAGATAAATCGGGTCTGGTTGGCATCTACGCGGTTCAATTCAAAATGGCACGCTACACGAATACAAACAGGAGAACACGAAATCTATGACCAGACTAGAAACCCGCACTGAACCGATGGTGCTAAATATGGGGCCACACCACCCCTCAATGCACGGGGTTCTGCGGTTAATCATGACTCTGGATGGTGAGGATGTCGTTGACTGTGAACCGGTCATCGGCTATTTGCACCGGGGAATGGAAAAAATTGCTGAGAACCGCACTAATGTAATGTACGTTCCTTACGTTAGTCGCTGGGACTACGCTGCGGGAATGTTCAACGAAGCTGTCACTGTCAACGCCCCAGAAAAGCTTGCAGGTGTCGCTGTCCCCAAACGCGCTAGCTACATCCGCGTCATCATGCTGGAGTTGAACCGCATCGCTAACCACTTGCTATGGTTTGGCCCCTTCCTCGCTGACGTAGGCGCTCAAACTCCCTTCTTCTACCAGTTCCGGGAACGGGAGATGATTTATGATTTGTGGGAAGCTGCTACAGGTTATCGGATGGTGAATAACAACTACTTCCGCGTTGGTGGAGTAGCAGCCGATTTACCTTATGGTTGGGTAGATAAGTGTCTGGAATTCTGCGAATACCTATTGCCCAAAATTGATGAGTATGAACGCTTGGTAACAGATAACCCCATCTTCCGGCGACGTGTTGAGGGTATTGGGACTATCACTCGTGAAGAAGCAATTAACTGGGGACTTTCTGGCCCAATGTTACGCGCTTCTGGTGTGCAATGGGATTTGCGGAAAGTTGACCATTACGAATGCTACGACGATTTCGACTGGGATGTACAGTGGGAAACTGCCGGTGATTGCTTTGCCCGTTATGTAGTGCGGATGCGGGAAATGCGCGAATCTGTGAAGATTATTCGCCAAGCAGTTAAAGGACTTCCTGGTGGCCCTTACGAAAATCTGGAAGCAAAACGTTTAGCCGCAGGTAAAAAATCTGAGTGGGACGCTTTTGATTACCAATTCATCGGTAAAAAAGTTTCCCCCACTTTCAAGATGCCCAAAGGTGAAATCTATGCCCGTGTCGAAAGTGGCAAAGGTGAATTGGGAATTTATTTGGTTGGCGATGATAATGTCTTCCCTGCACGTTGGAAGATTCGCGCCGCAGATTTTAACAACCTCCAAATTGTTCCACATTTACTACGCGGCATGAAGGTTGCAGATATTGTGGTTATTCTCGGTAGTGTTGACGTAATCATGGGGTCTGTGGATAGGTAGAGTAAATATCTATCTAAGTATTTTTTAGAGCAGTTGTATTATGCAACTGCTCTTTTTTTTATAATTTTTGAAGACGCGATAAATCGCCGTCTCTACAAAGGATTGATTATTGTACAGACGGCGATTTATCGCGTCTTTGTTATATTACGTAAAACACCGAAATGAGAAAGCAAACTGGGGTTTGAATAAGTAAAAGCTTATTTTGCTTGCGGAAAACACCGAAATGAGAAAGCAAACTGGGGTTTGAATAAGTAAAAGCTTATTTTG
>NZ_JABXKN010000020.1:0-9482 GCF_017115065.1 Nostoc sp. JL23
CACGCCCAGATTTAACTGAGAGGTGCGGGGAATAATATCCCCCATCGACTCAACCAAAGAGTGTTCTGGCAAACATTAGCCAGTCTATGCCGCCGTTGCGAGGCATTATTCATGCAGCAATGGTTCTGGACGATGCTCTCCTGCTCGACCTCAACCAGGAACGTTTAGCAAAAGCGATCGCACCCAAGGTCATTGGAGCTTGGAACTTGCATACCCACACCTTGAACGCACCGTTAGATTTCTTCGTGTCATTTTCCTCGTTTAGTTCCATTATTGGAAATGCAGGACAGGGGAATTATGTGGCCGCTAATACTTTTCTTGATACGCTGGCACATCACCGCCGCGCTTTAGGACTGCCAGCCTTGACCGTCAATTGGGGTGCGATTGCTGATGTTGGTTATGTCGCTGATAACACTGTAATCGGTCAGTATTTAGACCAGATTGGAATGAAAGGTTTGCGATCGCACCAAGCACTACAGATATTAGGACAATTACTCCGTGTCGAGGCAGTGCAAACAGGAGTAGCACCTTTTAACTGGCAGCGCTTGAGCGAGATTTACCCAACTGGTGCATCAGCGCGATTTTCTCAGCTAGTCAACGAAGCAGCTGTTCTACCAAAGGCGGACAGGCGCAATAGCAAAGGAGATTTGCTCTTAGACGACCTGATGACAGCCCAACCAACAGAGCGCTTGCAAATTTTGGAATCTCATCTGCGAGAACTCGTAGCTCGGGTATTGGGAACTTCTCCTGCCAAATTGGATAGTCAAAAATCGCTGACCAATCTGGGACTTGACTCCTTGATGGGAGTAGAACTGAGTAACCGAATAGAGAGCGTTTTGGGTGTGAGTGTACCCACAATGAAACTCATGCAGGGCCCAAGTATTTCGCAACTAGCAGTGGAGCTAGTTGAGCAACTGATGGGAACTTCCCAGACACAATTACCTTCTTCAGTGACCGCAGTTCCAACTGATTGGCTTGTTTTCGCCAAACCAAATCCGGATGCCTGCTTGCGTCTGTTCTGCTTCCCATACCTTGGAGGCAGTTCCTCAGAATTTCTTCCTTGGTCAGATTGCTTACCGTCAAGTGTAGAAGTTTGTGCCGTTAAGCTTCCCGGAGGTAAAGACTTTTTGGGCGAACAGTCATTCGACGAGCTAACCTCTATTGTAAAAACCTTGGTACAAGTTCTGCTTCCTTATCTAGACAAACCATTCGCTTTCTATGGTCACAGTCTAGGGGCATTGGTCAGCTTTGAACTCACCCGTCAGTTGCGCCGCGAAAATAGTAAAACTCCTGCTCACTTGTTCGTTGGTGCTTCACAAGCTCCTCAGATACCCTATTTACATCCTTCTGTTGAGAAGCTCCCTGAATTCGAGTCAGTCAAAGGAGTATCTATCAACGATTTACCCCAATTGTATCGGGACAATACAGAACTGGTGGGATTGTTACCACTGATTTTAAAGGAAGTAACTTTGTTGGCTGAAAGATACAGCTACACAGAGGAAGAGCCACTAAATTGTCCTATTTCTGTGTTTGGAGGGATTCAAGACAAGGTGATAACTGAAGATTTACTTTCGGCTTGGCGTGAACAAACTCGCAGTAACTTTAAGCTGCAAATGTTAAGCGGCAATCATTTATTCTTGCATAGCGATCAACAGCTGCTTTTGCAAGCAATATCTGAGGAGCTATCATCAATTCTTTGTTTGTCAATTAGTTGACACAAGACTCTTTCTAAAAAGAGTTATAGGAGAACAGTACACTAGTACAAAAAGGCAGATAGCAGAAGAAATATTGGTTTTAAAATCAGCTTTTTACCTTTTTTAAACTTTCCAACTAATGGAAACTTTCTGCCCCACTGCACTAGTTTTTTCCCTTACATTTTTGGAATAAAGATTACCTTGTAAAAACCATAAATATACACATGACAACCATTACTATTCCATTCCAACTAAATTTTGAAGAGATGGGCGAGCATTTATTAAACAAAGATGTTGTCAGTCAAATCAACTCAATATTTGCAGAGTATGGAGCCGTTTTACTGCGGGGTTTTCCGTTGAAAACTGCTGAAGATTTTGCAGATGTTGCAACACAGTTTATCACTACCCCAACGGATTACACGGGTGGCACTATAGTTCGCCAGCCAATAAAAGGCTTAGTATACAATTCAAGTGAATTCCCTCCAGCAGTCACCTTTCCTATTCACAATGAAATGGGGTATGCTGATAAGCCTCCCGAACGAATACTTTTTTTCTGTTTAGAAAAAGCAGAGGTAGGGGGACAGACACCAATCTGCGACTGTCGGCGTGTTTTGCAACGGCTACCAAATCAACTTGTGGATGCCATACGTACTCACGGCGTTCGCTATATCCGACGCTTACCGAAAGAAAATGGAGATTACTTAGGAGGTTGGAGTCAAGCTTTCAAAACTGAAGATACCCGTATTGCCGAAGAAAGGTGCAAGGCAATGGGTTGTGACTGTACTTGGGATGAGGGCGATATTATGGTGATTACTAACACCGTAGAAGGTATTCGTCGCCATCCACACACAGGGGAAGAACTTTGGGTTAATCAAATTACTAGCTATCACTCCTCAAGACATGAACACGCACTGCGGATTACACCACAGGAATTTTTTGGTGATTTAGTAGCATCTGTCAAGTCAGATAAAATAAAAGCATCTCCAATCCTTAAGTTTATAGCGAGAGCTTCTAGCCCATTACTCCTCAAATTAGGGAGCAAGATGCTTCCAATACTTTTATTTTTCCAAAAGTGGTATGCTCCCGGTAATATTTATTGGAATTGTACCCTTGGCAATGGTACTCCTTTTACACGCAAGGATATTGAGGCAATATGGGATGCTGTCATTACTGAAACTATTGTCTTCAACTGGCAGCAAGGAGATATTTTGTTTCTTGATAACTTCCGATTTGGACATGGACGCAAGCCGTTTCGAGGTAAGCGGCAAGTTCTTGTAAGTTTCGGTTCTTAAGTCATGGGGTAATGGGTAGCAATAATTTCGTTGTGGTGGTTTCCCCTCAGCGCGGTAGATGTGGGGATTTTTATCGGTATGTACATATTTTGACTACAACAGGGATAAGTCTAGGATTTCATCGACGGCAGTTCGCGGGTCATTAACAAGTGATGATCGTCCACCTTTTGATGCATCTGGTTTAAAATTACAAGAACGTTTGACATTAATAGAACAAAGTCTCCAAAAAGTGGAGAAAAAAAAAGCTACCACAAGCATTAATCAAGCTCAAAAAAATTTTTCTAAAGGTCTTGAAGGAACTTCAGCGTTATTTACTCCAAAGTTAGATTGGGATGAAAATATGGCAGCACACGAAGAGAGCCGATTACTTGAAAAATTTTCAGGTCGATGGCGAATAATTTCGGCAGCTTTCATCGCATTAGCCATAGGACTCTCATCTGTCTACGTTCTTTCACAATATCGGTCTAATATTCAGACTCACCCATTAAAATCCTATAAAGCAACTCCCGTCATAGTTGCGATTACTGCCTTGGGGCGCCTAGAGCCTCAAGGCGAAGTTACTGTGTTATCCGCTCCCAGTTCACTCTCAGGTAACCGAGTAGAAAAACTGCTGGTCAAAGAAGGAAGCAGAGTTCGGGCAGGGCAAATAGTGGCATTTCTCCAAGATTATGCTAAAGCGACAGCGGCACTGCAACAGGCACAAGACAAAGTTAAAGTTGCTAGAGCTAAATTAGCGCAGGTTAAAGCCGGAGCAAAATCGGCAGACATTGAGGCTCAAAAAGCAGTAGTGACCCGTTTAGAAACTCAATTAAAAGGAGAAGTTACCACTCAACAAGCAACAATTGCCCGCTTACAAGCTCAATTCAACAACGCTCAAACCGAGAATAATCGTTATCAGCAGTTATATACAGAAGGTGCTATTTCAGCTTCTATTGCAGATAGCAAGCATTTAGAATTTCAGACAGTACAACAACAACTAACAGAAGCTAAAGAAAACTTAAACAAGAGTATTCATACTCTTAACGACCAGATAAAAGAAGCAAAAGCCAGGTTGGTAAGTCTTAGCGAAGTGCGTGATGTAGATGTTCAGGTGGCACAAGCCGAAGTCGAAAGTGCCATGACTGCAATTACACAAGCAAAAGTAGAACGAGATTTAACTTATGTTAAATCTCCTATAAATGGAAGAATTTTAAAAGTTCATACCAAAACAGGAGAAACGATTGGCAATTCAGGAATTGTTGATATAGGTGAAACGTCTCACATGTATGTCGTGGCGGAAGTTTATCAAACTGATATCAAAAAAGTGCGTGTAGGTCAAAAAGCCAGCATCAGCAGTACTATATTTACTGGAAAATTACGGGGAGTAGTGAGCGAGATTGGTTTACAAGTTAGCAAACAGAGTGTTTTAAGTCTTAATCCAGGGGTAGACACAGACCGGAGAGTAATTGAAGTGAAAATCCGTATAGATAATCCAGAGGACAATCAACAGGTTGCAAGTTTAACCAACTTACAAGTAGATGTAGCCATTCAAATATAATTGCCATCTTCAAGTTAGTTAAAATAATTACAACTGGGAATTATGAATTTTAAAATTCCTTTAGCTTGGCTACAACTAGCCCAAAACAAAGTTCGTTTTTTAGCAGCTGTGGCTGGGATTACTTTTATTGTAATTTTGATGTTTACACAACTTGGTTTCCAAGATGCCCTTTATTCAAGTGCTATCAGGGTACATCATAGTCTCCAAGGAGATTTATTTTTAGTTAGTTCTCAATATAAATCTTTAACTTCCAATCAAAGCTTTTCTCGTACTCGTTTATATCAAGCTTTAGGATTTAATGGTGTTAAGTCAATCAGTCCGATGTATTTAGGCTTTGCTAAATTCAAGAATTCAGTAAACGGGGAAAAATACTCCATATATCTGATTGGTGTTGAGCCAGGGAGAATAGCTCTTAATTTACCAGAAATGGAGAGTAATTTAGATAAAATTAAAATTCCTGACATGGTTCTTTTTGACCAAAAATCTCGAACTGAGTTCGGGCCAGTTGCTGAAAAATTTAAATCAGAAAATACTGAGCAAATAGTCGAAATATTTGCTTTTAACGCAGTTAAAGGTTATCGAGTTAAAATCGGTGGTTTATTCAGCTTGGGCCCTTCTTTTGGAGTAGATGGTAATTTAATTGTCAGTGACTCAACTTTCCTCAGAATATTTCAAAATAACCGAACTTCAGAAATGATAGATGTAGGTGTGATAATTCTTGATTCTGGTGTCGAGTCACAAAAAGTTTTGACCAATCTACAAACCAATTTAGGTAATGATGTCTTAATATTTACCAAACAAGAGTTTCAAGACTTTGAGAAAAAGTATTGGGCTACAAGAACACCTATTGGTTTTATATTTAACCTTATGCTCGTAATGTGTTTTATTATTGGTATAGTCATTGTCTATCAAATTCTTTATAGTAATATTTCAACTCAAATAACTGCTTATGCTACTTTAAAAGCTATTGGATATACTAATAAATATTTACTAAATGTAGTATTTAAGCAGGCTTTAATATTAGCATTATTGGGTTATATTCCAGGTTTTATTATTTCTTCATATATCTACAGCTTCACAGCAAAAACTACCAATTTACCAATGAGAATGAGCTTAAATAATATATTAATTATTTTAATCTCAACAATTTTAATGTCTACAGTTTCCGGACTTTTAGCTATGAATAAACTACGCTCGGCAGATCCAGCAGATATTTTTTAGTTAAGGAAAATTTAGTTCTCTATCTTTCTCAATGTAGAAGTTCTTATCTTCTTGTCTTGAAACTAAAAATATTGAGTTCCGCAGTTGGGTTCACAAGTGGAAGCAACAGTTATCGTAGCAGCTTGTGGTGTAGGTATGGTTAGCAGAGAATTGAGCTTCTACCGAATTACGACGGATGCAAGACAACCACTATTACCAAGATGGTGGACACCTCGGCTTTGAGGATTATTGCGAGAACGAATTAACTAAACATGGGGGATATCGCCGGGTCAGAGATTTGCTATCTGCAAAGAAAGTAGTTGATACCCTGCCAGAGGAACTGAGGGTAAAAATCACTAAGCCCTCTCAAACTCGCTCCTTGCTCAAGCTGGTCAAGACTCCCGACAAGATACTGCCCCTGAAGAAATACGTGCTTTAAATCAAGCATCTATTTCAGGTCAAAGTCAGTCAGAGCAAGGGTTATGTGAATCCTCACGAACTGCTCAGGAACACCTCACAATCTCTTCAAAAGAGATTGTTATATCTCTGACACGCTTACAGGAAATTCGCATGAGGAGGAGACGACTCATGCGCCTTGGAGGGCGCGTCGCCTCAGTCTGTCGAGGGCGTGGAAGAGTTACCTGCGGTAACGGATTGTACGACGCTAGCGCTTGCGGATGCTGCACAGAGTCAATCTACTTCGTTGTTGGCTGAAAACCAGAATTGTGGCGTTGAGCCGCGAGACTGTTATGAAGGTGGTTATTCCGCCGCGCCCGTTGCCCAAAATGAATTTTCTTTAAATTCTGCGATGCCTGCGGCGGGCGTAGCCATCGCTAATCAAACTCAAGGGCAGGTAGAACAGGGTTATTCTGCTTCGTTGTTGGTTGAAAATTCAGTTTCAGGTGGAGAAATAAAAGCAAATCATGAGGGTGATTGTTCCGCCGCACCCGTGGCAAATCCTGAAAAGTGGTCGCATGAGGCGATAGTTGCGCGGTCAAATGTACGACCAGAACGTATGCAGAAACTGAAAGTGGCAGCGAATTCGGATGCTTCCTAAATATTAGACCTGAATCCTTACGGTATGTTTTCCACCGCGCCTGTTGCACAAAATGAATTTTCTTCAAGTTCGGCGATCTCTAATCAAACACCAGAGCTTGTAGAAGAGGGTTGTTCTGCTTTGTTGTTAGGAAAAAACTAAGTTTCGGGTGTGGAAGTCAAAGCAGTTGATGAAGGCACTTGTTCCGCCGCGCCTGTCCCCAGTGCTGAAAAATGGTCACATGAGGCGATAGTTGCGAGGTCAAATGTACGACCGGAGCGGATGCGGAAACTGAAAGTTGTGGCGAATTCGGGGCAGAATCCGGGGTTTGACTTCTTGCAGGAGTGTTGGAATGATGACTCGGTGCTTGTGATAGTCATCAAAAAGCTAGTAGCGAAGTTTCCGCAGTGGGGGATTGCGATTGTTGATAGGGTGCTGATGAAGTGGAATGAGTAGTGAATCTGTACAATCGAGAAGAGTTTGGGCTTGCTGTTTAATACCCAGATTTCCTTGTCTAGAGCATTACCCTGCAATGTCATTAACTTGATGACACCTCAACGACATTTTGGGCAAAGCTCTTATAAGCATCGCCCATTTGTTTAGCTATCGAGTCAGGAAAGACGTGAAAATCCCCAGCTTTGAGAGCTTTTATTATCCCGTCTGCCACAAGTGTTGGTGGCTGTGCAACCTCACTCATTCCTGCCGCATCGCCCATATCCGTGGCAATCGGGCCAGGGTGAACACTTAGCACAAGCGTGCCCTGCTCACTCAATAGTTCTCGTAATGCCTGGGTGATTGAATAGGCCGCAGCTTTTGAGGCACAGTAAGTAGCAGAGTCGGGGAAACCTTTGAGCGAAGCAACAGAATTGATTTGGGCAAAGACACCACCTCCATTGGCTTTGAGTACCGGGGCAAACGCCTGAGCCATGTAGATCAATCCATATACATTGATCTTCATCTGAAATTCAAGAGCGGCGATCGCATTCTCAGCTAAGGGAGTTCCAGCTTGAAAGACTCCTGCATTATTAATAACGATTTGCACATCTGGGGCAGTTTGAGCAGCAGCAACAATAGATTGGGGATCAGCTAAATCAACCTGAATTGGTACTACCCGTAAGCCGTATTGTTCAACCAATGAGGAAACACTGTTGAGCTGACGAACAGCCGCATAGACTTTGGTGGCTCCGTGTTCAATAAACGACTCAACTATCGCCTTGCCGATGCCGCGATTTGCGCCCGTAACCAAAATGGTTTTGTCTTTGATGTCGTAGTTCATTTGGATTTCTCCTTATGGTTTTCCATGCTCTGAAAAACCTTGGACAATCGCTCTAAGTTAGGGCAAAGAAATTTAGCTGCTCTCTAGAAGAAAGACTGCGGCTTCCACCGCTCCTTCTAGCATGGTATCATCATCCATCATGCGAATCTAGCAACACCGATTTTTTAGCCGTCTTTGAAGTTTGTGATTTTTGAGGCATTGCCCGTAAGTATATGAGGAAACTTATTTGTTGCTGCTTGTAAAGATGGGAGAAAGCCGGAGTCGGCACAGGCCAAATCTGCTGTAATTGCTTGGTTTAAGTGAGCGAGGCGGCAAAGGATTGTAATTGCGCTGTCTGGAGGATATTGCCGTAAATCCGGGCGTTTATCTTTGGAATAGCCATGACGCAGTAGAGTTTCTTCTATATCACTTTGTACACCGTGGTTTACACTAAAATTTGTTGTGTCTGTGCGCGCTATTTTTGTTGGTAATTCGTAGGCTCTAATAATCTGCCTGCCTAATTTTATTTCTATTTCTTGCCTTGCAATCACTTGCAATCCCAATTCTTCTACAACTCTTGCTAATCAGTCATCACTGGCATCTTTTTCTCCTATCGACCACCCCGTTGTTAGTTCCAAAATATGAAGGTGTCTTTTTACCCACGCTTCTACTGCACACAACCGATGATCTGATTGCGTGATTATGTATGTTAGTAATAATACACTCAACTGCCCATAACTCATTCCTTGGTGGTTTCCGTGCGGTTTCTTCATTTTTTGGTCGATATGTTTGGCTATTTCTATCCGCTTCAGCCATTCCACTATTAATGGAATATCATCTATCCGCTCGGAGCTGATTTTTACCTCTACTTCGCTCATCAATGCACCCCATCCCCGCACAATTATTCACTTCACACTACCCCCAAATTCCCTCTTCTCATCCCTAAGATCAAAAATCGTCTTATCCCTTACCCCTCAAGCCATTAATTCCTTTTACTACCTCAAAATCAGCGAACGCACAGTTTTTACAACTTGGAAAACAATATATTTAACCCTTCGGTCATCGTGGGATGAGTCAAAATACCATCGCGCAGAACGGTGTAGGGCATCTGAGCTTGCATCACCATCTGCACCGTCGAAATCACTTCACCTGCTTCATGACACAACAGGGAACACCCTAAAATACGACCTGTATCTGTATCCACGATCGCCTTCAAAAGTCCATCGGTTTGACCGAGTGTTTTCGCTCTAGGAACGGCTGACGCATCCACCTTCGCCACGCGGATAGCATATCCTTGTTGCTGTGCTTCAGTTTCAGTCAAACCCACATGAGCCAGTTCTAGATCGATGAACAGACAAGATGGAACCAATCGCTCCCGTGTACTCCGGTTGCCCCCATCAATTAAATTAGCTTCGGGACTTAGACAAAACAGAAGAGTAAAAAAGAGTACAATGCTTAATTAGCATAG
>NZ_JABXKN010000003.1:0-9308 GCF_017115065.1 Nostoc sp. JL23
TCACTGGTGGATTAAAATCGGGGCTTAATCGTAAGTGATTTACCGAACATGATATGACCTAAGGACTAATGACTATGAAAGCAGCTTGCTGGCATGGTGCTAATGATGTGCGGGTCGAAACAGTTCCCGATCCAAAAATTCTCAACCCGCGCGATGCCATCCTTAAAGTGACATCAACAACCATTTGTGGTTCTGATTTGCACCTCTACGATGGTTACATTCCGACGATGCAACCGGGTGACATTCTTGGTCACGAGTTTATGGGGGAAGTTGTTGAAATTGGTAGCGAAGTCAAGCAATTGCAAAAGGGTGATCGCGTGGCTGTCTCTTCCATGGTCGGCTGCGGCTCTTGTTTCTTCTGCCAACGAGATTTATGGTCACTATGCGATAACTCCAACCCCAACGCTTGGATGCAGGAGAAGGTGTTTGGCTTTGGTACGTCGGGAATTTATGGCTATTCCCATTTATTCGGTGGCTATGCCGGTGGCGATGCAGAATATGTTCGCGTGCCGTTCGCTGATTTCGGCGCGCTCAAACTTCCCCAAGACATTCCCGATGAAAAACTGCTGCCGATCACCGATGCCTTTCCCACCGGCTACATGGGAGCAGATTTATGTAATATTCAGCGTGGAGACATCGTAGCAGTCTGGGGTTGTGGCCCAGTCGGACAGTTCGCTATGGTCAGTGCCTATCTACTCGGTGCCGAGCGCGTGATTAGCATCGATCGCTTTCCCTACCGCTTGCAACTGGCTAAGGACTTCGCGAAAGCGGAAACGATCAATTATGAGGAAGTCGATGCGGGCGAAGCCCTGAAAGAAATGACAGGCGGGCGCGGTCCCGATGCTTGCATTGATGCCTGTGGCATGGAAGCCCATGGGATCGGGCTGGAAGGATTCTACGATGAAGCGAAGCAGGCAGTACGGCTGGAAACCGATCGCCCTCATGTGTTGCGGCAAATGATTCTGGCTTGTCGCAAGGGTGGCACTCTGTCGGTCATGGGCGTTTATGCTGGCTTCGTGGACAAGATGCCGATGGGCGCTTTCATGAACAAAGGTTTGACGCTCAAAACGGGACAAATGCACGGTCAAAAGTATATGCCTCGGTTGCTGGGTCACGTCATCGAAGGCGAAGTCGATCCATCTGCTGTATTCTCACATCGCCTCAGTCTAGAAGACGCACCACGCGGCTTTGAGCTTTTCAAACACAAACAAGACAACTGCGTCAAAGTTTTACTCAAACCCTGATTTCAAGCAAATTTTGGGGTGCGGCAAGGTGCAAAGACGCTAAGGAAGCTTGTCATCTCTTACCCTTTGCGTCTAACGCTTCGCCTCTGGCTAATACGCTAAATAAAAAAGGAGAACAACTCAATGAGAGCAGTTTGCTGGCACGGCGCTAACGAAGTGCGGGTTGAAACAGTACCCGATCCAAAAATCATCAATCCGCGTGATGCGATTGTCAAAATCACGTCAACGGCGATTTGCGGTTCTGATTTACATCTTTATGACGGTTACATCCCCACGATGCAAAAGGGCGATATCCTGGGTCATGAATTCATGGGGGAAGTCGTTGAGCTAGGCAGTGCTGTCAAGAATGTCAAGATAGGCGATCGCGTTGTCGTCCCCTTTACCATTTCCTGCGGCTCCTGTTTCTTTTGTCAAAAAGATTTATGGTCGTTGTGTGATAACTCCAACCCTAACGCTTGGATAGCAGAAAAACTGATGGGTCATTCCCCATCTGGTCTTTTCGGCTACTCCCATATGATGGGTGGCTATGCTGGAGGTCAAGCTGAATATGCCCGCGTTCCCTTTGCCGATGTCGGTTTATTCAAGATTCCTGATGGACTAACAGACGAACAAGTCCTGTTTCTGACGGATATCTTCCCCACTGGCTACATGGCAGCGGAAAACTGCGATATCCAGCCAGGAGATACTGTAGCGATCTGGGGCTGCGGTCCAGTCGGACAGTTTGCCATTAGAAGTGCATATATGCTAGGTGCCGAGCGCGTCATTGCGATTGATCGAGTTCCCGAACGCCTACAGATGGCGAAAGACGGCAAGGCAGAAGTCCTTAACTATGAGGAAGTTGATGTTGGTGAAGCCCTCAAAGATATGACCGGTGGGCGCGGTCCAGATGCTTGCATGGATGCTGTGGGAATGGAAGCCCACGGTACGGGTCCTGATGCGTTTTACGACCAGGTAAAGCAAGCCGTGCGTATGGAAACCGACCGACCCACTGCCCTAAGGCAAGTGATTGTTGCCTGTCGCAAAGGTGGCACTGTTTCAATTCCTGGTGTTTACGGCGGCTTTGTAGACAAGATACCGATGGGTGCTGCCATGAACAAAGCCTTAACATTTAAAACGGGACAAACGCACGTTCATAAGTACTTGCGCCCGTTACTCGATCGCGTCCAAAATGGCGATATTGACCCATCTTTTGTAATCACCCATCGTCTGCCGCTAGAACAAGCACCGCACGGCTACGAAATTTTCAAGCACAAGAAGGACAACTGTATCAAGATCGTGCTCAAGCCAGGTCAGGCTGCCTAAAACCCCACAAGAACACGAAAAAACCAAGTCTAGCCAATACTTTAGGAGGTAGAGATGACAGAAGAACTCACAAATAAGAAAGTTGCCATTCTTGTTACAGATGGCTTTGAGCAAGTTGAAATGGCTCAACCCAAGCAAGCCCTTGAGTCAGCAGGTGCTCAAACCCACATCATTTCACCTAAGAGCGATCGCGTTCAGGGCTGGAACCATTATGACAAAGGGGATTTTTTCCCGGTAGATGTCCCCCTCGATCAAGTAAATCCAGCCGACTATGATGCCCTCCTGCTTCCCGGTGGTGTTGCCAATCCAGATCAACTTCGGACTAAAGCCTCTGCGATCGAGTTTATAAAGTCCTTCTTCGATGCTGACAAGCCCGTAGCGGTGATCTGCCACGGACCTTGGACTCTGATCGAGGCAGATGTGGTGCGCGGACGGCGGCTCACCTCGTGGCCGTCGCTCAAGACCGATCTCCAGAACGCAGGTGCCCAGTGGGTAGATCAGGAAGTTGTAGTTGATAGCAACCTCGTGTCGAGCCGCAAGCCAGACGACATCCCAGCCTTCAACCGGGAAATGATCGAGCTGTTCAGCCATGCAGGGCAGGTACGGCAGATGGTGTGAGGACTCGGAGCGTTAATCAGGAGGACAGGTATGGAACAGCATCGATTTGGTTCCACGCAGCGCGAGGTGGCAGCGATCGGTCAAGGAACCTGGTACATCGACAACGGTGACCGCGCCTCTGCGATCGCCGCTTTGCGCCAAGGACTCGATCTCGGCATGACCCACATCGACACGGCACAGATGTACGGCAGCGCCGAAGAGGTGGTCGCAGAGGCGATCGCTGGACGACGCGATCGGGTTTTCCTGGTTTCCAAGGTTCTTCCTGGAAATGCTTCTCGGAGAGGGACGATCATAGCCTGTGAGAAATCCCTTGCTCGACTTCATACCGATCGGCTGGACTCTTATCTGTTGCACTGGCGCGGTCAACACCCACTGGAGGAGACGATCGCTGCCTTCGAGCAGCTTCAGCACGAGGGGAAGATTCTCTGCTGGGGCGTGAGCAACTTCGATGTGCCTGACCTTGAAGCAGTCCAGAAGATCGCTGGCGAGGGTTCTCTCGTCTGCAATCAAGTCCTTTACCATTTGAGAGAGAGAGCGATCGAACACGCTGTGATCCCCTGGTGTGAGAAGCATGAGGTCGCCGTAGTCGCATATAGCCCGTTCGGTCATGGGGATTTTCCCAACTCGCGCACAACCGCAGGTCGCGTACTACAGGAAATCGCCGCCGCCCATAACGCCACCCCTCGCCAAGTCGCGCTCCGATTTCTGGTGCGGCATTCCTCGCTCTTCGCAATCCCCAAAGCATCCAACCCCGAACACGCCGCTGAAAACGCGGGAGCCGGGGAACTCAATCTGACCCAAACCGAACTCGATCGAATCGACGCAGCCTTCCCGACCGGATCTCGTCCCCGCGTGCTTCCCATGCTGTAAGCCTGATTGGCTCGCCTGCAGGCTGCCTGCCCATGAAAGGCACCGCGCTGATGGAGAAGACTTCCGAGCTTTTTGCCTAGCCGCCCACCATTGAGGAGGTTGACATCGTTAGCTAGTCAAGCTTCCTTAATGGGGGAAAATAGCGAGAGCGGATTTTGTCATACAAAATCGGAGTTGTACCAATCTTCTCCCAAAGGTTTTCATAGTTGAAATTCTTGAAAGGTCTGTGCCTGACGAGGGCATCATAACTTGCCCAGAGGTATAACATCTGTCCATTGGGATGATAGCGGCACTTCAAAAGCAATTGGCATCATCAGTGCAACAAATTCGCTACTAGAGCCGAGTTTACCTACTTCTCCCTTGTCTATCTCTTGTAAAGCTGCATCTAATCTATCAACTGCGTTCGCGTAGCGTGCCGGAGGCATTCGCTTTTCCTACCCAAGTGGGAATTGACTGTTGCCAACCGTTCTGCTGAGTGACAATTGGCCCAGCGATGTATTGAACAATTTCACGACTTGCTCCTGCTAGATCGAGTAGGCTGGCTGTTACAGCTTTGTTAATCCCTTGGCTGGTTAGTAACTGAAATATCTAAAAGTAATTCACCGCAGTACTTTCAGGCTATCTTGCCCCTGGTGACAGCTTTGCTATATCTACGCCGAGTTGGAACAAAAAGCAACATCTGCCGAAGAAGTGAAAAATTATGAAGAAGCCGCTAATATTTGGCGGAGTTTGATTGAGCGCGATGTCTACGACGGGCTACGCCTACGCAAAAATAGCTCCGCTTACGCCAAGCTGGCAGATATCCTATCTAACCAAGGCAAGATTGCAGAGACTATCGCTGCTTATCGCCAAGCGTTACAATTAAATCCCAGTGCCGATATTTACGTCAATTTAGGTAATTTTCTCGCAAAAAAGGGACGAGCCACAGAAGCGATCGCCGCTTTTCGTCAAGCTATCAAACTTGAGCCTGACAGTAGCACGTATTACTACTACACTTTAGCTTCACAGCTGATGGAAATTGGTAATACACAGGAAGCACTATTAGCTTACCGTCAAGCGCTGAAACTTCAGCCGGATGCAGATAATTACAACAATTTAGGTAATATCTTGCGTAAATTAGGCAAACGAGAAGAGGCGATCGCTGCTCACCGTGAGGCCTTGAAAATTGATCCCAAGAGTTATCTGGCTTACTACTATCTGGGTGACATGCTGGAATATAAAGAAGCCGTTGATATCTATCGTCAAGCGAGTAAAAATGACTCCACAAATGAAGTCTATTATGAACGTTTGGCATCACTTTCATTAGAGCGTGGCTTCGTCAATGAAGCGATCGCTGCTTACCGCCAACTAATTAAAATCAAACCTGAAGCTTCAACATATATACAACTGGCCGATATCTTGATGAAACAAGAAAAACCAGAAGAAGCGATCGCTCTTTACCGCCAAGCTGCTGCCAAAGAACCTACGGATTATTATTACAGTAACTAGAGTCAAGACACTAGCTCAACAGGAGAATCTAGATGAAGTTCTGGGAATTTGCCAAAAGGTGGTAAAAACTGGTGAAGGCAGTTATGACACCTGCTCTAATATCAATTTGCCACTTTACAAGCAAAAAGGCTTTACTTGTCATGGCTTTTTATCAGCCGCTAGGAAATATGATTCCACGTCGCAAAATGGCTGAACTTTACATCAAACTTGGCCGAGAGATTTCCTATGATGAATCTAGTGATAGCTCAAAACAAGAGGCCACAGCAGTTTTTCAGTAAGCATTAAAAATAGATCCAGAAAACGCTGATGCTCAAGAGGCCCTCAAGAACTTAATTGCTTCTTAAACATACATAATTGAGGGGCAATCTCCCCATGCTTGCTTTCACATCTCAAAAGCAGTCACAAGGCTATTGCCCCTAAATATTTTGAGCGTCGATCGCTCTTTCGCCAGAAACACCTATGAATTATCCTTCATCAGGCTATCTGGACTTATGACTCCACACACCATACTCCGCAATCTCAACACGATTACTCAGCTGTGACGAGTTCAGTACTACCACGTGTACGACGCCGTGTAAGACTATTATACAGCATCACACCGATCGCCTTGATCAAATTACCTTCCAATTCCTGGAATAGCTTCATGTTCGTGCCAAAGGCGGCGTTAGCTTCATCAACGATGCGATCGGTTGCCGCCTCGTCAAGGGGTAATTCATCCAAAGTTTGCCGATATTTGGCTTTGAATGCCTTCTCATCAGGAATTTCTGGAAACTCATAAAAGGCTGTTCCTTGTCCATCAGACAAATTCATCGCTGTTACAGCAATATTTTTGAGAATTTGTCCCCCGGATAAGTCACCTATGTAACGAGTGTATGAATGGGCGATTAACAATTCCGGTTCTGTAGCAGATATTTCTCGGATGCGCTGTACATAAGCTTCACCTGCGGGAGATAGTTTGATTTGCTCTCTCCAGTTTGCACCAAAATAATAACTCAGGTCTTGCTCTAAGCTATGCTTGCGGTTTAGCTGAGGAAAGTTAATTTTAGAAACTATTGGGTGCTGGCGGTGCTTTTCTATTTCCTCTTCCATCGCTGAGTAGACGAAGTAGAAGTTAGCAACAAGTTTCCGGTAAGAGTTTTTTTCCACTACTCCTTTTAAAAAGCACTTGACAAAACCTACATTTTCTGCCATTGTGTGGGCTTTCTTAGTGCCTACACGTAATTTGGTTGCTAAATTGCTGCTCATGCTAAATTTCTCAACTTTAAAAAGTTAACTGCCGGAGTTTTGATTTACTAACGGCTAAAAAAGCCATTAAAACGTTACCTTAAAACTATTTGATGAGAATTTATATTAAAATTTTTTAAGCTGCAATGATTCTGTCGTTTTTAACACAGCAACAAGGCTAAGAGGACAGAATTTTAGATTCCAGTATTTTGATTTTTTGTCGTTATTAGCTGAATCTTGCTTTCATTCTCCGCTTGGATGAAAATATTTGTGATGCGTAGAAAGTAATATTTATTACATTATTACTTAGTAATAGCATTGTAAAGTGTGAACTAATACAGATAAAAATTAAAACGAAAATTGTCGGCATAAAAGGAATAATTAGCTAAGATGTGGAGACTTTACTAATAACGTAAAAACCAATACTGACTTTATCAAAGATTTACAATCCAAGAAAGGAAAATTCAGTATTATTACGTAAATACATCTCGATCTAGAATGAATTTCTAAAGAGAAAAAGCATGTCAAAATTGCTGAATAAAGTCTTAAGTGCTATTTATTTTTCAGTGTGATTGTGTGGAGTGTTTAAAAATATGGTTTCATCTATAACTCGGACATCGGGCATTTCTGGGGGTTCTACTTCTGAAGTTGAGGGATTGGGCAAAGGGATTGAGAGCAGTTTTGGACTAAATTTAATCTCATTACCAGCAAATCCCTTATTTGGCACAGATGGGATTCGCGGACGAGTGGGAGAATTACTGAGTGCGCCCCTAGCATTGCAAGTTGGTTTTTGGACGGGGATTGTTTTACGTAATCATGCTACTCAAGTAGGGCCAGTCATTCTCGGACAGGACTCTAGAAACTCCAGCGATATGTTGGCAATGGCTTTGAGTGCAGGGTTAACAGCAGCGGGGTTAGAGGTTTGGTATTTGGGATTATGTCCCACTCCTTGCGTTGCCTATCTCACCAGTATCAGTGATGCCATTGGCGGAGTGATGATTTCTGCCAGCCACAATCCCCCAGAAGACAATGGGATTAAGGTTTTTGGTGCCAATGGTGGGAAGTTACCGCAAATATTGCAGGCAGAAATTGAAGCGGGACTGCGTGGCAAGATATCACCGATCGCTAGAGTCAATAATTGCGGACGGCATTACTCACGTTTCGAGTTAGTGGAAGATTATAGCTCGGCGTTGAAAAAACCCTTGAACGGTGCCCTAAATCTTCAGGGAATGAAGATTGTTTTAGACTTGGCGTGGGGAGCCGCAGTTGGGTTAGCACCATCAGTATTTACACAAATGGGGGCGGAGTTAATCTGTTTGCATAACGAGGCAGATGGCGATCGCATCAATGTTAACTGCGGTTCCACGCACCTAGACATTCTGGCAGCAACGGTACAAGAACACAACGCCGATATCGGCTTTGGCTTCGATGGCGATGCCGATCGCGTCTTAGCAGTCGACAATACAGGCAGGCAAGTTAACGGCGATTACATTCTCTATCTGTGGGGACGACACTTACAACAAAACCAACAATTACCAGACAACCTGATTGTATCTACAGTCATGGCCAACTTAGGCTTTGAGAAAGCTTGGCAGCAAATTGGTGGTAACTTAATTCGTACCGCAGTTGGCGACCAATACGTGCAAGCCGAAATGCAGCGGACTGGAGCAATGTTAGGTGGCGAACAATCAGGTCATATTCTTTGCCGTCATTATGCCGTAACTGGAGATGGCTTGTTAACAGCATTACACATAGCATCTTTGGTGAGAGAGGCGGGTGTTCCCTTGAGCGAATTAGTAGATCGAAGCTTCCAAACCTATCCACAATTGTTGCGGAACGTGCGCGTTGTTGATCGCGATCGCCGTTTGGGATGGCAAGATTGCCAACCTGTGCAACAAGCGATCGCTCTTGCGGAAGCTGCAATGGGCGATTCCGGCAGAATTTTGGTTCGCGCCTCTGGCACAGAACCAGTCATCAGAGTAATGGTGGAAGCAGCCAGTGCCGAACTCGCCAACTACTGGACAAATGAACTAGTTTCGCAAGTACAGCAGCATCTGATGGACTAAGTTAGCTAATACCTCATTTGAATTCTAGATCGCTAAAGATGCGATAAATCATCACAAAGACGCGATAAATCGCCGTCTCTACAAAAGACTAATTATTGTAGAGACGGCTTTTATCGCGTCTCTTGCCCTCTAAGTCCAAGATATGTTGCAGCACTAATTCCTTGTAGCGCCAGAAGTGTATCATCAAATTCTGGCATTGCTAAATTTTTAATCACCTCCCAAACAAAGAAGAGTCCGAATTCCTGAACGAGCTTCTTTTTCAGGTATAAAGTCTTTTGATAATCAACATTTCTTGGCCATCGGCTGGTGATGATTTATGAGTGTCCAGAAGTGACTGCTATTCCTTTAACAGTTCGAGCAAATTGGCTGCGTCAAATTTATCCACAAATCCAGGTGATTGAAGCGTGGGATGGGCCAACTGAGGTTGGTGATACTCCTCTCATATCATGTTCGGATAATCACTTATGATAAAAGTAGGGATGAAAACGATGAACTA
>NZ_JABXKN010000002.1:0-9271 GCF_017115065.1 Nostoc sp. JL23
TCACTGGTGGATTAAAATCGGGGCTTAATCGTAAGTGATTTACCGAACATGATATCACTTGTGTCGTTCAAGAAGTTACTCAAGATATACACCCTGCCATCACCAGTAATGGAGTTGAAGCCGGATTATTTTTGCATAGCAAGGGCAATGTGGAGTCTACACCCGATTTGCAGTTCTTTTTCGGCCCGATTCAATTCTTGTCACCTGGTTATACTCCTGCTGATTTTGGATTTACAGGTGCAGTCTCTCTTACCCGTTTCCAAAATATTGGCAGCGTCACTTTGCGATCGCGTTCGCCTCTGGCGTCTCCCCTTGGGAGAAGCGTGGGCTTTGCCCAATCGCCTGACCCCAAAGATCCACCAACCATTCGGATGAATTATCTACAAAGTCAAGCCGATGTGCAAAAGTTGGTTGAGGGAGTTAAATTAATCCGCCAATTGTTTCAGACCAGTGCCTTTGATAATTTTCATGGTGAGGAGATTGCTCCGGGTTCCCACGTTCAGAGTGATGCAGCACTCGAAGCTTATATTCGGGACACTTGCAGCACTGTGTGGCATCCGGTTGGTACTTGCAAAATGGGCATTGACCCAATGGCAGTGGTCGATCCTGAGTTGCGGGTACATGGGGTTGAGGGATTGCGAGTTGTTGATGCCTCGATCATGCCAACAATCACTACGGGAAATACGAATGCACCGACTATCATGATTGGCGAGAAGGCAGCAGATTTAATTAAAGCGGAGCGTACCTCACAAAGCATTGCTAATAAACTTGATGTTCAACTTCAATCGCATCTCTAGCGAAATTGGCGACAAAATCCTGGGTGTACCTGCATATCTCCCTTAGAGGACGTTATGAACTTCTATAGAACGAATGGCACGCTTGTTAAGATACAAAAGACGATCGCCCTTGCTCCCCAATATCGGCTGACTATTCTTCCTGCTGACTCCGTTCTCTATTAACAACTTACCGCTTTAAACCCAACAATCAGAGGATTCGCATAATGGGAAAACTAGAAGGAAAAATCGCCCTTGTCACGGGTGGCAATAGTGGTATCGGTCTTGCCACAGCCAAACAGTTTGTTGCCGAAGGTGCCTATGTCTACATCACGGGTCGTCGCCAAGTCGAACTGGATGCTGCTGTAGAAGCCATTGGTAAAAATGTTACGGCTGTGCAGAGCGATGTTTCTAATCTGGCAGACCTCGATTGTCTGTTTGCCACCATTAAGCTTGAGCTTGGACACCTCGATATCATCTTCGCTAATGCTGGCGGTGGACAAATTGCCCCACTTGGAGCAATCACTGAGGAACACTTTGACAAAATATTCAACGTAAATGTCAAAGGTTTGCTGTTCACCGTACAAAAGGCGCTGCCACTGTTACCAGAGGGCGCTTCTATTATCCTGAATGCTTCGATTACTTCTATAAAAGGTACGCCAGCTTTCAGTGTTTACAGCGCCACCAAAGCCGCCGTGAGATCGTTTGCTCGGAATTGGATACTCGACCTCAGAGAACGCAAGATCCGAGTAAATGCCATTAGCCCTGGTGTGGTTCCAACTCCTGGTTACGATCATTTGGGACTGAATGACCAGCAGTTGCAAGAATTCGTGGACAGCCAAGCTGTCACTATTCCATTAGGGCGAGTCGGCACACCCGATGAGATTGCCAAAGCCGTTGTTTTTCTGGCTTCAGCCGACAGCAGCTTTGTGAACGGCATTGAGTTGTTTGTCGATGGTGGTATGGCACAGATTTGAAGTCCAAAAGGAGTTAAAGATGAAGCTTATCTCTGTTAATGTCGGGCTGCCGCGTGAAGTGAGCTGGAAAGGAAAAGCCGTCCGCACTGGAATTTTCAAAGAGCCAGTTAATGCGAGAGTGATGGTGCGCGAACTCAATTTAGATGTCGATGGACAAGCTGATCTAACCGTTCATGGTGGTTTAGACAAAGCAGTTTATGTCTATCTCATGCTAAACGGTGAAACCGAGCCGTCCATGCAAAACTGCGCTCTACTACCCAACGACGTGGTAGCAACACGAACCCTTTTCTAGCTTCTGGCAGTTGTGCATAACACGTTCTAGCGAATCCAAACCCGCGAATAAGAACCTAGTAACAGCTTAATTGTTTGCTATTCCGATTTTTTCATCCATCGCAACGATATCTGAGGAGATCGACATGACAACAACGAGCAATTCCGATTTTGCTGCCCGCGAGGCACTACGCCTGCTCGGTCCCGATCCCGAAAACTGGGTACCCGATCGCCCTGGCATCGATCACAATGTCACTATAATAGGTGGCAGCGGCAGCGGTAGCACCTTTGTATTTGCGCTACGACGTGCTGGGATCGGTCGCGTGACCGAGATCGATGCAGCCGATGACGAGGCTCATGCAGGCGTGTGGTTGACGCGAGCGCGCATGAGAACGCTCCGCACACCGAAACATCTGCCTGGTCCAGAACTAGGCATCCCAGAATTGTCCTTTCAAGCCTGGTACGAAGCGCGACACGGTGCGGCAGCCTACGCGAAAATCGATCGCATTGGGCGAGTGGCTTGGGCTGAGTACCTCAGTTGGTATCGGCATTTCCTGGGTATCCAGGTTCGTTACCAGACGAAGTTGGTGCGGATTGAACCAGTCGCAGGTTTCTTCCGCCTACACCTTGAGGTAAACGGTGTCCCGCTCTTAGAGACTACGCGCAAAATTATCTTCGCCAATGGCGTGGCTGGCACGGGTGGTCCGTACATACCTCCAATACTGGCTGACTTACCCCGCACGTTGTACGCACATACCGCCGATGCCATCGATTTTGAAGCACTGCGCGGTAAGACTGTGGCGGTGCTGGGTGCGGCGGCTTCAGCTTTCGATGCAGCAGGAGTGGCGCTGGAATCGGGAGCGAAGGCAGTACATCTATTTGTACGGCGATCGGCGATCGCATCTCTGTCAGTCCTTCGGGTACGGGATTACCCTGGTGCTTACGACAACTATCCCCAACTACCCGATGCAGCCCGCTGGTTCCAGGCTTGGCACTTTCGTCAAGCAGGCACCGCGCCACCCCCGAACTCGATTAAGCGAGCGATCGCTTTCCCGAACTTTCACATCCATCTATCTGCACCTTGGAAATCGGCACGGAAACTGGGCGATCGCATTGCCATCCAGGTGAACGATGATGTTTTCGAGTTTGATTTTGCGATCGCTGGCACTGGTTACTTCGTTGACCCAACAAAGCGTCCCGAACTAGCCGACTTTGCCCAGCATATTGCCCTCTGGCGCGATCGCTACGAGCCACCAGAAGACCTGCACGACGACGGTTTGGGGGCACATCCTTACCTCGGTAGCGCCCACGAATACCAAGAAAAAGTACCTGGCACTGCCCCTTATCTGAAAGATATTCACGTATTTAATCCTGCTGGTTTGGTCAGCTTCGGATTGCCAGTTGGTGACATCCATAGCATCCGCCGCGACGTACCTGCAATAGTATCGCGCATTAGTCACGACTTGTTCTTTAAAGACTGGGCGCATCATGAGGCACGTATCACAGGCGATATTGCCCCCGATTTTGAGAACTCGCTCTATGCTGCTGCGGTGTGGAAACAACCGATCGAGGCAGCGACCCGCTAGGTCAACAACCTTTTCACCAGTAACAAATAATTCCGGCTGGGAAACGATGTCAGTAGAAAGTGATTGCCATTCCACAATCACTGCTGAATCAAGTATCACTGTTAAATCAATTCACTTAACAGTGTCATTTCAACAAATTGTTTACTACTTATCAAAGGAGAATGTCATGGTTGCTCAAACAAACTCGCCAGCAGCAAAAATTTTGGAAGTTGCAGATGATCCACGTCTTTCTAAAGGAGTGAAGGCATTTTTGAAAGTCCTGAACTCAGGAGGTGTGCCTCTAGAGACATTACCTCCACTCGAAGCGCGTCAAGTTCTCGTGGATGCACAGGCTTCCGTTCCAGTAGACCTTTCAGGCATTGAAGAGTCTGAGAAGACAATTACTGCTGACGGTTATTCGATTACGCTCAATATCGTGCGACCGGAAGGCGTCAAAGGCACATTGCCTGTTTTCATCTTTATTCATGGTGGTGGTTGGGTGTTGGGTGATTATCCAACACACAAGCGCATGGTTCGCGATCTGGTTGTGCTTTCAGGATTTGCAGGTGTCTTTGTCAACTACACGCGCACGCCAGATGCTCAGTACCCACAGGCGATCAATGAGATTTATGCTGCGACAAAATGGGTTGCCGAGCATGGTGAGGAGATTGGGGTGGATGGCAAGAATCTGGCAGTGGTCGGCAACAGTGTCGGCGGAAATATGACAGCAGTCACTGCTTTGAAGGCGAAAGAAAACGGAGGACCACACATCAAGTTACATATCATGATGTGGCCGATCGTCGATGCCGATTTTGAAACGAATTCTTATCATCAATTCGGCGACAAACGGTACTTAACCGTACCCACGATGAAGTGGATGTATGACCTATACATCCCTGACCCAGAAAAGCGCAAAGACATCTACGCATCTCCCTTACAAGCGACGGTTGAACAACTCAAAGGCTTGCCTCCAGCATTAATTGTGGTTGCAGAGAGCGATATTTTGCATGACGAAGGCACAGCCTACGGACGCAAGCTCGATGAAGCTGGGGTAGAGGTGACAACGGTGCAGTACAACGGCATGATTCATGACTTTGGACTGCTCAATGGTTTAGCCGAGCTGCCACAAGTCCGCTCTCTGTTTGTTCAAGCTGCTGCCCAATTGAAGAAACATCTGCAATAGGATGCGATCGATGTTTTTAGGGAAAGGAAAAGACGCTCTTCCATCGCTTTGCTGCTTACCGAGTTAGGTAGGGGAAAAGGGGAAAGCGGAATGGCACTAAGTTAAAATACAACCCTTGCTTCCCAGCCTCCAGGCTAGGAACTAATTCTGAGAGCCTCCGCCTCCAAAGGCTTGATCAGAGGCAGAGCCTCTCGAAATACATTCCCAGCCTACAGGCTAGGAACGGGGTGAAACAAGACTTTCGGCTTATCTTAGTGCCATTTCGATCGTAATACAAACTACTCTCAGGTAATTACCTGCTATGAACAGCCACACACCGAGCGCTAGGGACATTATTGGATCATCACCGTTGATTGCGATTGAAAACGAAGCACCACCCAAGCTGATTGTCGATCCACCGCTTCCCAAACCACTGGCACAGGGACGTGTCTTCATCCAGTACCGGACGGAGAATTTGCGCGTGTTGCCAGTGTTCAGCAAAAGTGCCCTCGAAGTATCGCCGCGCATCGGTCATATCCACATCACCGTTGACGATTTGCCGTGGCATTTTGTAGATTCTAGTGGGGAAACGATCATCCTGGTCGGACTAGAACCTGGCGTACACAAGGTGCTGATCGAACTAGCTGACCCCACGCACAAAGTAATCACTAGCGAAACTGTGGAGTTCACGCTGCCCGATCCTAAGAAATCATCATGAAAAAACTAGAGGGAAAAATCGCAGTTGTGACGGGGGCATCTGGGGAAACGCTGCACATCGCGGGTGGTAGTCATTGATCTGTATTAAACTGCTTTTGAGGTAATTCGGTCGGCACGCACTTACAGCAGAATTCAGAATCCAGAAGTAAAACAGGGTTCATACCTGGCTTTGGGACTTAGTTTGTGTACTCCAGCAACTTGAAATCTGCTGTAATTTTAATCTAATCATGCTGAGACGTTGGCGTACCACTCCGTGGAAGCAAGCTACGCAAAGCGTCTCCAAGAGTTGCCTCTCGGAACGAGAATCGCGATTCTACCGCTTACATACTATGAACAACCCCGAAAATTCTCGACTACCCCTGCCGCCTTTCGATCGTGAATCCGCTATCTAAAAAGTCCGAATTGCAGAGGATGCTTGGAACACACATAACCCTGAACTAGTATCACTCGCTTACACGTCGGATAGCATTTGGCGCAACCGCTCAGAATTTCTATCTGGTCGTGAGGCGATCGCACAATTCTTGACACGTAAGTGGCTTAAAGAATTGGACTACCGTCTGATCAAAGAGCTTTGGGCTTTTCAAGACAACCGAATTGCTGTCCGATTTGCTTACGAATGGCATGATGATTCTGGCAACTGGTTCCGTTCTTATGGCAATGAGAATTGGGAGTTCGATGAATATGGATTCATGCGATGGCGTATTGCCAGCATCAACGACCTGCCAATTCACCAAAGCGATTCTCCAAAGGAGACGCTACGCGAACGCAAATTCCACTGGATATTGGGTCGTCGTCCTGACGAGCATCCCGGATTGTCAGACCTCAATCTTTGAAAAGCCCAACGACCATATCACCCAGTTTTTATCTTACAAGAAATCCACTGCAATGAATGCAAACAACGGCATCATTAGCCAGCTTAGTCAATATTCAGTGCCTGTAACCATTGATCGATTAGAAGCCATTCTTGAAGTAAAAGGCATCACCATTTTTGTCCGCATTGATCAACAGGCTGAAGCCGAAAAAGTCGGACTAAGCCTGTGTCCTACACAGTTGTTGCTGTTTGGCAATCCGAAAGCTGGAACTTTCCTCATGGTGGCAGAACCAACGATCGCCCTGGATTTACCCCTGAAAGTACTGGCATGGGAAGCGACTGACGGCAAGGTTTGGGTGAGTTACAACGATCCTAATTACTTAAAACAGCGATTTTCTCTCTCGGATGAGTTGGTGAAAAATATCGCTATCATTGCACCTTTAATCTATCAAGCACTTAGTTCCGCCGATCGCCAATAAGTTGCATAATTAACACGCGATCGCACCTTGGCGTTTTTGAAACAGCATTAAGGATGCAACAGCAGCTTCTCGACATCCAAAACTGGGTGACGGCTATAAGGCAGCACTGATCAACTTTGGGTATATCGCTAATGCAGTTCTTTCTACAGATGAAGTTGTAGCAGCAATCAAGTAATGTCAAACTCATTAATTTTACAAAATTTATGAAAATATCCGCGTTACTCCTGGCTCTGCCAATCAGTATCTTAGCTAATTTTTCCTTAAGAGCTTCTGCTGATTCTACTGCTGGCCTCATCCTGAGTACAAAATGCCAGGGTGGGTACAACATCAATATTTGGCAGAATTATAATTCCGGTGAATTGCTCTATCGCGCGACCAGTCCCAACGGTAATTTAAGTTTGGGCAAAGGAACTAGCCAAGTGACAGAAGGTGTTCGAGTGTATAAGTTTCGGAATAGAAATTATGAATATTCGGTGTGGGATGGCACGTTAGATAATCCGCAGGCTGAAACTTTAGAGGTGTATAAAAACAACCGTATCTTGATGAAGCAAGCTTGTAGAAAAAGTTGAATCCTAAGCACGGGTGTTATGCACTTTTTGGAAAATCAGCTAGGGCAAGCATCTTGAGTTACGCTCGTCAAATACGTTATCGCTAAAACTCTCTTAGTTAGCCAGTTTTTCTAAAATTCATAACAACTTCTAGAAATCGTATTCACCCGATCAAACCCAAAGGATATGGAAGTGGACACTCAACACTATGACGACATTATTATCGGCTGCGGCAAAGCGGGTAAAACACTTGCACCAGCGCTGGTTGCTGACGGACGTAAAACCGCTCTGGTTGAACGCAGCTTAAACATACGTGAGTTCGACGGAGCTAAAAAACGGCAGGAGGTAGTGCAGGTAAATCTTTTGGGTAAATATCAATCGACGGTTTTTTGGGCAAATAGGTGTAAGCAGCCAGTCCAGCCATCAGATTGACCAAAAAGTTAAAGATACTACGACGCCCTTGAGTGTTCTATTTGACACATATTTTTGAGATGGTCATTGACAGATTCAATTACCGCCCGTTTGCGTAAAAGAATTTTATCAATCAGTTTTACTAAACGGTTTTTCATTTTCTTTTTAGATTTGGTGACTAACTCTAAACCTCGCTGATATAACTCCTCAAATAATTTTTGTGAGATATATCCTCGGTCTCCAAACAGTTTACCAACTAAGTCTTTGGTCATATCAGGTACTGGCTTACGGTCATCTACAAAGGCTTGCGTTAGCTTGAATGCCAGTAATTCTCCACAATCGTTAATAATCAAATGAAGTTTACTTCCATTGTGCCAGCCCACAGAATTTTTACCCCATTTCACTAACCCCTTAAAAACTTTATGGGCGTGTGCGCGACAATTGTGACAAACATCTATCGGAGTAGAATCAATAAAACTAATCCCTGTAACCTCTCCCGTGCGTGTATGTAAAAAACAACACAACAACATTAAACACCAAGGCATCAGTTCCACAAACCTGGTGTAGCTCACCAAGTTGGGAAACGCTCCACGCCAACTTTGTAGCACGTGCAAGGTGTAGAACTCCTTGAAAGTTTTATAACCACTACCGTGAAATGCAATCGCAATTGTCATCACCTCTGATAAATGCATTTTTGATTTGCTGCGGTGCTCTCATGAGTGTGGATGGTAACTGTGGCACTTGTTGCCACAAGTTCTCCCACTGGTTGCAAAAATCATCTACGTCACAGAAGATTTGTACGATATCGAGGCGAGATACAATGGTAGACATAGCCGAGACCCTCATTTTTCTTAGCGGGACTTAGACAAAAATAAAGCCCAAATAAAGCCCAAACTAGCTTTATGAGCAGCAAATACGTCACGGTTGAAGGTCAACCAGTCAAAAAATCGATAAGACATAGCTGTTCTAAAGGCATCTATTGCTTCAGTAAAGGTGTTTAAAGGTTTGTTAGCCCACCTACGTCTCAAGCCTCCTGTTAACTGATGCCAAAGAATAAAAGTATAGGCACAAAAAACTAAAATAAAATGTCTAAGTAGACTTCTTTTCTCTCGGACTTGATATTCTTTTAGCCCTAACCAACACGAGAGCTTCTCTATAAAAAACTTCTACCCAATTTCTTGAGCCATAAGTGTCAACTATCCATTATGGTGTGACAATTGATGAAGAAACATTGGTGAGCCAGTGCGGTCTTGGGGTCTCCCCAAGTAGAGCATCTGGCGTGATAAAATAGTCAATATCAGTGGCTTGCGAGAAAGTCGGAGCGTTCATGACGATAGCAATATTTCGCTTTCCTTTCAGTTGTGATATCTCTATTTCTCTAGTGACAACCCATACTGTTTTTGGTTTGTCTAGATTTAATTTAATTTCTGTAAAAGCCTCTTTGGGCAGACTCTCTGCTAATTCATCTAGTCTAATTGTTTGTTGAATATTATCTTGAATATTGAGAATAACTTTGCGATTTTTAGCTAATCCCCCTAAATACTTGAGTTGACGATTT
>NZ_JABXKN010000011.1:0-9189 GCF_017115065.1 Nostoc sp. JL23
GTTTTGAGCTTACTCCTCAGCCCCAAGCAAATACTGTTTCTTAGGAGAGGGTTAGGGACTTCCAGAAAATAAAATATACAGATAATAAAAATGATAATCAACTTGCAGCTATTAGTAATAATCCAATTTTCTGTGAAGCTGCATAATTTTTGGGTAAAAAACTAATTTTAATTCCAGGTCTTCACAACCAAGCTATTGGCGAAGCCTTTGTCAACTTAATTGATGAAGCCTTTAGAAATTATGCTCAATGGTTTAAGACTCTTGACTCCACCCTTTACAACGATTGGGTCAATCAGTTCAAATCTAAGTTGCACTTCTCACTCCATCAGTGGATTGATCTAGCAGGAGCTACAGTTGGCCAACTTTTGCGTTCCTTGCGCGATAAAGCAAATTAATGGTGGTAATTTTGGCAAAACTGGCAAAATTTTTCTAGGCTCTTATTTTGGCAAAAGTATTGATAGAGTTGGAATATCTATGAGGTTGCTAGTTAGAAATTTCCAACCCATCAGCTAATTTAGTTATGCCCTCCGATACTAACGCAGCATTTCATTATTTGTCTAACATAAGTTGCCGAGATATATATGCTTTAGGGCAAAGCAAAATGACATTTATACAAGTGTGGCGATTCATGACACTCATGCTGGCTGCATTTAGTCTCAGTTTGTCTATGGCACATTTGCTAGAGTTGCCGCAAAGAATGCAGTTTGATCGGCAACTTTGGGTTAGAGTGACGGTCTTTATGTATAAATAGGGTGTAATTCTATAGCAATCCGATTTGATTCTTGAACTTATTTACGTGGTGCGCGTTCGCGTTAGCGTCTCTGAAAGAGAAGCGCAGCGCAAGCGCGATAAGCAGGGAGTAGGGAGTAAGGAATGGGAAATCAGCCCTTTCGAGTTATACGGAATTTTTTCAAAAATCAAATAGGAGTCCTATAGCTAAATGCAAAATGACGTAGTTCTAGACTATTAGAGCCAAAGAAACTAATCTTAGAAGCTTAAATTGCTGCCTTGATCATGTTCATTTTATGGCGAATTATGCTTTATGACAATCAACAAAATCTAACCCAATGAACAAACTTTTCCGCCTCATTTTGATATTCATGAGTGTGTTGATTGTCATCATATTCAACATCAATGGCAGTGCAAACCAACTGGACTTGGATGATAGGATCGATCGCTTCATCACAACTCAAATGAAGACTCATCACATTCCTGGTTTGGCAGTCGCCATTACTCACAATAACCAAGTGTTGCACATTAAGGGATACAGTACAGCAAATAACGATCGCCCTGTTACAGCACAGACCCAATTCTTGATTGCTTCGTTGAGCAAATCGTTTACTGCAATTGCAGTGATGCAGTTGGTCGAAGCGGGACAAATTAATCTAGATTCACTCGTGCAAACTTATTTACCAGAATTCACCTTGGCTGATCCGACGTTCGCGCAGCGTCCGCTTGGCGGAATCGCTGCCAAAATAACCATTCGTCATCTCCTCAATCAAGTGAGTGGTTTATCTGACGTAGGCTTTTCTGAGTTGCAGGTTTCCCAAGCAAAAACAATTAGCGAGCGCGTTACTAGCCTCAATCGAGCAAGTCCCGTTGCCTTACCCGGCGCTCAGTTTAACTATTTCAATCCCAATTACGAAGTGTTGGCGCGAGTGGTTGAAGTGGTGAGTCAACAGCCATTCTCAGCCTACTTACAAACGCATATTTTTACACCTCTTCAAATGTCGCGGACGCTCAATGCAACTACAAGTGCTGACGCATTCCAAGGTGCTACAAACATGGTACAAGGACATTTGATGGCATTTGGACTGCCCTTCGCATATCCAGAAATGTCTGGTTATCTGAGCGGCAGTAGCGGGATCGTTTCCACCGCAGAGGACATGGCAAATTATCTAATCTTCCAAACCAACAGTGGACAATTTAAAGAAACAAAATTGCTTTCTGAAAGTAGTGTGGCGCTGATGCACACTCCACCCAAAACCATCGGTAGTTCCTATGGCATGGGTTGGGTTAAGGGCAGCGAGAACGGTGAACCAGTGATCGAACACTCTGGAGTTTTGTCTACATTCTCTACGTATGTTGGGCTGTTGCCGAAGGAAAAGTATGGAATTTCGCTACTTTGCAACATCTATGCGTCGCCGTTAATTCCAATGGCATTTCCGCAAATCAAAACTGGACTGATTCAATTACTAAAGGATGGGCAGCCTGCCGCAGGTGGGTTCTCAATAACCTTGTGGGGTATAGCGATCGCACTGTTGATGTTTATAGGTGTAATGCTGGCAATCCGCAGTTTGCTTTACTTACCGCAATGGAAACAGGCGATTCGTAGAACTCCCTTGTGGCGTGTCTGGTTAGGGATTGGCTGCACATTCTTGCCAGGGTTTTTCCTACTCGTATTGCCTTGGCTATTGGCATTGGTGTGGGATCGATTCTTTGGATATGTACTGTTGTTTCGATCTATGCCGGATCTGATGCTTTGGCTGAGTGTGTGTGCGGTTTTGGGCGTAGTAAATGGAATTGCACGTTTGATACTTCTGGCGCGTTCCAATGGATCAGAGTATTCAACTTAAATCAGGAGCTTTCCCCATAAATATGTTTAATAGCAAGACTGATTGAGTGAAACAACATCTGCTGCCCCAACTACGCCGACCTGTTGACTGGTTTATTTGCACATAATGAAATAGTTATATTTAAAATCACTTTCTAACTAATCAGTATAAAACGACATTTAACAAATCACAATTATGTATACCAGCACATCATCAAATAAATCACCACTAAAATTTTTTCTCCTGGTTTTTGCTCTTATTATTCCATTATGGGTAATTGAAACAATGGTCGAAGTTAAAAGACTTCCTCTGGATGTTCCTATTACTGACCTTATAGCCGCCTTTTTACCGTTAATAGCTGCCTGCACCCTTGTTTATAAAGAAGAGGGGATTATTGGTATAAAGAGTCTGTTAAAAAGAGTTTTTGATTTTTCAAGAATTAGGCAAAAAATTTGGTATTTGCCTGTTATTTTTTTGATGCCAATAATATATCTATTGATATATGGAGTAATGCACTTGTTTAGACTGCCACTTCCTGTAGGAGTGGAAATTCCGTTTCTAAAAAACGCGGTAATTTCTGTTGCCTTTTTCATCCTTGCTACAGGTGAAGAAGTTGGCTGGTCGGGATATGCCGTTGATAGTATGCAAGAACGATGGGGTGCACTAACAACCGCCATCATTATAGGCTTGGTATGGGCAATATTGCATTACCCATCAATCATTCAACAGGGTCACGATTTTATATGGATACTATGGGCAACTCTCGGTACTGTTGGTATGCGGATACTTATTGTTTGGCTTTATAACAACACTGGAAAGAGTGTATTTGCGTGCATCATTTTTCATAGCATGGCTAATATTGGTAGAATTTTATTTCCAAAAGACCAAAACCACAATCCGCTAGTTGACTATCCTGATATTCACTATTCAATAATTGCGATCGCTGCTGTTATTGTAGTCTTTCTGTGGGAATCAAAGACATTAGCTCGGTATAAATATACTTGATTTCGCCGTAGCTAGTGTCACTACGCCGCCCCGTTTATTGGTTTATGCGGAAATGATTGTATTAATTTATAAAATTGAAAATTAGACGAAAAGGGTTTCCATAGAATTCAAAATTAAACTCTTCATGTTTAAAAAAAATCCGTAATTCCAACTTATGAAAATAAGACCATCAGTATTTATTATCCTATTTTTATGCACATCTTTAAGCCTGAGTATTATCAATATATTTCCGCCAACCGGATTAGCTCAAAAGCGAATTTATACATCAACCCAAAGTACAAGGCTAAACGAAAGAATTCGGCGCGTCGAGAACGGGTTGCTTCTGCCGTTTATTGTCAAGGGTGAGCCGAATATGGCTATGAAACTTGTTAACCGAATGCGATTTTATAAAACTCCCGGTGTTAGTATTGGCGTTATTAACAACGGAAAGATTGAATGGGCGCGTGGTTACGGAGTTCAAGAAACAGGCGGGAATAGATCTATAACTCCCGAAACACTTTTTCAAGCAGCATCAATTAGTAAGCCGGTAGTAGCAATGGCGATGTTACGACTCGTCCAAGAGAATAAATTGAATCTTGACGAAGATGTGAATGAAAAACTTGTTTCGTGGAAAGTTCCCGAAAACAATTTTACGAGAGAGCAAAAGGTAACTTTGCGCGGCTTGTTAAGTCACAGTGCCAGTCTGACGGTTTCGGGCTTTCGCGGTTACGTGGTGGATGAAGAAATTCCGACAATTCTGCAAATTTTAGACGGAGTAACGCCAGCTAATTCAATTCCGATAAGGGTTGATGGCACACTAAACAAAGATTTTAGATACGCCGGAGGCGGCTATGTCGTTGTGCAAAAACTGGCGGAAGATGTAACCAAAAAGCCGTTTCCCTCCTTTATGCAGGAAGAGGTTCTTAAAAAACTTAATATGACCCGCAGTACTTATCAGCAAACGCTTCCGAAAAAACTTCGGGCTTCAGCCGCCATCGGTTATAAATCCGATGGAACAAAGATTAAAGGTAATTGGTATATACATCCTGAAATGGCGGCTGCCGGACTTTGGACAACGCCTTCCGATCTTGCTCGTTTTGCAATTGAAATTCAAAAGTCCAAAAGCGGAAAGTCAAACAGAGTTTTATCTGTCCAAATGGTTAATGAAATGCTCACGCCGCAAATCGGAGGATGGGGACTTGGACTCGAACTGCGAGGAAAAAATCAATCCGCCCGTTTCGTTCATGGCGGCGGGAACGAAGGTTACAGATGTTTGATGGTTGCCTATAACGACAGTGGGCAAGGTGCGCTTGTAATGACCAATTCAGACAACGGTGATGCACTTGCAGAAGAAATAATGCGAAGCATTGCCAAAGAATATGGCTGGTTTGAGTATCTTCCAAAAGAAAAAGTCATCGTTTCGGTTGAACCCAAAATATACGACATTTACGCCGGACAATATCAAATTGCCCCAAACTTTATTCTCACTATCACAAACGAAAACGGGAAATTAATGAGTCAGGCGACCGGACAGCCGACATTTGAGTTGTTCGCCGAATCAGAAACCGACTTTTTTCTAAAAGAGTCTGAAACGGAAATTAAATTCGTCAAAAACACTCAAGGAAAAGTTACGGGATTAGTTTTACGGGAACGCAATCGCGATACGTCTGCTCAAAAAATCGAGTGAAACAATCTGTTATGAATAAATTAAAACTTTCTGGTCTATTACTCTTTCTTGCTGGTTCATTTGCCTTAATGGGCATTATTACCGCCGAAGCGTTGTATCCATCTGGCACTGGCTACACAACTTTTAACAGCGAAATAAGCGATCTTGGTGCAACAAAACCCCCCAACAGCTTAATCTATCAGCCTTCTTCTCGAATTTTTAATATCACTATGCTGTTATCAGGGCTGATGATTTTGACAGCGACATTTTATCAGAATAGATATTTCAAAAAACTGCTTTTCAGCATTCCGGTTGCTCTATTTGGTTTGGGTTTAGTAGGCATTGGCATTTTTTCCGGAGACAAAGCTCCTTATCATGGAATGTTCGCAATGCTTACATTTTTATCTGGTGGATTGTCAGCGATCGCATCTTCCAAAATTGCTTTAGCACCTTTCAAATACATCGGGATTCTATTTGGCTCAGTTGCATTACTTACATGGTTTGCCGCTATGTTTGTTCCCCACATTATTTTTTCTTTTATCGGCATCGGCGGAACAGAAAGATGGGTAGTTTATCCAATTGTGTTATGGATAACAGGATTTGGCGGTTATTTGATAAATACTACAACCAATAAATATCAAAACAATAAGAAATGAAAACTAGATTTATAGTTAAAAAAAATAGATTTTTTTAAAATTACACATTCTTTCTCCTAGTTTTTGCTCTTACTATATTTTTTTTCAATGTCATGAGAGATAGTCAATGTTCTTATCGTTCACGAGGATGAAATCTATGAAATGGCAACAATTAATTCTGGTTTTTATAGCCACCATAAGCTTAATATTTGCAGGCAATCCTTTGGCACAGACTGATATCACAACAATACCAACCTCATTCGCTTTGGTGGAAGCGTAACCGTACCAGACTGCAACCAATATCTGAAGCTGATGCAATTGTCAACATAGGGGAATATGAAAAAGCAACGTAGATATCAAACTTCTTTGTTTAAACCTAATTAATACTATTGTGAGGCAGAGAACAATGACATTCATACAAGCTTGGCGATTCATAACACTTATGCTGACTTCGTTTAGCCTCAGTTTGTCTATGGCACATTTGCTAGAGTTGCCGCAAAGAATGCAGTTTGACCAACAACTATGGGTTAAAGTAACGGTTTTTGAAAATGTTTATAAGTTGTTTGGCTCAGTCGGCGCAGCTTTTGAAATTACAGCAATTCTGACGGGAATTGTGTTGGTATTTCTTGTTCGCAAACGTGGTTCAACTTTCTACTGGACTTTGGGCGGAGTGATTTTTTTGGTACTGGCGTTTGTGAGTTGGATAACGTTTGTCGCGCCAATGAACGCTGAATTCGCCAAATGGTCGACGAATCCCGTTCCCGTGAATTGGACGCGATATTGTAATCAATGGGAATATGCACATGCAATCAACGCCTTTATCAAAATTATTGGGCTAAGTTTGCTCGTTATCTCTGTGCTTGTAGAAACGCCTAAAAAGAGAGCGCTCCATTCTGATCAAGAGTAAGGGGCGTTTATATCTGCTAGATGCTCTGGAAGGGAAATTGCAAGCAGTTAATTGCGAAAAAAACATCAGCAAATCATTCTTGGCAAGATGTCAGGGAATGTTGTGCAATCAAATGTTATGAACTCAAAAATAGAACGAATGGCGCGATTTAACGCCGAAAATGAAGAAATTATACTGAGACAGTATGGAAAGTGAAACAAAATTGACTTTAATTAAAGTCATTCACACGTTGATATGGGTATTTTTCAACTTTGTGATTTTCTATATGCTTTATGCCGCGATTGCAAATAAACTCGATCTCTGGCTTTGGATTGGTTATGGATTTATATTGCTAGAAGGGCTAACCCTACTAACTTTTAAATCCCATTGCCCATTAAATTTGCTTGCCCGAAAATACTCAAACTCCACAAAGGACAATTTTGATATTTATCTTCCAAGTTGGCTAGCCAAGTACACGAAGTTAATCTATACAACTATTTTCGCAATCATTCTTATCATCACTATCTATCAAATTCTGAATTAACAACCATAGGTAAGCATCATGTGGATGAAATGGATTGCAATGATTGGTGTTTTAATCATAGTCTGCCTCGGACTTGCTGCGATCTATGGTAGCTATCGCTGGCAGTCAAACACTGATAACTTACGAGCCAAATTAATAAATGGACGGCGAACAATTAAGCCCCAAATCTATGAGCAAAAAGAAATTGAAGGCTTACCAGATCCCGTACAGCGATTTTTTCGGACAGTACTCAAGGATGGACAAGCGATCGTGGCTGTGGTCAAGCTCTTTCAGCAAGGACAGTTCAATCTGAATGAAACGGAAGCCAAGTGGAATCCGTTTACTGCCACCCAACTTGTGATGACTCAACGCCTCGGTTTTGATTGGGATGCACGCATCCAGATGGCTCCAGGAGTTAATGCCTTTGTTCATGATACATATCTGTTAGGAGAAGGCAACTTACACGCATCATTATTCGGTCTTCTCACCGTTGCAAAAATGCATGGTACGCCTGAATTGAACCAAGGTGAATTGTTGCGGTACTTTGCTGAGGCAGTGTGGTATCCCACGGCTCTGTTACCCAGTCAGGGTGTGCGCTGGGACGCAATTAATGACACCTCCGCCCGCGCTACTTTGACGGATGGCGCAACAACTGTCTCCCTCGTATTTCAGTTTAATGCTGAAGGGACGATCGCTACTTGTCGGGCTGAGGCTCGTTATCGTGACAAGCTGACTGCTATGCCTTGGGGCGGTCGATTCTGGGAATATTCAGTTCGTAATGGGATGCTGATTCCTTTAGAAGGCGAGGTGGGATGGGAGTATCCAGAAGGCACTCGGCTTTATTTTAAAGGAAGAACTACAGAGATTCACTATGAGTTCGCATCTTGATGGACTGCAATCGAAACAAACATCAAAATCAAAATACTGGAGGCAATTATGACCAAACAAATTTCTCTTAATATGCTATGGGATTCAGCGACATCCAAGGAGCGTGTATTCCACTCAGATGAACTATCTCATTTACCAGAAGCAGCAAGACGGTATCTTGAACACGCGATCGCTCCTGAAACTGTGATCGCATCTGCGGTTCGATTGCAGATGCACGGCGAAATCAAATTGAAAAATTGGATTCCATTCAAAGCAGAGCAAGTTATTTGCTGAGAGCATGGACTGATTTGGAGTGCTACGGCATGGATGAATGGTTTGCCAATTGTGGGATCGGATCGGATTATAGACGGTGTAGGTGCAATGCAATGGAAACTTCTAGGATTGTTCCCTGTGAGTAAAAGAATAATCAGAAACACTATCTTCGACTTTCTGTCTCTTCAGATGTACGGATATTTTTCAGAAATCAAATACTAGCCCTATACAAAAACTACTATTGTTTTGTCAGCTTTAATCTTCCGGGTAAATGGAAACGGAAACGCTTTGGAGTTGCGCCGGAGGAAGGCTGGTTTATCTTAACTAATTTAGATGAGTTAGATTCGGCTATCAAAGCTTATAAACAGCGTTTTGATATTGAAGAGATGTTTAGAGATTTTGAGAGTGGTGGTTATAATTTAGAAAATACTAATGCATCAGGACAACGGCCACTTTCTCTCATATTATTAATCTCCCTTGCTTATACAATTGCAACAATATCCGGTCAAAAAATTAAACGCATAGGTGTTCAAAAATATGTTGGACGAATTAAATAATCTAAGCGGACTGTTCAACGACATAGTAGTTTTTATATTGGTCTTTATGACCACAATTGGGTCAATTTCATGGAAAATTCCTATGAATTAGTCGCCGAATTATTGATATTAAATCTTAATAAACGTAAGTATTATCAGCAAGGAGAGAGGGCTATCAGGCTTATTCTATCTGCGTCCTACCCTTTTTATCCCCCCGTAAGGTATATACAATAGTCTGATTGATGGTTGAATTGTATAAGTTGA
>NZ_JABXKN010000104.1:0-56894 GCF_017115065.1 Nostoc sp. JL23
TAGTTCATCGTTTTCATCCCTACTTTTATCATAAGTGATTATCCGAACATGATATTAGATTGCGTCATCGTTTAATTAAAGACTTGTCCTAAGTGCGCTCTTAATTTATCGATACTACCCCACTGCTCCATCAAATTTGGACTAGACAACAATTTAGCTTTAGTGTTATAAAAACCCCAATTGGCTCTCATTTCATCCTTATCAATAGGAATACGGTTGGGATTCTTGAAATCAGCAATCCAATGAACTTTAACCCATCGGAAAATACCCCATGTACTTGTTTCCCATTGAGGTTTATCTTCACTTCCCTCATTAACCAGTTCAACTACGTGCGTCAAGTATCGCTCGTCGTACCCATGCGGTTTTTGAGAAAGGATGATAAGAGATCCTTTTGGTAAGTTAAAGGCGTGAGTATGTACACCCTCACTCTCTTTAAAGTTTTTAAAGTTTAACTGAAAGTAAGCTCCAACAGGATAGCTTTCATACGCCCAATCTTTATCATCATTGACATTTTTGATATATTCCAGACGAGTACAATCCATTATTTTTAACCCTAAATATTTATTTGATGTTTAATCTCTAAAAAACTTTTGGCTAAAGTCTGACACTTTGCCCAAATGGAATATTAATGTAGTTCCTTTTTAGCCGATATTTTATTTTTCTACAAGTTCATTACCCATTTTTAACTTTTCACTGTTCGCCCTCGTATCCACAAAGCTAGTACACTCATTAACAACACCCCCATCACTCCTTGTAGGGGATTATTATTCACACCAGTTACCCAATCAGGAACTTGACCAGAATATTTCACTAATTTACCTACATTAATAATGTAGTAACCCCAAACTAAACCACCATGTAGACCAATTGGAAAACCCAAGCGTCCCCTCCGCCAACGCTTTCCCCATACTTGCGTTAACCCCAGCAGTACTAAAGCTGGAAATTGCGGCAGTGTATGAATAATTGCCTCCAAGGGTTTAATAAAGTGCAATGTAGCAAACGCAGTTGCATCTGTCCACAGTGCCACACGCAGACTGTAATCTCGTTGTAATTCATCTAGCAACCAGCCTCGGAATAACAATTCCTCAGCAAATCCAACACCTAAGCCAACAAGTAAACCCTCTAAAACAACTTTCAGCAAAAAAACTTTCGGTTGTTGCCACACCAACCAACCCAACAAACTTTCTACCCCAAAAAGTATCAGAATATTAATTATCCCCAGAGCCAAGCCACGCAGTAAATCCACACCATTTTGCCGCGTGAATTCTAAGCCATAATGCCGCAGAATTTGGGGCTGCTGGTAGACATATTTACCCCATAATCTCAGGAGAAAAATAAATACTGCATATAACAATACCAATGTCAATATACTTTCTAGATTTGAATCATGCACTAGTAAGTATATTGGTGTAGCCAAAGGCAACCATAGCAACAATAAACTCAAAATAAAAGCACCCAGCCTAATAGGGGCAGGGCGTTCAGCTAAACGGACAAGGTTTTCTTTCATATCAATGTAAGTCACCAGCCAATACTCTATACTTCGACTAATGACCAATGACCAATGACCAATGACTATTCATCAGGTTCAATCGTGCTACTTAAACCATGACTTATCAATGTTTCACAATAAAACTCAGCGTGTTCCAGGGCGCAAGTAATGACTAAAGCTAGCCCGTTAGTATGGGCTTCCATCATGATGCTCACAGCTTGGGGTTGGGTAAGGCTTGGTACAGTAGTTATTAGCGACTGTACAACATGCTCCATCGAGTTGTAGTCGTCGTTATGGAGCAAAACGCGATACCGAGGCGCGAGCTTGCGGGTTGTGGAAGGCTTTTGAATAGTTTCAACTGACACGGCTCTTTGCTCTTTTCTCGTTACTTCACTACAACAAAGTCTCTGTTTTGCGATCGCTCAACAGTTGTTTACCTATTCTATAGTATTTCTGCTCAGATACTATGCGAGGAAAACCCTTTGCTGGCAGGGATTGGTTGTATTAGTTTTGCGTAGCCACTTGATAAGGCACACGTCTAAGACATGGCTGCCGTAAGAGTGCTACCCTAATCTTACAGAAGCTTTTCTTAAACGTAGCGCATTTTCACTTTTAAGATTAAAGAAGTTGCAAGCAAAATAATCCTTGCCCCTGCCCAAGATGGACATGAGCCTAGATTTTCTTCAAACGGGACAAATTGTGTCTCTAAAGTATGGCGACAGGAACCTGTATGCAGAAGTCATTCAATTTGTAGTTTCCCGCCAGTTGTGCTGGGTGCGTCCTTTATTAATGGTTACTTTCATAGAAGAATCACCCCTAATTACTGATTTGCGAGATGCATCTGACTTACTTTGGCCTGCAAATTTATTTCGCCCAGCATTAGACACAGAAGTAATTACCTTCTTGAGCCAACTTTTAGCGAAAGAACCAAAAACTGAACCTGATTCAGTCGCAAAGCAGCAACTCAATCAGTTTATTCATCAACTTTGGCAAGCCTATCAAGAGGGATTGGTGATTGGGGATTAGGGATTGGGCATTGAGAATAGACAATATAGAGACTTCTTGAATAATTCTTCCTTGTCTTCCTTGTCCCTCTTGTCTTCCCAGTCCCCATTCCTTAATTCCCAGCGTCTTACTCAACTGTAGCTAATACCAGAATCTTTCAGGCGTTGAATACTGTGAAATTCGATTGCTACATCCTTCGCACTCGAAATTTTTTCGTACCTTCGTAAGGTGGATAATTGTGGTTAGCAGCGTCCTCAATAACCTCATGCATCGCCTGGAGGATATGACTAGAAGTCAGTCTATTTGGATCGCCAGCAGCCATATTGATGATATCAACTCCCTTAGCAACGAGTTCATTCCGCTTGTGGACAATTTCAGCAAACAGATTGGGAGGAATTTTTTTAGGCGTTTAGCGAACTGTATGGAAATTATCGATGAATGCACAATGTAGAGGTTCATTAGCACAGTTGACGCCACCTAAAGTATTTAAATAATCAACCTCATAGAAAAATACTAGTAATGATATGACCCTTGTATCCCCCTGCTAAATTTAATTACGAATTACGTTAGGAAGTCCTTGTACCTTTACAGAGAAGCAAGCTATACAACTTCTCTTAGAGAGCGTCATTATGAATTATTTTAAAATCCCAGGCTAGGAACCAACTGGATTCGTCCAGCATCCATCTCTGCCATTAATAATTCTAGAGCTTCGTAATCAACATCAGAAATGTAACCTAGTTCCGTCAGTTCTGAGTTGATTTCATTCTCTATCTCAGGAGTTAGTTTTTTAATGTCAAGAGCTTTTTCTACCAATTTACGAATAGCGTACTGAGTTCTCATAAGTAATAATCCAACTGTAATATGACACTAATCATCCCAGATCAGCCTCAGTATAAAGAGTGATCCAAATACTAACTTACTAGTGATATATATCACAATTTAATTAGTTAGATAGATAATTCACTATGACTTTGCCGTATGCCATCAGCAACGCTAAAGTGGGAGATTTAACCTAACATTAAGACTTGGCTAAATTAGCTTTAGTTATAGACTAAGCAAGGTTTCTCAGCATAGTTACTGATAATTTGTCTGCTCTATGGCCGTCTATAGTTGATTGTTTTTGAACTGAGGTAAAAAAAAAGTATATATAAACACATTTTAACCTGGAATTATAACAATCTTTAAACAGACATAGTAAAGCAATAAAGATTCAGCAAAGAGAGCTAAGACGTATGGTCGATGCAACAAAATAGAGTTTATGTTCAAATAATCCTTAGCTTGACGCTTCAAAATTCTTAATAGGATGTAACTATGCAGGCAGTGCTTAACTATCTCAAGATTGCAGTTATTCGCCCCCAAGGGTGTTTGAATGCTGCAAACGCCTTGGAATTTGAACGAGATATGACTACAGCGTTGGCACAAAATGGTATTTCCATCTTGGTAGTAGACCTTGCAGCAGTAGAATCGTTAGACAGTGCGGCGTTAATGGCATTGTTATCTACACACAAGCTGGCTCTTACTTTAGGAAGAAGTTGCCAACTTCGCGCTGTTGCTCCACAAATTAGAATGATTTTTGAACTGACGCAACTCGATAGGGTATTTGAAATATTAGAGGCTGAAGCCGAATTGGCCCAAACATAACTTTATGTAAAAGCACAAAGGTTCGGGCAATAAATGGACTTTATGTAAAGGAGTTGTAAGTTGCAACGATAAAATCTGTTAGAAGACCTAATTCAATGCTAATGTTGGGTTTGGGTAGCTGTAATTAAGGTAGCTAGAAGATAGCACAGTGGTTGTTGCAGTTGAAAGATTAATAACATCGGATATTTTAAAACCAGCACGTTACCTGGGTAACGAGCTGTTAGCAGTACACAAACCTTGGGATACGGCAGCAATACGTTGGGTTTTAACCTACCCAGAAGTATATGAAGTCGGTGCATCTAATTTAGGGCACATTATCCTTTATAATGTCTTGAACGCCCAACCGCGTCAATTGTGCGATCGCACCTACCTCCCAGGAAAAGACCTGGCAGCCAAACTACGCGAAACTAATACGCCATTGTTTGCGGTAGAGTCAAAGCGATCGCTGACAGAATTTGACATTTTAGGCTTTAGCCTCAGTTACGAACTGGGTGCAACTAATATCCTCGAAATGTTGGATTTGGCAGGAATTCCCTTGACGTGGCGAGAGAGGCAGGGGAGCAGAGGAGCAGAGGGGCAGGGAGGCAGAGAATCTACCGATACCCAGTCATCCTTTCCGTTGATTTTCGCTGGTGGGCAAACAGCGACATCAAATCCTGAGCCTTATGCTGATTTCTTCGACTTTATCGCCCTTGGAGATGGAGAAGAACTGCTGCCAGAAATTGGTTTGGTATTAGAAGAAGGCAAACAAGCAGGATTAAGTCAGGAAAATCTGTTACTGGATTTGGCACAGATACCAGGCGTATATGTGCCTCAGTTTTACTACATGGCAGAGGATGGCTCAGTTCACCCTCTGCGCCCAGACGTACCAAAACGAATTCTGCGACGGGTTGCAACTCCCATACCAGCATATTCTATTGGTTTGGTTCCCTACGTAGAAACAGTGCACGATCGCTTGACCATTGAGATTCGGCGTGGTTGCACTCGTGGCTGTCGCTTCTGTCAACCAGGAATGCTGACTCGACCAGCACGGGATGTAGAACCCGATAAGGTTGTAGAAGCAATTGAACAGGGGATGCGGGCAACTGGTTACAATGAATTTTCCCTACTATCTCTGAGTTGTTCTGATTATTTATCCCTACCAGCAGTGGGGATGGAAATCAAAAATCGCTTAAAAAATGAAAATATTTCTCTGACTCTACCAAGCCAACGGGTAGACAGATTTGATGAGAATATTGCCAACATCCTGGGAGGAACGCGCCAAGGTGGACTGACTTTTGCTCCAGAAGCTGGTACTCAGCGGATGCGAGACATTGTGAATAAGGGGTTGACGAATGAAGAATTATTGCGGGGAGTAAAAACAGCTTGGGAGCAAGGCTGGGATAAAATAAAGTTGTATTTTATGATTGGCTTGCCGGGTGAAACCGATGTTGACGTTTTGGGCATTGCCGAAACAGTAAGCTGGTTACAGCGAGAATGTCGGGGCAAAGGCAGAAAACCCCTAAATTTTAACCTGACAATTTCTAACTTTACGCCCAAGCCCCATACACCATTCCAATGGCACTCAGTTTCTACCACTGAATTTAAACGCAAACAAAACCTGTTGCGGCAAGAATTCCGCCGAATAAAGGCAGTGAAGGTAAATTTTACCGATGTTCGCATTTCGGCAATGGAAGATTTTGTGGGACGAGGCGATCGCAATTTGAGCAAAGTAGTCCGCCTTGCCTGGGAATTGGGTGCAGGTATGGATTCCTGGTATGAAAATTTAGATCGAGCTTTTAGCGCTTGGGGGTCTGCGATCGCCCAGGCCGATTTAGATTGGAAATACCGCCAAGTAGAAAATGGCGAATGGAATTTGTTTCACGCAGAGGCACAGAAGAGCAAAGAAGCAGAGGAGAATACCCCACTCATAACTCAGCACTCCCTCGATATTCCCCTGCCTTGGGATCATATTGATACCGGGATTGACAAAAAGTGGCTCCAAGAAGACTTGCAACGCGCTCTAGAAGCTGCAATTGTACCCGACTGCTCTTTTGAAGGTTGTTCTCATTGTGGCGTCTGTGGTACCGATTTTGGGCATAACGTGGTGATTGAATCACCTGCTATCCCAAAATTTGCTGGCGAGTTTGTTCCCAACACAACTAAGGCGCAAAGACTGCGAGTTTGGTTTGGTAAGCAGGGTAATATGGCTTTGATGAGCCATCTTGATTTAATCCGTCTGTTTGACCGAGTTGTGCGGCGAGCAGGCTTACCAATTGCTTTTACTGGTGGATTTCACCCAATGCCACGGATTTCTCTAGCAACTGCTTTAGCTCTAGGAGCTACTAGCAGCGGTGAAATTGCAGATTTTGAGTTAACTGTGCCAGTGGAAGTTGATACTTTCCGAGAAAATTTGGCTCGTGAAATGCCCACAGACATACCTATCTATAATGTGGAGCAGATAGATTTAAAAGCTAGTGCCGCTACCCAACTGCTAGAGTCCGCAGAGTATTTAATTACTGTAGTAGCGCTTGCAGAAACAACACCCATACAATGGCAAAACTGGATTGATACAATCAAAGCAAAAGAGGAACTTTGGTACGAGCAAATAACTAAATCAGGCAAGAGCCAGTTAATAAATCTGCGCGATCGCTTATTTGAACTGGAGTTAGTAGAAAACTACAATTGCGTTGCAGAATCTATGTCATCTGTAATCCGTTATCTAGGTAGCTATCGCCAAGACGGTTTGGTGTTGCGTCCCGAACAAATCCTGTTTATGCTAGAGACAGTGGCTGGTGTAGAATTTCAACTCCTGCACATCCACCGCAATCGGCTAATTTTAGGGGTATAATCCCTGTAGGGCAACTTGCTAGTAGTTGTCCTAAGATGGCAGATCAGAGGAATTGATTTTTAGCAAGGTTGCGTTAGAATAGGGTGAAGAGAAATTTTCTGGCGCTGCATTGAATTAGCTGGTTCACTATCCTGGTATTCAGGGTGCGAAAGCAAAGATATTAGAGTGCAACTTCTAGGATTTTATCCTAGACAAACAAAAAGCAGATTAAAGAATGCACACTCTCTCTATAGCTACCTTGTGAATCAGTAACTAACAGCAAGCTCAGTTAGGTTCTCTAAATCCATGCTTTTAAACAACTGCTGAATGTCTAACTCAGGTAGTGCCCAAGAGCTAGTGCATTACTTTTTTAGAGTTAAAGCAACTGCTGTCGGTTATGCCGACTTGTTGTAGACGTTTACGAGACGCGCAAAGTGCTATTTGTCTTAGGCTAGAGCGGCTCAAGGCAGGTTAGCAACTTGCGCAGCTGAGTATAACCCTAAGATAAATCCGGGGAATGGAAAATAGAAATAGTTTCTTTTTCTTAACGAATTCAGTAGGTTACTCTCAAATAAAGCATCCTGAGTTAAAATGCTCACTCAGGATTTAGAACTTTCAACTCAGAACTCTCAAGATTTGAGGGTATTGCATCACAAATCAACCACGGACGGTTGATTTAATTGCTTAAACGATGTGCAGCAGTTCTAGAATAATCAGCCGTAAAAACGCTCTTAAGAGCGCCAATAGCTATTTAACTTAGAAGCTCAGATTTGCAATTTTTATTATCAGTAGCGCCTTTTGAGGGTTGCGAGGGCAGCGAAAGTATAATATCAAACCGAGAAAACAGTGGTAATTAAAACTGACGCGGAGACGCAAGTAGTTTTGAATTATTAAGTAATTAACCGGATTTGATACAACAAACCTCAAACCTGTAAGTGCTGCCAATTTTTGAGGAAATTGAATGCCGAAACAAATTATCATCGCGGAGCAGCACCAAATTGCTGCGGTTTTTTCTGAAGATCAAATACAGGAACTCGTTGTTGCTACGGGTCATCATCAAATAGGTGATATCTACTTAGGAGTAGTAGAAAACGTATTGCCTGGGATAGATGCAGCTTTTGTCAATATTGGCGACCCAGAGCGCAACGGTTTTATTCATGTTACCGACTTGGGGCCATTGAAGCTCAAGCGCACCGCAGCGGCAATTACAGAATTACTAGCACCACAACAGAAAGTTTTGGTGCAAGTAATGAAAGAGCCAACGGGGACAAAAGGGCCTAGGCTAACGGGTAATATTACTTTACCCGGACGCTACGTAGTACTGATGCCCTACGGTCGGGGCGTAAATTTATCCCGACGGATTAAAAGTGAAAGTGAGCGGAACCGCTTGCGAGCGCTGGCGATTTTGGTTAAGCCGGCGGGAATGGGTTTGCTTGTGCGTACAGAAGCCGAAGGCAAACCCGAAGAAGCGATTATGGAAGATTTGGAATTGTTGCAAAAGCAATGGGAGGCGATCCAGCAGGAAGCGCATTCCACCCGTGCCCCAGCACTGCTCAACCGAGATGATGACTTCATTCAGCGCGTATTGCGGGATATGTACGGCGCGGATGTAAATCGGATTGTCGTGGATTCCAGTACTGGTTTGAAGCGCGTCAAACAGTACTTGCAGAATTGGAGTGGCGGTCAAACACCGCAGGGATTGTTGATTGACCATCATCGCGATCGCTCCCCAATTTTAGAATACTTCCGGATCACGGCTGCGATTAGAGAAGCCCTAAAACCGAGAGTAGACCTACCTTCTGGCGGTTACATTATCATCGAGCCGACGGAAGCATTAACCGTAATCGATGTTAACTCAGGTTCCTTTACGCGATCGGCAACGGCTAGAGAAACAGTTTTGTGGACAAACTGCGAAGCAGCAACAGAAATTGCTCGCCAGTTGCGTCTACGAAATATCGCCGGGGTGATCGTCGTTGATTTTATCGATATGGAATCGCGACGTGACCAATTACAAGTTCTCGAACACTTTAATAAAGCACTCAAAGCAGACAAAGCTCGTCCCCAGATTGCCCAACTTACCGAACTGGGTTTAGTAGAATTGACCCGCAAACGTCAGGGTCAAAATATTTACGAATTGTTTGGTGAAACTTGCCCCACCTGTGGCGGTTTAGGACATACTGTGCGTCTGCCTGGAGAAATCGAAAACCGATTGCCAATACCGGCAGAGACACCAGAGCGCGAACGTTTTGTATCCTTACCTCACCGAGAACCACGTCAGCCATCTGCCCGCATCCCGGAACCACGAGAAACATACGATGGATTTGGGGAAGCATTTGACGGCGACTCGGAATTGAGCAACCTAAATCTGATCAATCATCCTAGTTATCAAGAACTTAATGATAAGCGCCGTACCCGGACTCGCCGCAGTCGAATTGGTGTCAATGGGTTAAACGGGAAAGATGAAGCTCGGATTGTTCCCAATCCCCTGGCTTTTGTTAACGAGCCAGATTTAGACCTGGATGTAGAACCAGAACTAGGAGTTGCACCAGAAATTCCCTCACCCACCCTTGGTAAACCAGGTTGGAGTGAAAGAGTAGAGCGCACTAAAATTATCAAGGCAGAACCAGTTAAGCCAGTGGTAGAACCACCGGAAATTAGAACTGTAGAAATGAGTCTCCAAGAACAGGATATATTCGCCTTGATGGGAATATCCCCCTTGGTGAAGCTAGAGCAAGAGGTTAAAAATACCAAGTCTGTGATTATTAATGTGATTCAGCCTGGCCAATTGCCAACGAACCCAGTTGAATCAACCTCAGAACCAACTATTGTCCCAAAAGCAACACCTGAAATAACCGCCATTGTCCCAAAAGCAACACCTGAAATAACCACGATTGCCCAAAAAGCAACACCTGAAATAACCGCAAGTAAAATACCGACACCAAAAGTTATTGAGCCAGAACAAAAATCTTTGATCGAAGAGACAACTGAAGCATTGGAATTGCCTACGAATACTTCAGGACGTTTGTCTGCGAAAGCTTCTGCCGCCAAAGAGATCGCAGATGAAAGTGAAGCTAATAGTAGCGCCACAGCTAGCCGTCGCCGCCGCCGTCGTTCCTCAGCCATTGAGGATAATTAATTTGTTTTATGGTAGAAACGTCGCCAGTACCTTTGGAAAAATCCAGTTGGCTGGAGTTTTCTACCTTGTCAGGGATTCCAGAGTTGGTTGCAGGCGTAGATGAAGTAGGGCGAGGTGCTCTATTTGGCCCGGTCGTGGCGGCAGCAGTGATCTTACCAGATCGGGCTTTGCCAATACTGATAGCAGCTAAAATCAAAGACAGCAAAAAGTTGTCTATTTCTCGGAGAACTGAGCTAGCGCAGCTAATTTGTGGGCTGGCTATAGACTGGAAAATTGGGTTTGCTTCTACTGCCGAAATTGACAAAATAAATATTTTGCAAGCGACGTTGTTAGGAATGAAGCGGGCTGTGCTGAAGTTAAAGGTACAGCCTGCACTTTGCTTAATTGACGGCAATCAGTCAATCAAAGATTTGCTATTACCGCAACAAACAATAATTAAAGGTGACGAGCGATCGCTCGCTATTGCCTCTGCTAGTATTGTTGCTAAGGTTTGGCGTGACGATCTGATAATGCGTCTAGCATTAAAATACCCTATGTACAACCTGGAGTGTAATAAGGGTTATGGTAGCCAGCGGCATTTGCTGGCTTTGCAACAATATGGGCCGTCGCCTCTGCATCGTCAGTCTTTTCGTCCTTGCCAAATCAAAGGTCTGAGTGTTGAGTGATTAAATAATTACTCAGCATTCAGGATTGGTAATTCAGTACTATCAGCGTCAAGTCCTCTATCTTTGGTTTGTGAGATCACCCAGTAGCGATAATCTGCCAAAAGTTGATTTAATAACCGTTGCTTGACTGACAACAGTACGCTTTTAAGCAAACCATTGCCAGTAGCTTCTAAAATCGGCTTAGGAGTAAAGGAAAATGGCGGTGGGAAATCCACCACCACTTCTAAATCAGCTTTTCCTTGCAGGCGAGTGCCAGTGCTAAACTCTTTGGGAGACAAATAGCCTTTTAAATTGAGAGCAAAGCGCTGGTTAATATACTCGAAACCTAAAATTTCACAGTTTAGCGATCGCAAATAAATTATTCCGTTTGATTCTGCCCAGACTCTCATGTCTACAGTAGGTTGAATACTCAATGACATAAAAGTTAGCGGACGCATTTTCAAGCGAAATACTTCCTCAGAAAGTTGCTGAATCCGGCTATTGTCAACCAAAGCCTTAACCAGACGTTGAGGCTGACGCAAGTAGTGCTGAATGGGAATAGGCTGCTCTGGAACAGCGATTTCAACCGATTGGGAGGCAGTAAACCGGGTAGCCATGAGCTAATAAAAATATCTGTTTCTTAATTTTAATATTTTTTAACAACTTAGTTCTGATTATTAGAAAAATCAGCTATACATCAATTAGCAAAAAGTTGGTACGCTCATTCTAATCTTTAGTTCAAGAAATATAGATTAGGATTTAACTCTTGACATAAAACCCATAATGTGATTTTTCCTTTGGGTAGAAACCCATATCATTGCTCTTAAATCTTCAGAGGGATTTAGCAAAAAAACTGCTAGGAAATCTATATGTTAGAAGACTGATATTCCATAACTTTTTTTCCTAGATACATATTTCGTTCTATCCCTTTAGTACGTAAATTTTAGAGATAACAGTGTTTAGTAAAAGTAGATGTTGGATATATTTACCAAACCAAAATATCATAATCTTTATTTACGCATTACACTCGCAACTCAAGGCTAAAAGCATGACTTTATCGATCGCACATTTAGGTCCTCCCGGCACTTATGCAGAACAAGCAACTATTTTTTATGTCAACTGGTTGAGCAAAACTACGGGAATTGAGGCTAGATTATGCCCCTATCCCAGCATTTCCCAATCACTGCACGCCGTTGCTAATGGTCAAGCGCAGTTGGCTGTTGTGCCAGTGGAAAATTCTATTGAAGGCAGTGTTACTACAACACTGGATACACTTTGGCAGTTGGACAGTTTGCGAATACAGTTGGCTTTGGTATTACCCATTGCCCATATGTTAATTTCTTGTGCGCCTAATTTAGATAGTATTAAAACTGTCTACTCTCACCCACAAGCTTTGGCACAATGTCAGGGATGGTTAGAGCGGTTTCTACCGACTGTACAGATTATTCCTAGCAATTCTACAACCGAAGCACTACAGCGATTGGAGCAAGAGACAACAACAGCAGCGATCGCTTCTAGCAGAGCTGCTCAACTCTACAAATTGCCGATACTTGCCAGTAACATCAACGACTATCCAGAAAACTTTACTCGTTTTTGGGTAGTAAGTCAGGGTGAAGTGGACGCTGGATACCAGGCAACAAAAGCTCCTACTAGTCATACATCGCTGGCTTTTAGTATGCCTGCTAACACACCCGGAGCGTTGGTCAAACCTTTGCAAATATTTGCTCAACTAGGAATTAACCTCAGCCGGATTGAATCTCGTCCGACAAAGCGATCGCTAGGCGAATACTTGTTTTTCATGGATTTAGAAGCGGACGCCAAGGAAGCACAAATGCAATCTGCTTTAGCAGAATTAGCCATCCACACAGAGATTTTAAAAATTCTTGGTGCTTACAATGTTTTACCGATCGGCGCCGTTACTTAAGAAGTTAGGAGTTATCAATTAAGAGTTATCATTTAGGATTTACAAGTTATCCCTCTTTTGTCAGAGTGGGAAAACCCAATTAGTGAAACCCTTTTGGCGCTTTAATTTCCGCTTTTTAACTAGAAATTTTAGTCACTGTTAGAAAATAAAGCCTCAAAGCTTGATTCATTCCGAGTCTCAGAATTTAGGTTCGATTATTGTTTTCCGAGAGTGACAAAACAGGGTTATCAGCCAGGAAATATAAATTATAAGTTGTCGATCTTTATATTTTTGTTTTTTCTTCCTAACTCCTCACTTTTCACTAAATGTATCTTTGAGAACAGCGCGAGCTGCCAAGTGATTCCGAGTAGAAGTTAAAATTTCTGCTTCCCGCTCTAGACGAGTTACAGTATCCTGCATTTCTAGCAATAATTGCTGCTCTGCGGCGACGCCATAAAGATTACTAGCTACCCAATAAGATAACTCTGTTGGTAGATCGGGCAAATCTTCTGGGAGTTCGATATTTTGTTCGGTTAATTTTGCTGATAGACGCACAACATCTCGTAGTAGTTGTTCTACTTCAGTTGATAAAGGTCGCAAATCTTTAGTGGGTGGTTGGTCTTCAATCCACTCAACTAAGCCGACGCGATATGGCTTTTCACGAACATACTCTAATACACGAAATCTTTGCTGCCCTAAAGTCATCATCTTGATCCGATCGTCTGGCAGGCGTTGGTGATGAATAATTTCGGCACAGCAACCAGTGTTTGCAATTGTACCTTTGACTGGATCAAACATCAAAACACCGAATCTGCGATCGCTCTCCAAAATCGTGTTCATCATGATTCGGTAGCGAAATTCAAAGATGTGCAGGGGTAATGGCCTAGTAGGAAACAGAACTACTTCGGGTAACGGGAACAGAGGTAGTTCGCGAACTGCAATTTTAGAAGATGATGTCATTGTTACTTTGGGATAAACTTAATCTTTAAAATTTCTTTTCTCTGCTTTTCCCGTACTTTATCTACATTCTATCATTTGTTTCCTAGCTAAATAAAAGCCCTGAGATATATTTCTTCAGGGCTGTGTAAATATTCATACTAGTGTCTTTGTCCTTTGTCCTTCGTTCTTTGCTAATGACAAATGACCAATGACTAATGACTAAATTAAAGTTTGACTTCAATATCTACACCCGATGGTAGATCCAATTTCATCAGGGCATCAATAGTCTTAGAAGAGGGCTGGTAAATGTCAATAATCCGGCGATGAGTACGGGTTTCAAAATGCTCCCGTGAGTCTTTATCTACGTGAGGCGATCGCAGCACACAATAGATCCGGCGTTTTGTTGGTAAAGGAATTGGGCCTATGGCTGTAGCGTTGGTGCGGTTAGCTGTGTCTACAATCTTCTCGCAAGATGTATCTAATAAGCGCCTGTCAAAGGCTTGTAAGCGAATTCTAATCTTCTGCTGCTGTAGAGTTGCCATCTTTAATTTTCCAGGTTCTGCGTAATTAGGGGAGTATTTACAGGTTAACGGTTACAAGTTATCGGTTACAGAAAACTATTACCTGTCCCCTGTAACCTATTACCTTATTTATAGAGGGAAGAGAAAGGAGCAGAGAGGCAAAATAAATACCATCTCTGCTCCTTTGTTATGAGCAAAAAGGTGCTTGCTACTTGATAATTTTGGAGACGACACCTGCACCAATAGTGCGACCACCTTCGCGAATAGCGAAGCGCATTCCTTGTTCAATAGCGATCGCGTTGATCAATTCTACTGTCATCTTGATGCGATCGCCTGGCATCACCATTTCTACTTCTTTGCCTTCATCGGAAGTGTAGGCTTTGATAGTACCAGTTACATCGGTTGTCCGCACGTAGAACTGGGGACGGTAGCCAGCGAAAAATGGAGTCTTACGACCACCTTCTTTTTCAGTTAGGACGTACACTTCACCTTCAAATTCATTGTGAGGTTTAATCGAACCTGGTTTGGCAATTACCATACCCCGTTCAATATCAGCCTTCTGGATACCCCGGAGTAGTACGCCAGCGTTATCTCCAGCCATACCTTGCTCAAGACTCTTCTTGAACATTTCAATCCCAGTTACGGTAGTAGCACGAGTATCTCTGATACCCACTAGTTCAACGTTATCGCCAACTTTGACTACACCCCGTTCAATCCGACCAGTGGCGACAGTACCACGACCTGTGATTGAGAACACGTCTTCTACAGCCATCAGGAAGGGTTTATCAACATCCCGCTCAGGAGTGGGGATGTAAGAATCTACAGCATCCATCAGTTCATAGATTTTGTCTACCCAAGGATTTTCTCCTCGTTGGGTCTTGGGATTCTTGGTCATTGCTTCCAGAGCTTGCAGACCAGAGCCTTTGATAATAGGAATATCATCCCCAGGGAAATCATAGCTGCTTAACAGTTCTCTCAGTTCTAGTTCCACTAGTTCTAAGAGTTCTGGGTCATCCATCAAGTCTTCTTTATTCAAGAAGACAACCAGACTGGGAACACCAACCTGTTTTGCCAAAAGAATGTGTTCGCGGGTTTGGGGCATAGGGCCATCGGTAGCAGCAACTACGAGGATACCTCCGTCCATTTGGGCAGCACCGGTGATCATGTTCTTCACATAGTCAGCGTGTCCTGGACAGTCTACGTGAGCATAGTGCCGACTTGCAGTTTCATACTCTACGTGAGCGGTATTGATGGTAATACCCCGTGCCTTTTCTTCTGGGGCATTATCAATTTGGTCGTAGCCTTTAGCTACAGCCTGACCCATAGCTGCCAAGGTCATGGTGATGGCTGCTGTCAAGGTAGTTTTACCGTGGTCAACGTGGCCAACTGTACCGATATTAATGTGGGGTTTATTCCTTTCAAACTTTGCGCGTGCCATGAATACTCATTTCCTTATTTTAACTAAGCGTTCCCTTTGCTTTTTGCAATGATAGTTTCAGCTACGCTGCGAGGCACCTCTTCGTAGTGGCTGAACTCCATCGTGAAGATACCCCGACCTTGCGTCTTTGACCGGATATCAGTGGCGTAGCCAAACATGGTCGCCAGTGGAACTTTGGATGCGACCTTAGCAAGTCCCTGTTCGGTGCTTTGACTTTCAATTTGCCCTCGGCGGGAGATGAGGTCGCCAATGACGTTCCCGATATAGTCTTCAGGAACTTCAACCTCAACTTTCATCATAGGCTCTAAGAGGACGGGTGAAGCTTTCAGCACAGCCTCTTTCATCGCCATTGAGCCGGCGATTTTGAAAGCCATTTCCGAAGAGTCTACATCGTGGTATGACCCATCAATTAGCGTCGCTTTGACGTCAATCAACGGATATCCAGCTAGAACACCGGATTCACAGCTTTCTTTCATTCCTTGTTCTGCGGGGCCAACGTACTCTTTAGGTACTGTACCGCCGGCAATTTTGGAGACGAATTCAAAGCCAGTACCGGGTTCTCCAGGCTCCAAATTGATCACAACGTGACCGTATTGACCTTTACCACCACTTTGGCGGATGAATTTGCCCTCAACTTTGTTCACAGCTTTCCGAATTGTTTCTCGGTAAGCTACTTGTGGCGCACCTACATTCGCTTCCACCTTGAATTCTCGTAACATTCGGTCTACTAGAATTTCTAGGTGTAGCTCTCCCATCCCCGCGATTACGGTTTGGTTTGTTTCCGGATCGACGCGGACACGGAAAGTGGGGTCTTCTTCTGAGAGAGATTGCAGAGCTTTGGACAACTTGTCCATGTCGTTCTTAGTTTTGGGTTCAACCGCCACCGAGATTACAGGCTCAGGAATGAATAGGGATTCCAGAATTACTGGCGATGCATCATCACAGAGCGTGTCGCCTGTCAAGGTGTCTTTCAATCCCAAAGCTGCTCCCAAATCACCCGCTCGCAGTTCATCGACATCTTGCCGATCGTCTGCCTTCATTAGAACTAAGCGGGAAATCCGTTCTTTTTTATTCTTACTAGCGTTGAGAACGTAGCTGCCCTTTTTCAGGACACCAGAATAAACACGAACAAATGTTAGACGACCGTAAGGGTCAGCCATAATCTTGAATGCCAGAGCTGCTAGGGGTTCGCTGTCATCAGCCCGCCGCTCAACAGTATCGCCGTTCGGCAGTAAGCCTTGAATTGGCGGTACTTCACTTGGCGCTGGCAGGTAATCGACAACGGCATCCAGCATCAACTGTACGCCTTTGTTTTTGAATGCCGAACCGCAAAGTACTGGTACAATTGTCCCCGCAATTGTGCCTTTTCGCAGGGCCGTCCGAACTTCCTGTTCTGTAAGTTCTTCGCCCTCGAAGTACTTAGCCATCAGAGCATCATCGGTTTCTGCTGCGGCTTCTATCAGCTTGGTGCGGAATTCGTCTACCTGCGCTTGCAATTCTTCCGGGATATCGGTTTCCTGGATATCGGTTCCTTGATCATTAGCGTAAATATACGCACGTTGCCGTACTAGGTCAACGATACCTCGGAAGTCGTTTTCACTACCAATTGGTAGTTGAATAGCGATCGCATTGGCCCGCAGGCGATCGCGGATTTGCTCGTGAACTTTATAAAAGTTCGCTCCGGTGCGATCCATCTTGTTGATAAAGGCTATCCGAGGAACTTTGTAGCGCTCTGCTTGCCGCCACACTGTCTCGGACTGCGGTTGCACGCCGCCCACAGAACAAAATACTGCGATTACACCATCCAACACGCGCATGGAACGCTCAACTTCAATTGTGAAGTCCACGTGACCTGGAGTATCGATAATGTTAATTTGATGATCTTTCCAGCTGGTACTGATAGCAGCGGCAGTAATGGTAATTCCCCGCTCCCGCTCCTGCTCCATCCAGTCTGTGACGGCAGTTCCTTCATGAACTTCGCCTATTTTATGAATTATCCCAGAGTAAAATAATATTCTCTCTGTTGTTGTTGTTTTGCCCGCATCTATATGCGCCGCAATACCAATGTTGCGTACTTTCTCTAGCGGGATCGTGCGTGCCACAGCTACCTCCTATAGTTTTTGCCTCATGATATCTTGTATATTACTCTTTGTTAAGATTCTATACTTTTACGGAAAACCGTCTTTTTTTTGTAAATCCACGATATACCACTTCGGCAAGGCGATATATCGCTTTTTTACTTAGTAACGATAGTGGGCAAATGCTTTGTTAGCTTCCGCCATCCGGTGCGTTTCTTCACGTTTCCGAATAGCATTGCCAGTTTCGTTGGCAGCATCCATTAACTCATTTGCCAATTTGCTGGCCATTGTCCGGCCTGGTCTAGACCGAGAATATTGCACTAACCAACGCAGTGCTAAAGTAGTGCCCCGTTCTGTACGCACTTCCATTGGTACTTGGTAGGTTGCTCCACCAACTCGCCGAGCCTTTACTTCTACTAAAGGCGTGGCATTTCGCACTGCTCTTTCAAATGTTTCTAAGGCACCAGCACCAGTGCGCTCTTCAATAGTTTTTAAGGCATCATAAACAATGCGTGCGGCAAGTGATTTTTTGCCATGACGCATGATCCGTCTGATAATCATGCTCACAAGGCGACTGTTATATACGGAGTCAGACGGAACTGGGCGCCTTTGAATAACACCACGACGAGACATACTTCACCTTTAATTCGGAATTGGCAACGAAATTATATGCTATCAGACACCGGAAACTAAAAGCGGTAGAACCCAACCCTCAGACTTCCTCTATTTTTTTCGACCGTTGCAGCAAGGCTGACTTAATTTACTGCCAATTCTTGATTTTTGATTTTTGATTTTGGATTAAAAGTTTTCGGTATATATTCCGATCGCAAGGATCTGAACAAATCAAAAGTTTGTAAGCCTAATTCCCTTGTGGGTTCGACCAATCCAAAATACGCTCGATAACTCGCTAACGCTACGCTATCGCAAATCTAAAATCAAGAATTGTTTGACTTACTACCTGCAACGAAATACTCAAGGCGACAAGATTATAAACTTTAATGTTCAGATGAGAAATTAGCTGTAGATTACAGCATTTTCCTCCTCAGAACTTCTACACTTGCTCGCTTAGTGTAGATGTAGCTTGCTTGATTTTTTGAAACAGACTTTAGCAGCCTTCATCACTACTGTTAGAACAAAGACGGCGCTCCTTCTTTTGCCCTTCAGCTTTTTTAAGGTAGACGATTAATCGTGTTGGATGCGATTAATCGCCTAATCCTATTTTTTCGCTTCTTTAGGACGCTTGGTTCCATACTTGGAACGGCCTTGTTTGCGGTCTTTGACTCCGGCTGTATCTAGGGTGCCACGGATAATGTGGTATCTCACGCCTGGTAGATCCTTAACCCGACCGCCACGAATCATCACAACTGAGTGTTCTTGTAAGTTGTGACCAATGCCTGGAATGTAAGCTGTGACTTCAAATCCAGAGGTAAGTCTGACTCTTGCTACTTTACGTAGGGCTGAGTTAGGCTTTTTTGGTGTGGTCGTGTATACTCTGGTACAAACTCCCCGACGTTGGGGGCATTGTTTCAGAGCAGGGGACTTGGTTTTCTGACGCGCTTGTTCGCGCTCATTTCGTATTAGCTGCTGTATTGTTGGCATGAGTTACAGCGCGTAAAGCTGCTTATGGTCTAAGTTTTAACAAATCCTGATTATATCTTTTTTTACGGCTTTATGTCAATTGTTATTTTTCCTTAGTGATTGAACATCTGTTTTTTGATTAATTGTTCAATCACTAAGGACTCAAGGAGAAGGAATTGCCACAGCCACAGGTAGCGATCGCCTGGGGATTGTGGAAGCGAAAACCACCACCCATTAAGTCTTCTGAATAATCAACTCTCAAACCGTTGAGGTAATTTAAGCTTGCGGCATCTATGACTACTTGAATCTCATCCAAGTCGAAAACCTGGTCGTCAACTTTTATTGCTTCATCGAAGGACATATCATAAAAGAACCCGGAACAACCACCTGGTTTTACTGCCAATCGAAACAAGACATTTGTCTGCTTGGACTTTATTCGCCCAATCTCACTTACGGCTGCTTGACTCAGATGAATCATGGAACTCGTTTTTTGCAATTGAATACCCCATCTTCCATTTTACAGATAGGTTGACCCTTGCTTGTGCAAAATTCCAAATTACCCAAGGCATGAGCGCGATCGCTATTACTACATTTATAACACTAACATGCTTCAGTCCCCACCTTGACTAGGTAGGGACTTCTGGGGTGTAGTAGTTCGTTTACAAAGACGGTTTACAAAAAAATGTATTCAGCTTTGGGGTTAGAGCTTTAATAGCGTTCTTTTGGTTTTAATCTTTGGTACGGGCATAGTCATCTTGGTAGCGGATAATATCATCTTCTCCCAAGTATTCGCCATTTTGGACTTCAATCAATACCAAGGGAATCACGCCAGGATTCTCTAAACGATGAGATGTACATTGGGGTACATAAGTTGACTCATTATTGCTCAGTAGTACTTCTCTATCACCACAAACTACTCTAGCTGTACCAGAGACGACAATCCAATGTTCGCTGCGATGATGGTGCATTTGTAGACTGAGGCGGTGTCCAGGCTTAACTTCGATGCGCTTAATTTTGTATCCGCGCCCTTCTTCCAAAACTGTAAAAGCACCCCAAGGACGTAATTCAGTTGCAGCAACGCCCCTGGAAGTTATGGTTGGAGGGAGGTGTAGAGTTTCAGTCTGTGTAGTTTCTTGATATCGAGCCATAGTTACCTCATTTGAAGACATAACAAACCGTTGGTACTCTTAATTATTGATAAAAAATCTGGCGCTATCTTGCAACCTTGAAAATCAGCAATTTTGTCGCACTTTGATAAACATAGCAAAATCAAACCTTATGGTGTAAACCATCACTACTAAAATTCTGATGTCTACACCAAGTCTTCATCAAGCAAAATGACAGCTTGTTCTAAACTTTAAAAAGTGACTGGGATTGGGGATTGAGTTTTTCCCTATTCCTTCATTTTCGTGGTTGCAGGAAAATACCAATTCCGTTGTGAACACGAGCAGCGGTACTGGGCGATCGATCGAGTAGTTGTCCTCCTAAGTAAAGGCTGGTAGAACTACCGCCATCCAAATTTAAAGCATCCACACAGCCCATTAATTGCATCAATTGGGCATGTTCTGCCAAATTAGGCCCATAACCGCCAGCACGATTATGTGTGGCAGTAATCATCAGTGTGCCTGTTGCCGTTGTGCAAATACCGCTACGAATAGCCTTTTCGGCAATAAAGGCATTGCTGAATTTTTCGGCTTTGGCATCAAGGACAATTTGACGATTTTGGACTAATAGCGGTCCAGCACCGATAATGTAGGGGTAACGACTAAAATCAGCTGGAGTAGTGGCGCTGGAAATACTTACTGCGCTTCCAATAGGTAGCTGGGAAGCAGCAATAGTAGCGTTAGCGCGTAAAGTTAGCAGGTAGCCATCCTGGGGAATCGGAACCGCTGTCGCACCAACTTTGCCGCCTGGTAACTGATTAGTAATTTGGTCTTTTTCTACCACTAAGATAATTTCGTTATCTGTCAGGGGTGTGTAAGTTGATCCCCAAGCTGAGGTATAACGAGCAATGCCACTCTGGACGTAACCACTGTTGAGAAACAGAATTGGTAGGCGCTGGCTATTTGCCGTGATTAAAGTTTCTTCTAAGGTGAGACGACCGAAGTAAAATTGGCCTGAATTATTCCAAGCGATCGCACCTCGATTAAGAATGGGGCCTGATAACCACTGACTATCCCGACGAATCGCACCCAATGGCAATCTATTATTACGGTTAAAATAACCACCATTAATTCCAGCTACAGCTAAATAACGTTGTGCTGTTTGAATTATGGGAGCAGTACCCGCAAGTCCATCAGGACTAGCCCACATAGGTTTTAAGGTTAGCCCAAATTTGCGGGGATTAACCTCTAACCAGACTACAGGAAAACGCTCTGTACCTAAGTTGACATAATGCTGTCGCCAACGCAATCCTGGGGCCCAAGTAATATCCCGTTCTTCTAGAGGATCGGGTCGAATATTGATACTCAGACGATTGGGGTTAGCTACAGTAGTAACTTGAGGCGATAGACCAAAGGGAACGCTCAGACTAATAATCGTTTGGTTTTTCACCACCTCCACTTTTTGAATCAGTGGTTCAGGGGCTGGTGGTATTGATTGTGTTGGTGTAGCTGGTGATAATTGTTTGAGCAGGTTTGGCAGCAATGTTGGTGGTGCTGCTGGTGGCTGGGGGGTATAGCGTTCTATCAAAACGGGATCGGCTATTCCATCCAGGGTAATTGTCCACTGTCTATTTGGGGGTGCAGTAGATTTGGGAGTTGGCGTATCTGGATCGGAAGAAGGAGTTTGCGGTTTGGCGATCGCTGACCCTTGTGCAACTTGCCAGGGAGTGGGACGATCTAAATCGACAAGAATCCGAGCTTGTTCCAAAGGGGTACTCGCTTCTGGAGGTTCCTGACTCTGAACAATATTTGTGATTTGTGTTTTTGGGGTAGCAATCACCAAAGTGTTGCCATTAGCTTGAATTTGCCATCCAGATGTTTGAGCAAAATTAGTGATATCCAGATAGCGATATGCTCCTAGTAGCCTGGTGGCTAATACCAGTGGCTTTGTCACTGACGAAAACCACTGTATTGGTTGCTTCGCTGAATTACTACTGTTTAAGAAATTTACTCCAATTAATTGCCTAAATGCCCCATCACTAATATCGGTTGTCATCTGGCCAGATTTTCCAGGCCGCTGTAACCAAGTTCCTGGTACAGTACGACCATTGAGGGAAATTTGATTACCAGAGGATGCTACACCTGTTAAAGGAGGTGCAGGTGACTGTGAGATTAACTTGGGTATAAATTTGGTGGTTTTCGAGGACTCCTGGGCGTTGGCAGCACAAGTAGTTGTTAAGCACAGCACTGTTAAAAGTATTGGTGACACAGTAGCCCGGAAAAATCTGCGATCGCCCTTGGCGTTTGCAGAGCCATCGCTAATCTCTGATTGGCAACAATTCGGTATTTTTACCATAATTTACTAGGTACTTTGGAAAACTATTACCCAAGGTTTAAACTAACTAATTATTTGGAAATATAAAGGAAACATGACTTTATTTTTGAATAAATATGGTAATCTATATATTGGCTAGTTATCTCTTTTAGACACACATTAATTTATTTAGACGCTAAAGCCACTGCAATCAAACTTTTTAACTCTCACTAATTCTAACCACACTATATACGGTAGTTTTGGTTATCAAAACTGGATTAAAATATTTAATCCTAACTGAACGTTGCTACTGTTATTACTTCAGTAATGTCTAGTTAATAGTAATACATGCGGCAACTGGGAAGCGGCAAAATTCTAGACAACAACAATATTTGGGAATTGTCAAATGGGTATATATTGTAATACGCTGATTTTATTGCTGGATCGGGATAACTTTGGCTTTAGAACATAGTACAGCGTTCAGTTTTAGTTTTGTCTGTTTCAGGTGAGCCAAAAAATAGGCTCTATGAGTAGCTAGTGTGCATCTGGAAAAAAGGGATTGAGAAAATACTTAACTTCAAAATATAAAAAAGAAACTGTCAGGGCAAAAATAATGTCTTGGCGGAGGTAACTGGTCGAACACCGCATAAACACATAAAAACACGCAATTATTTTAACACGGGTGAACTGATAAAGTAAAACCGAAGTTAAAATTTTTTTTCCCTAAATTTCGGTGCTTATATATTTTTCCATCGCTGAATTTAGAAATTTTTTCCCACAATGTAGTGGCAAAATTGGTAACTCAATACTTCAGGAACAGGGTATGAATAATAAACCGATGAATCAAAACCAGAAAATCACAACGGATATCAACTCAAGAGATACCTATCAGGGGCAAAAGTGGTTAGTAGAGGAACGAGATGCCTGTGGTGTAGGTTTTATTGCTCATCGCCAAAATCATACCAGCCATGAAATTGTCGAAAAAGCCTTAGCTGCTTTAACCTGCTTAGAACACCGGGGAGGTTGTAGCGCCGATCGCGACTCTGGTGATGGTGCTGGAGTATTGACAGCAATACCTTGGGAGTTGTTCCAACAAGACTTTTCCCAAAGGGGAAAGGAATTTCCATCTACCGATCGTATAGCTGTGGGGATGATATTTCTACCACAAGACCAGCAAGCTGCACAACAAGCTAGGGCGACTGTTGAGCAAGTAGCTGCTGAAGAGAAATTAATTGTATTGGGTTGGCGAATAGTGCCAGTGCAATCTGATTTGCTGGGTGTACAAGCAAGAGAAAATCAACCCCAGATTGAACAAGTTTTGTTAGCTTCTGTTGACAAAAACGGTGATGAATTAGAACGGCAGTTGTACATTACCCGCCGCCGAATTAGTAAAGCTGCAACTGACATCTCAGAAGAATTTTATATCTGTTCCTTGTCAAGTCGCACAATTGTCTACAAAGGCATGGTGCGTTCCGCTGTCTTGGGCAACTTTTATGACGATTTAAAAAATCCAGCTTACAAAAGCGCCTTTGCTGTTTATCACCGCCGCTTTAGTACCAATACTATGCCCAAGTGGCCGCTAGCCCAACCGATGCGGCTTTTGGGTCACAATGGCGAAATCAATACCTTATTGGGTAACATCAACTGGATGATGGCACGAGAAGCTAGCCTGAATCATCCTGTATGGGGCGATCGCATCAAGGAACTCAAGCCATTAGTTCATATTGATAACAGCGACTCAGCCACCCTAGACAACGTAGTGGAATTACTGGTCTGCTCTGGACGCAGCCCCTTGGAAGCCTTAATGATTATGGTTCCAGAAGCTTACCAAAATCAGCCTTCTTTACATAAATTTCCAGAAATTGTTGATTTCTACGAATATTACAGTGGTTTGCAAGAAGCTTGGGACGGCCCAGCACTTTTAGTATTCAGCGATGGCAAAAAAGTTGGTGCAACTCTAGATCGTAATGGTTTAAGACCAGCTCGCTACCTGATCACCAAAGATGATTACATTGTTGTAGCTTCGGAAGCTGGTGTGGTGGATTTCCCAGAAGCCGATATTGTCGAGAAAGGTAGACTTGGCCCAGGGCAAATGATTGCCGTGGATTTAGAAAATCATGAAGTGCTGAAGAATTGGGAAATTAAGCAGCGCATCGCCAAGCAGCACCCTTATGGAGAATGGCTGCAACAGCACCGTCAAGAACTTAAACAAATTGTCAGTAGTCAGTCGTCACATGTGAATGGAAATGGACATCTGGCTGCTGAGAATGGTAACGGGCATAGTCAAACTGATAAAATTGACAAGCAAACCTTACTTCAGCGTCAAACTGCCTTTGGCTACACCACAGAAGATGTAGAAATGGTGATTCATCCAATGGCGATCGCAGGTTCAGAACCGACTTTCTGCATGGGTGATGATATTCCTTTAGCAGTGCTGTCACAAAAGCCCCACCTGCTTTATGACTATTTCAAACAGCGCTTTGCTCAGGTGACGAACCCAGCGATCGATCCCCTGCGGGAAAAGCTAGTGATGTCTCTGAAAGTTGAACTAGGCGAACGGGGTAACTTATTAGAACCCAAGGCAGAATATGCTCGGAGATTAAAACTTGAGTCGCCAGTGTTAACTGATAGTGAATTAGAGGCGATTAAGCTGTCACGATTTGCCACGGCTGAGTTGTCAACTCTATTTGCGATCGCCAGCGGCCCAGAAGGATTGAAAGCCGCTGTGCAATCTTTGCAAGCACAAGCAGCTGAGTCAGTCCGAGCAGGTGCAAAGATTTTAATATTAAGCGATCGGGATTGGGTCAATGACAGTATCAACACAGAATATACCTACATTCCTCCCCTATTAGCAGTGGGTGCGGTGCATCACCATCTGATTCGTGAAGGGTTGCGAATGAAAACATCCCTGATTGTCAATACTGCTCAATGCTGGAGTACCCATCACTTTGCCTGTCTGATTGGCTATGGCGCTGGCGCAGTTTGCCCGTACATGGCTTTAGATACGGTGCGTGATTGGTGGTCTGATCCCAAAACTCAAAAGTTAATGGGTGTGCAAAAAATTCCCACCCTTACCCTAGAACAAGTTTTAGGAAACTATCGCAAAGCAGTAGAGTCAGGTTTGCTGAAAATTCTCTCCAAAATGGGAATTTCTCTGCTTTCCAGCTATCAAGCAGCCCAAATCTTTGAAGCTATTGGCATCGGTGGAGATTTAATTGACCTGGGATTCCGTGGGACGACTTCCCGCATCGGTGGTTTGAGTGTTACCGAACTTGCTGATGAAGTGCTTTCCTTCCACGTCAAAGCTTTCCCAGAACTAACGACCAAAAAGTTAGAAAACTTGGGCTTTGTGCAGTACCGTCCTGGCGGCGAATACCACATGAATAGTCCAGAAATGGTTAAGGCGCTGCATAAGGCTCTAGATGGCAAAAACTACGACCACTACGAAGTTTATAAAAAGCACCTCCAAGGCAGACCAGTAACAGCCTTGCGGGATTTACTAGATTTCCAAGGCGATTGCACCCCAGTTGCTTTAGAAGAAGTGGAATCGGTATATGAAATAGTCAAGCGCTTCTGCACCGGTGGCATGTCTTTAGGCGCTTTGTCAAGAGAAGCCCATGAAACTTTAGCGATCGCCATGAACCGCATTGGTGGTAAATCGAATTCTGGAGAAGGTGGCGAAGATCCAGTGCGCTACACAGTTTTAGATGATGTAGATGAGTTGGGTCACTCGCCAACCCTACCTCATTTAAAAGGGTTGCGGAATGGCGATCGAGCTTATAGTGCCATTAAGCAAGTTGCATCGGGACGCTTTGGTGTTACCCCAGAGTACCTAGTCAACGCCAAACAAATTGAAATCAAAATTGCCCAAGGTGCAAAACCTGGGGAAGGTGGGCAACTGCCAGGGCCCAAAGTAAGCCAATACATTGCAATGTTAAGGCGCTCCAAACCAGGTGTGACGCTGATATCGCCACCACCACACCATGATATTTATTCGATTGAAGACCTAGCACAACTGATTTTTGATCTACACCAAATTAACCCCAAAGCAAAGGTATCGGTGAAGCTAGTTTCAGAAGTTGGCATTGGCACGATCGCGGCTGGTGTCGCCAAGGCAAACGCTGATATCATCCAAATTTCTGGTCATGATGGTGGTACAGGTGCATCGCCACTCAGTTCGATTAAACATGCTGGTTCCCCTTGGGAATTGGGTTTAAGTGAAGTCCATCGCGTCTTGATGGAAAATAGCTTGCGCGATCGCGTGATTTTACGCGTAGATGGCGGACTCAAGAGTGGTTGGGATGTGGTAATAGGTGCATTGATGGGCGGTGAAGAATTTGGTTTCGGTTCCATTGCCATGATTGCTGAAGGCTGTATCATGGCGCGGATCTGCCACACCAATAATTGCCCCGTGGGTGTCGCCTCTCAGAAAGAAGAACTCCGCAAGCGGTTTACGGGAATACCGGAACAAGTTGTCAACTTCTTCTACTTCATTGCCGAAGAAGTGCGGAGTTTGTTAGCCCGACTTGGCTACCGTTCTTTGTCAGAAATCATTGGACGTGCAGATTTGTTAAAACTGCGCCCAGAGATAAATCTCGCCAAAACGCGATCGCTGAATCTCGACTGTTTGCTTCAGCTACCAAATAGCAGAGACAATCGTAGCTGGTTGGTGCATGAAGAAGTTCACAGCAACGGCGTGGTTTTAGATGACAAGTTCCTTGCCGATCCTGACATTCAGGCTGCTATTAGGGATCAATCTACTGTCACCAAGACTTACCCAATTATCAATACTGACAGAACAGTGGGTACAAGATTAGCGGGTGCGATCGCTTCTCAATACGGTGACAGTGGCTTTGAAGGACAAATTAATCTCAACTTTACAGGTAGTGTTGGGCAAAGCTTTGGTGCTTTCAACCTTCCAGGCATAATTCTAAGCCTAGAAGGAGAAGCAAACGACTATGTAGGTAAAGGGATGCATGGTGGTGAAATCATCATCAAACCTCCAACTGATGCTACTTATAACGCATCACAAAACGTGATAGTTGGTAATACCTGCCTCTATGGTGCTACTGGCGGCATATTATTTGCCAACGGTCTAGCAGGAGAGCGCTTTGCTGTGAGAAACTCCAAAGGCGTAGCAGTGATTGAAGGCGCTGGGGATCACTGCTGTGAATACATGACTGGTGGTGTGATTGTCGTCCTCGGCAAAGTAGGACGTAACGTAGCTGCTGGCATGACTGGTGGACTCGCATACTTCTTGGATGAAGACGACTCATTTCGTGAGTTAGTCAACCCGGAAATTGTCAAAATTCAGCGGGTGATTACAGAAGTAGGTGCAAAGCAACTGCAAGAGTTAATCCAAACTCATGCAGAACGCACTGCTTCACCAAAAGCGAAGAAAATTCTGCAAAACTGGCAAGAATTTTTGCCGAAATTCTGGCAGTTAGTTCCGCCTTCTGAAGCTGATAGTCCAGAAGCTAATCCTGAAAACAAAACAACTGAGTTCAGTTTAGTAAGCAGTCATTAGTAACTGTAACCGTTCTCATACTCTCCCTTAAGCTATTCTCCCGTAGGAGAAGCTGCACAAACAGATACTCTGCGAAAACCCCTTTGTGATGCCCAAAGCAGTCGCCTGAATTTATCTCTTAAAAAGAGCGTAGAGAGAAAAAAATATTCCCCCTTTTTTAGGGGGAATACTCACAGATCGACTTTAGACTAAGAACACCAAAGCGACTGAGCAATCAAATCTTGTGAAAGTTCTAAGTAGTAAAATCGGGATCAGCACTGTCCTGAAATCTACCTAATTGCGTATAGAAGGCATTATCTAAATACTGGTAAACTGCCATAGAAAAGTTTTCAGACAAGTAGGACTTGTCTATCAAAATGCTTATAGAAGAGCAAGCTCCCGATCGCAAAACTTCTGAAGAAGAGCGTTTCCAAGATGATTATTATTCATACTTTGAATCTCCTGAAAATGCTACCCGATACACACCATCAGTTTGGTATCTCGATCAAGCTTTTAAGCAACGTTCATTCTCTTTGTTAGATTTAGGATGTGGCAATGGGGCTTTGAACAAATATCTACCTGAGCGATGTGACTACCTTGGGATAGACCACAGTGAAGGTGCGATTCAATACTGTTCAAAACTATACCCCAACCAGAAGTTTACTGCTAAAGATTTATCGGTAGCACTGCCAGAATTAGCTTCAGAAAATCAAAAATTTGATGCCGTCGTGCTAGCAGGCTTGCTATTTCATAATGTTGACAAGGAAACACTACAACAAAACAACGATAAAGAACTCGTTCAATTCTGTTTAGACAAACTAATAAGCGACAAAGGATATTTGGTGCTTATTGTACCTTTTGCTTATGGTGAACATCCATCTCATAATCTCTATGTTCGGGCAGAATGGTTACAAAACTTGGTAGAAAAATTGCTGAAAGCTGTAAAGGCAAAAATTGTTTACGAGAATATTTCTCTGCAAATTGGCTTGGACAAACAGGTTCGACAGCAGAAAACTACTCCTGACTGGTTTGTTCCCGATAGCACTACTGACTATTCTAACAAGTATGCTGGAACATATATGGCAACTTGGACAGTTATTGCCTCTGCATCGCTGGGTTAAACCGTCATCAGAGATAACTAAGATTATTCATCAACTTTTAAGTTGATTTTTTTTATTTAATACCATAAATTGGTCTAAACTCGAATCACCAATAGTGTGTTTTAAGCAAAAACATAATTTTAGTTTTTAGCCAATTACTATTGATTAATTAACCATAATTAATAATTATTACTTTTTGTTAGCAAGCAGTTTTTGATCTGCATCTTCGATTTCTAAAAGTTCTGGAATAGTCACAAAGCGATAGCCTTGTTTTTTAAAGTTGCTAATAATTTCTGGTAAAGCTTGCACAGTTCTGGAACGATTACCGCCACCATCATGCATTAGCACAATCCCACCAGGTTTTGAATCTTTAATCACGTTATCGATCAACTTTGCTACAGATGGTAACTTGTAGTCTGTGGAGTCAGCCGACCACATCACCACAGCATACTTTTGTCCTTTTGCATAACCAGCTAATCCATTATGTAGGATGCCACCAGGCGGTCGGAACAGATTTGTTTTGACACCTGTAACTTGATAAATTAAGTCTGTTGTGCGCTCAATTTCAAAAGCAGCTGCTTCTTGATTAAAAAAGTGATACCAGTGATGCCAAGTATGGTTAGCAATGACGTGACCTTGAGCGACAATCTGCTTTCCTAACTCTGGATAATTTTTTAGGTTTTGCCCGACTACAAAAAACGTCCCTTTGATATTATTTGATTTCAGAATATTTAGCACTTGCTCTGTAGTCTGAGGCCAAGGGCCATCATCAAAGGTGAGAGCAATCACTTTCTCACCCTGAGTGAGTTTTGCAGTCTTAATGATTTCCCCTTGAAAACGTGATGGTATAGGATAGGCTAGACCCTTTGTTTGTGCTTCTTGCTGCCAACTTGTAAGCATCGCCGCTTTTAATTTCTCAATGCGCTGCTGAATTCCTACGTTTGCAGATACATCCTTGACATTTATACTTGGTCTACTCTGAGCCTCCGAAGCATTTGGCCTTAGAAGCATCATAAAAGCAAGACTAAAAACACCACCTAAAGCAAGTAGCGCAATTAATATTCCTTCTGGCCACAGAAACGACTTATTGTTTTCCACCTCATAGCTCCTTCAAAGATCGAACCATCACCACGCTTATGACGGTACGTTATAGCACATTTTTATTAGATATTTAGATACCAGTTGCTTTCTGGTAATCATGAAAACTGGAATTGGTACTAACGGAAATTTAGAATCGATAAGACAGACTATATTGCTTTAACTGAAATCTATATGCTCTAGATTTGGACAGCGTTGAATATACAATAATTAATACTGTTTAATTTCAACCCAGTCATCAAAGGTAAGGTCTACACTTCCACATTCTTACTGATAGCTCTAAGAAGGAGAGGAACACAATCAGATCATTAACCACACCCCAAAACCGTCTTAAATAGGAGTTATGCATTAGTTGCTGTTTTTCAGTTCACCGCTAAAGCAGCATTACCCTTTCAAGTTTTATAGCTTTTCAAATAAGATGAACTAAGTTGTCATACCCACAATTTGCATTTTTAGCAGACTGAAGTCTTTTTAGCTAGACTTTGCGACAGTAAATCTGTATAATTTACAACTTAAGTCAATTGTTTGATTAACAAATAAAACTACTTACAAGGGCGGGGTATCTTTAAAAAAAGAGTCTGGCAAACTATTAGTTCTATTCTCGATAGGATATATTTTACTGCCTGTTGCCATTATTTCCTTTTTAAGAAAAAGTTAAATTTTCAACTGACAGAATGTTACCTTGTACATTTCTATGAAGTAGACCAGACGAAAATTGATTCAATATAGTTTCTCATTGCCAAGGGGCATTTATTCTTTAAATCTAGTCATCTTTGACTTATTCAGCAAAAATAATTCTATCAGCAGTTTAGTTCTATTTCGGATGCTGATACTTTAGCCGAAATTGCTAGTAGCTTTCTGTCTGTGAATTTTTTTCTCGATAATTAAGTATGTTTATATCTTAATTAATAGTACAGTTTAATATGCACTGTCACCGTGTAATTACGGAAATTAATTACATCTAGATAGGCAAGTGATTAAAATTACAATAGTATGGCATCTATCTATTGAAGTATTAAAGTCCATACATTAAAGTCCATATTTAAACGTAGTATTTTTTACTAAAAACACTTGCTTTAACTAGATTTATGCATTTAAAAATACATTTACATTTTAACTATTTTTATGTCAAATCACTTAATAATACAGCACAAAATATAATTTTTTGCAACTCAACCTCCAGCAAGACTGCCCTCTGCCTTTTTTCACTAAAGTGAGGTAGATACTGTTACACATGGGGTAGACTATTTTGCCACTCTACAAACAATTTTCTGTTTAAAGAAAAAGCCTACTGGTTGTATCGCTCTAGCAGTCTGTCACTAGCTTCTTTGGCAGGAAGAAACAAAACTTATAATTATCTCATAAACTTGCCTTATAATTACAGCAATTAGAATTTTTATTTTTAATTGTCTATTTGACAACCCTTAAACAGGTCATAGTTTATTTGCAGTACTTTTGCTTATCTTCAGTAAATGAATAAGTGTATTATTTAATATCTGTATAGGCTGACCTTAAACTCTGCTTTCCTATTAATATACCTTTTGAGTCAAAATAATCAAGGTATTTGTCTCACTTCTGAAACTGGCTAGAAACTTTTATGATTCCTCACGAAAGTGATGCAAAAAAAGAGCGTGCGTCGTTAAAAGTATGGTGTAGTTCGCAAGAAAATCTGATTTTAATTGCGATCGCACTGTGTTTGGCATTCTTAATCAGGACTTTTATCGCCGAACCGCGCTATATACCTTCTGACTCGATGTTACCCACCTTACATACTGGCGATCGCTTGGTAGTTGAAAAAATCTCCTACCATTTTCACCCTCCCATAACTGGGGATATTATTGTTTTTCAGCCACCCGCAGAACTACAACGTCGAGGATATCCCAAAGACCAAGCGTTTATCAAGCGAGTTATTGGCCAGCCTGGTGAGGTAATTAGTGTTGCTTCTGGTAAAGTTTACCTCAACGGTCAACCCTTGGCAGAAGACTACATCGCTGAACCCCCAAATCAGCCATATCAACCAGTGAAAGTCCCAGAAGACGAATTTTTTGTTATGGGAGATAATCGCAACGATAGTAATGACTCTCGCTATTGGGGCTTTTTACCCAGAAAAAATGTCATCGGTCGGGCAACGTTTCGCTTTTGGCCTCTTGATCGCATTGGGTTCATTTAATCAGTTTTAGATTTTGGATTTTTCTTTCAATCCAAAATTGCCAGAGTTAGGAGTTGTTTTAAGACTTCTAACTTTTAACTTAAAACCTCAAATAATACATTATCTGGGCGATCGCATCACCAGTTAACTCCAGCCGTCGCTGGAAATCAGCCAGGTTACGGTAAGGCCCGGCTGATTGCCGATTTTGCACCGCTGCTTCCGCCAGAGACAAATCTATAAATGGAATTTGTGCTAATTTTTCAACGGTTGCTGTGTTCGGGTTGACTAAATGGGTAGGATTTTCTAAAGATTCGTGGTCATAGTAAATAAAATTCAACAGAGGCTTTAATGGCTCTAGGCGCGGCGCTGGTATACCCAAAGCCGCAGCAATATCTTCAATACAGTAAAATTTCACACCCGAATGTGAAAGTTCCACAAGCGATCGCGCTTGGTGAATTGACAAACCTGGTAGGCGTAACCAATCATCTACAGTGGCTTGATTAGCATCAATGCGGATACCTAATTGGGCCGCTATTTGAATTTCTTCCCCAGATTGGAGGCGATAGTAGGGATCGTTGAGGAGCTTGGCGCGAAGTTTTTGCAGTCTGGAATTTAAAGGTAGCCAATTATTCATGATTGTCGCTTACCTCAAGAAATCTGGTCTAGCAATTGGCGGCGCTTTTGTTCAAATTCATACTCTGAAATCAGCCCATCCTGGCGCAAAGCATCTAATTCCCGCATTGCATCAGCGATCGCTCCTACCTGATTAATCGCTTTTTGTGAGTTCCTTGCTGCTGACTTACCTAGATTAAAATTGCGATCAAAAGCTTCTTCATCTTGGGCTAAATACCAAACTCCCTCAATCGCACTAGCTACCTTGGGGATCGGCGTCCAGGAAAGCAACACATACAAAACACCCCACAAAGGCTGTCCCAGGTAGAATTTATGTAATCCTGAAATTGTTAGCGTGCCAGAAAAAGCTAAAACAGCGGCAACACTTCGACTTTTGCGCTTAGTTAACATATTTCTAATAAATATACGAATACCCTAGTTCTTACAATAAGACAGTCAAAAGGCACAGAAACAATTAAAAATGTTCGCGTAGCGTCTCGTAGAGAAAAACGCATGGCTGCCCCTAAGCTTTAAGGAAAACAAATTGAATAAATTTCGCCATGTCGAGCATATACACCAAAACCATCAGCAAATTGAATCGCAGGCTCTTCATCGGCATGGAGTTTACCTTGATCGTCAAGCAGTAATTTTGTTGGCCGATCGCAAATTATGTAATGTCTAGGCGATGGTAGAAACCACCAGCCACACTCACTACATACAGCTTGGTAAACATTCCATTGCTCTCGATCGTGTTGATAACTTAGTTCGTTGATACAAAAATCGAATAACCCAGCGTAACTTGCCCATTCTGAGTCACGATCAATAAAGTTATTGTAAAAACAGGAACAAGCATTAGGAGTATCTTTCAACTCACTCCATAACCTTTCGGTAAGCCAATTCCATAAAATTTTCCACAACTGTTCATGAATTGTCATACCTACTTCATCTACAAGATTTTTTGTTAAAACTTCCCAAAGCTCCTGATTAATTTGGGGATTCAATTTGAGAGGAGATAAATACGTATGCAAATCAAACCATAAATCAGTTCTTACCTGACCTTCACCACGAAGAGTTTGTAAACTAGCTACTTCATTGATTACCTCATCATCAGTCAGACCGTTAAAGTTAGCTGTTGCAACTATCAACTCAGCACTAAAAGCACCATAAGGACTCTCAAAAAAAATGACTTCAGGCATTGGGCCTTCGGGATACAAACTATATACATCCTCAAGTACAGCTAATAGTCGCTTGCGGTCAATACGCTCTGTTGATAAGCTAATTGCTCTCCATTTTCGTTGATATGATGCAATCAACTCTTGTTGTTGAGGTGTAAATTTTGTAATCATTACTTGAATTTATGTTCTTTTATTTAGCTCGACTTTATCCAAATTAAGAACTCAGTTTTCTATATCCAGCAAAAACCCTGACTCATTTATGTTTCGCGGATGAGTCTATTTTAGTCAACTACCCTGTTTTGCCCTTCCGACTTTTGGGTGGTAAGCCCCACAATTTAATATTTGAAGAAATTTGAGTAAGTTTCACATGACTGTGCATTGAGCTTTGATGTTAATTTTAAGTTTTTAACGGATCAGATTACTGCAATGTCACAGACCTTCCTACCGCCAGAATGGTTTAAACAGCTTTGCGATCCTTACGCTGTGCTAGGAATTTCTGTGAGTGCTGACGATCGCCAGATTTTTAAACGCTATCATACTTTAGCGAAACTGCTACATCCCGATCGCTATGCTAAAAGCTGCAATCCAGACCAAGGATTAGCAACGGCGATACTTAGCCATTTAATCAATCCAGCTTACGAACAACTCAAAAATCGACACAAGCGTTTAATTGCTATAGCTATGCTGCGATCGGACGCAAGAGTATTACAGCAGCAAGCTTTGTGTGGAAAAAGTGCCATAGCTAAGGAAATTATAGAAATGTCTGCACCCCAAGCAGAATTGTTTTATGAAGAAGCGATCGCCTCCTATGCAGAAGCTCAATACAAATCACTCCATCAGTTCTATCAAATTACACAACAAATTAGCATACTGAATTTAGTTTACTTACAGTTGCATAAAGCTAACTTGTTTCTACCACAAAAAGCTGTTCGCATCATCCCTGAAGTAGAAATCAAGCCAGTTGAATTGACATTAAATGAAAAAACTAATGTCAAACCAGTTTTGACAAACTACGCTCAACGTCACTACCAGCGAGCTATTGAGTACGTCAGGCTAGCCAATTGGCCCCTAGCTGTGCAAGAACTACGCGATGCCATCAAGTTAGAGCCAAATAACAGCGACTATTATGCTTTATTAGGTTTAGTACATCTAAAACAGAAATTTATCGGCATGGCTAGGGTTTATATGCGTCAAGCATTAAAACTTAACCCGCAAGATTCACTAGCTCAGAAATACGCTATCAGACTGAAAATTGAACCAGGTGAAAATACCAATCCTAAATCAATGGCTAAAGCTCTGAGTATTGCGGCTTTATTAAGTAGATTTAACAAGGGGAAACGTTCTCAAGTCAAGTGTTGAAATTTCGGTAACAAACCGTACCAAAACCGAAGCTTCGTGACTAGATTACTCTCCTAGACTAAAATAATAAATAGAAGTAAAACTATTAAGCTACTGAGTCTGGGCGCTCAGTTTAATATAAGCAATATGGGATTCTTCGATTCTGAAATAGTTCAGCAAGAAGCAAAACAGCTGTTTGAAGATTATCAAGCGCTGATCAAGCTTGGCAACAGCTACGGCAAATTTGACCGCGATGGCAAAAAGCTGTTTATTGAGCAAATGGAAATCATGATGGATCGCTACCGCATCTTTATGAAGCGCTTCGAGCTATCAGAAGATTTCATGGCACAAATGACAGTAGAACAACTGAAAACGCAATTAGGTCAGTTCGGTGTCACCCCGCAACAAATGTTTGACCAAATGCACCTCACTTTAGAACGGATGAAAGCCGAGCTAGAAAAACAGCCCTAGTCAATTTTAGATTTTGCGGAAAGTCAGATCGCCGGAAGTCGACGTTCCAACTTTCCAAGACAGATATTGGATTCATTGGCAATCCAAAATTCAAAATCTTAAATTAAATTATTGCGACTTGGGGCGAGAAAACTGGGAAGGTGGCTTGAAGTTTTCTACTGGTGTGTTCTTAAGCGCCTTCTCCATAAAATCTTTCCAGATGGGAGCGACCATAACACCACCTGTAGCATGGTCAGCTAGTTGTCTGTTGTCGTCTCTTCCTACCCAAACCGCAGTTGTTAACTGTGGCACAGTACCAACAAACCAAATATCTTTTTCTGATGATGTTGTTCCCGTCTTACCCGCAGCTGGACGACCGATAGCAGCACCTTTACCAGTACCTTCAGAAATTACCGATCGCATCACATCGATAATTGCTGCTGATGCCCAAGGATCGAGAACTAGCTGTGGTTTAGGGGTGTTATCTAGTAACACATTACCACTACTATCGGTGACACGGGCAATTACAGTGGGTGGAGACTGCCAGCCATAATTGGCAAAAGTTGCATAAGCACTAGCCATTTCCAGAGGAGTAACACCAATTGCACCTAGAGGCAGGGAGCTAACAGGTTCCATTGGACTCATAATGCCCAAGGTACGACACGTTTCTATGACTCTATTCATCCCCACAGCCTTACCAATCTTGATCACCGGAATGTTGCGCGATTGGGCTAAAGCTCTGCGGATTGGCATAGCTCCACTAAAACCGCCATCATAATTTCTGGGAAAGTACCAACCGTTACCATCTCGATAGCTAACTGGAGCATCTACCACCGTTGAGTCTGGCCCATATTTACCAGTAGCAAAAGCAGTATAGTATACAAACGGTTTAAAAGAAGATCCGGGCTGGCGCTGAGATTGAGTTGCACGATTGAATTCACTGGTCTTAGGATCTATACCACCCACCAGTGCTTTAATAAAATGCGTGCGCGGATCAATTGCCACTAGGGCCATTTGATTCTTAGATAATCCTTGGCCCAGAAGTGTTTTATGCCACTTAACGACAGTTTCCTCAGCCATGATTTGGAAGTTGGCATCAACTGTAGTTTGCACCCGCATTCCACCTTTGAGTAATGTCTCCCGCCCAAACTTTTTAGCCAACTCCTGCGCTACGGTATTGGTTACATAAGGTAAGGCACTACCTTGAAAGGATTTGATTCTACCAAGTTTGATTTCTTGCTTGAGGGCATTGTCGTATTCTGACTGGTTGATCCAGTTCAATTCCAGCATCCGTCCTAGCACTTCTTTTTGTTTCTGTTTTGCCAGCTTCATGCTCACAAACGGGCTGAATTCTTCTGGTGCTTGGATCAAACCCGCCATCATTGCTGACTCACCCAAGCTTAAATATTCTGATGATTTATTAAAGTAACTGCGGGCTGCCGTTTGTACACCATAATTGTTATGACCCCAATAAACTTGATTGAGGTACATTTCTAATATTTGGTCTTTAGTGAGAATTTGCTCTAACCTGATTGCCAGCACGGCCTCTGCTAACTTGCGGGTAAAGGCACGCTTTTGAGACAAAAACAGGTTTTTTACCAATTGCATAGTAATAGTGGAGCCACCCTCTTTGACTCCACCTGCTACAGCGTTAACTACTATAGCCCGGCCAACACCAGTCGGGTTAATACCGTGGTGATCGTAGAAGTGACTATCTTCACTTGCTAATACCGCCCGTTTTAAGTTCGGAGAAATTCTATCCAGGGGTACGACTTCCCGGTTGGCTTCCCCGTGAATACTGGTTAAGAGTTTGCCCTTAACGTCATAAATGTAAGTCGTTTCTGAGGGAAAGAAGTTACGTAGCTGTCTCACATCTGGCAAATTACGGAAACTGATGGCTAAACCAACCAGTCCTCCGGCTACAATGGAACTTGCCAGCATGGTGATTGAGAGGAGAGTACCGCCAGTTACCTGACCGACTCCTTTCAAAAACTCAAAACCTGATGAAGCCCGACGCTGTGGCTGTTTATCTTCAAAAGTCCTAGACGACGACACGGCTATTTCACTTCCTCACTTGTAAATTTAACTGTAATTGATTGGGTGAAGCAAGGCGGTTAGTTTTTTGCAATTATAGTAGTTTGGCAGATGAGAAAGTGGATAAATTGCAAGTGTTTATAACCAACTTAACTTCTAGTGTGCAAAACATAGCTAATAATGAATCTCTTGGAATAACGCAAGATTTTGCTTGGTTGCGTCGTGGTGTCGTAGAAGTATTCCCACAATCAGTTGATGTTAACAGCGAAAGTCTAGAAAGGCTCTTACTAACTACAAAGCAACCTTTAAGGGTAAAATTAGGGATTGACCCTACTGGTACTGATATTCATCTAGGTCATAGCATACCAGTACGAAAACTGCGAGGATTTCAAGATGCAGGTCATACAGCAGTTTTAATCATTGGCGATTTTACAGCACGTATCGGCGATCCAACTGGTAAATCTGAAGTGCGTCGTCAGCTTACAGAAGTAGACGTAGCTAAAAATGCTCAGACTTATCTAGATCAAGTACGTCCTATCTTGGATTTTGACACACCAGGAAGGTTAGAGGTGCGCTATAACTCCGAATGGCTCTCTAAGCTCAACTTAGAGAAAATTTTGGAGTTACTTTCTACGATGACGGTGGGGCAGATGTTAGCGAAAGAAGGATTTGCCGATCGCTATAAAAAAGAGAATCCAATTTTTATCCATGAGTTCCTGTACCCGTTAATGCAAGGTTTTGATTCGGTTGCAGTTGAGGCAGACGTGGAATTAGGCGGCACCGATCAGAAATTTAATATTGCTGTAGGCAGAGATTTGCAGCGCCATTTTGGTCAAAAGCCGCAATTTGGTATGCTGCTGCCCATTTTGATTGGCACGGATGGCGTGCAAAAAATGTCTAAGTCTTTAAGTAATTATATCGGATTGTCAGAACACCCAGGACAAAAGTATCAAAAGTTGCAAGGAGTTCCCGATAATCTGCTGTCACAGTATTTTGAACTGTTGACGGATTTACCTTTGGATCAACTGCCAGAAAATCCTCGCGATCGCCAAACACTCTTAGCATGGGAAGTTGTTAAACAGTACCACGGTGAAACGGCAGCCCAAGAGGCGAAAGAAGCAGCCCAAAGTGGCGGTAAAGAAGGTGCTGTTCCAGAATTCTCTCTAGCTGGTGTGCAGCAATTTCCTACGAAGTTAGCGTATATTCTCAATGTTACTGGCTTGTGCAAAAGTACGGGAGAAGGAAAGCGGAAAATTCAAGAGGGTGGAGTGCGTCTAGATGGCGATCGCATTACCGATGCTGATACCACTTTCGATGCTCCTGGTGAATTACAAGGTAAAGTTTTACAAGTTGGGAAAAATAAGTTTGTGCGCTTAGTGCCTTAAATGGGGAGTGGGGAATGGGGAATAGGGAACAGTTAGAACAACGAGTTATTGTGGCTTTGGATGTGCCAGATGAACAAGCTGCGATCGCTCTTATCGATCGGCTACCGCAAGTTAGTTTCTGGAAAGTCGGCTTGGAGTTGTTTACCAGCACTGGCCCGAAAATTCTGGAAGTGTTAAAGTCTCGGCAAAAGCGCATTTTCTTGGATTTAAAGTTTGATGATATCCCCAATACCGTTGCTGGTGCTTGCCGGAGTGCAGCTAGATACGGAGTGGATTTACTGACAATTCATGCTACTGCTGGTAGAGATGCTCTGAAAGCCGCAACTGAGGCGGCACAGGAAGGGGCTGCAAAAGCAGGTGTACAACCACCAAAGTTAATTGCGATTACCCTGCTAACAAGCATTTCTGCTCGGCAGTTGGCATTTGATTTAAAAATACCCCTAGAATTGCCAGAATATGCTCTAGAAATGGCCTTGCTGGCTCAAGAATCTGGTTTAGATGGGGTAGTTTGTTCGCCTCAAGAGGTGGCACAGCTACGACAAACTTGTGGAAATGACTTTTTGCTAGTTTGTCCTGGGGTTAGACCAACTTGGGCAGATAAAGGCGATCAAAAGCGATCGCTCACTCCAGCACAAGCCATTAAAGCCGGTGCAGATTATCTAGTGATTGGGCGTCCCATCACCGCTGCTACTGAGCCTGAGTTAGCTTGGAAGAGGATTTCTGAGGAGTTAACCACGGTGGCATGAAGCTAAGAGTCATTGAGACACTCACAGTACAGGGTGTAGGGCAGAACAATCTTGCCTCTTCACTTAGTCAGAAAAATTATAGTTTCCTTTTTGCTTGTGGCTTCTGGGTTGTAGTATCAAATAGCTTTGTTTACCCAGCCTTCTCAATAAACCCCACCCCTAAACCCTCGGTGCTAGCAGAAAGGGAAAATGTCAACAGTGGCGCGAAGTCTTTGTGTTCTGAGCAAAATTTAGAAACATTAACTATACAGCTACTGCGAAAATTACCTAGTTATACCAATCGCGCTAGTCAACGTGCCCGCCGCCTCAGTAGAAGCAGTGAGGTTTACAGTTATATGCTTGTGGCAGGAAAACCTGAGTTTACTCCTCTGCCCCTTAACCTTGAAGAATATAGTGCAGATGCGTCTAAAAGTGCTGCATCAAGAGTTGAGCAAGTTTTCTTTACTACCTTAGAGCGGCAGTACATAGGTAAGAAAGTTGTAGAATTACAACAATTTCACTGGTTGTTATTGACTAAAACTCAAAGTGGTTGGCAACTAGTGATGATGTTTTCTCAAGCTGGTTCCCATTCACAACAGCAGCCGCTATCTCCACCACGCGATAGTAGTAACGGTACTGTTGCCCAAGGGGTTAAAGCTTGGTTGCGCGATTGTGAAGCTGGAAGTTTACGTCAATAAAAGCTAATTCCCAATTTTCGCAAATTAGAAGAATATTAAGTAATGTCTAAAAATACTTACTCAAATTCTCGATAAATAGGATTATAACTTGTGGTTAGAAACTACATTGAAATAATTACAAGAACGAAATTTAGAGAATCTTGATTGGGATTATTTGATTGAGGAGATTGAAAGATTGGGTAATGAACAAAAACACAAGCTCGAAAGTTATTACTTCCTTAGAAATGCTCTGGCGCAGCATGGCCCTTTGTTAAAGATAAGCTAACTTTTTGCAGCGTGGCGTAAATAAACCCCTATTTAAAATCAGTAAAATGCTTACACTGTATTCATTTTGAATTTTGTTAGCGAGTCTGCAAGTGTCATTATGAATTTTGAATTCGCCTTGCGTTACTAGTTCCTTTGATCAAGATACATCACCTAGTTAGCTTGTATCAGTATGATTTTGCCTGTATCTTTAGGAAGATTTTTAGTAAAAATAGCTAATAAATAGCTAAAAGAAGCAGACATTATTTAAAAACGCAGATTGGCTTGAATTTAAGCGTTGTAACTCCCGTTTTTTGGCGATAACATGGAAAGAAGTTTATTTCAAGCTTTATCAAACCGCGTTTAGCGTCAGTTTTTTTATGGACATTCAGTTAATCAACATCGGCTTTGGTAACATCGTGTCTGCCAACCGAGTCGTTGCCATTGTCAGTCCAGAGTCTGCCCCGATTAAGCGGATTATTACCGATGCACGGGACAGAGGTCAACTGATTGATGCAACTTACGGTCGTCGGACTAGGGCTGTAATTATCACTGATTCCAGCCACGTAATTCTGTCAGCGATTCAGCCGGAAACAGTAGCGAATCGCTTTGTGATTTCTCGCGAGCATCAAACTGTAGATAATTGAGTAGCAGTGGGTTATTTCCCACTCCTCTTTGCACCGTATCGGTAGTACCATGTCAACTAGACAAATTTTCTGTCACTCTTGCTACCAATTCTTTAGTCACCAGTGGACTAGACCAGGAACACAAGACTAATGAATAATATGTATTGATTGATTCATAGGTTGAAGGGATGATGCCAGTTTTACCCATCCAGAGTAATGCGACTACCGAAGAATGCTTACATTTAGGCAGGTTAATCGTTTTAACTGGCCCCAGTGGGGTCGGTAAAGGCACTTTAATGCGATCGCTCCTAGAGCGTCATCCAGAACTCTATTATTCCGTATCCGTGACAACTCGTTCTCCTCGTCCAGGGGAAATCGATGGCAAAAGTTATTACTTTATCAGCCGCAGTAAGTTTGAGCAATTAGTTACTGAAGGTGAATTTTTAGAATGGGCAGAATTTGCTGGTAACTATTACGGCACCCCCCGTGAAGCAGTACTTAACCAAATTCATGCCGGGAAGTTGGTGGTGCTGGAAATTGAACTAGAAGGGGCAAGACAAATTCGTGCTTCCTTCCCCAGTGCCCTCAGCATTTTTATTTTACCGCCTTCTTTTGATGAATTAGAGAAACGAATACGCTCTCGTGCCCAAGATTCTGAAGAAGCGATCGCCCGTCGTCTGCTCCGCGCCCAAGAAGAAATTCAAGCCGCAGATGAATTTGATATTAGAATCGTTAATGACGATTTTGAAACTGCTTTAAATGATATTGAAGCTGTTTTGTTTAAATAAGTTAGGAGTTAAGAGTTAGAAGTTATGAATTTAAACTCCTAACTCCTAACTCCTAACTCCTAGTAATTAACCAAATAGACCTTGAATTAGTGCCAAATTACTAGTCAAAAAGTAAGCAACTACTGCACCACCAATACCACCAATCAAGAAAGAACTGCCGAAGTTGTTCCAGCTTTCTTTAGAGTTAAAAGCATCTGCTGGAGGCCTGGGTACGGTAACACTAGCAAGTGCTTTGGGTGGATTGCTATTTGCATACAGCGATAGAGCGCCGGTGAGAACTACAACCAGTCCAATGGCTGCCAGTAACCCAGCTAAGTTAGCATTATCTGTGTCCCGCAGTGGGCCTAATTTGGCAAAGGGGCCAAATAGCCAGTAACCATGAGCCATACCAACTTCTAAACCACGTCTAGCAGGAGCCAGACCTGGGCGATAAGCAGGTAAATTATTAATAAACCCCTTGACCAAGGGAGAAGAATTAACCGGGGTTTCTAGGTTGCCTAGCTGTGGATCGCCGAATGCGGGAAAAACAACTTCCCGATTTCTAGGATCGCTGGGAAGATTCTTTGATGCATCTACTGCTTGTGCCATATTTTATGTTCGCCTCTAAAATTAAAATGGTGGCATTTTTATATTAATAATAATTGTAGCTAAAGAAGCATTTTGTTTAGGAAGTTTAGAAAAATTAATTTAGCTTATTTAAAACTGTGAAACTCGCGATCTGTAAACAGTATCACGAGTTTCAAAAAACTATTTTTGCTGCCTATTTTAGTGATAATTCTGCCTAACTAAGCTGAATACATCAACTACACAATATTAGGCAAAAAACAAGACATTGATTCAACTATCCTCAATTCCATTTGACACTTATGGCAGTGGGTGGAAAAGTAGGTCGGGGAAAAAGCGGTTGAATTCAATCAAGATACCTGCTGTGATCGTCAGCCAGATGGTAGCTGCTACAGGCGCAGTGGAAATGAATTTAATCAAATAAGCTGATTGGTCGCCTTTGTCTGCCATGAATTTAGTCTCCAAAACGAATGAATTAGTTCAACTGATTTAGCGTGGGGAAATGGGTATTTCTGTATCCTTGGCTGCTAATTTTCCAGAGAGCAATTCTTGGACTGCTGCTACTGGCCAAGTAAAGCCTGACGCCATTATGGGTAGTGCCAAACCAAGATCGATTTGGATTTCTTTTTGTTCAGTGTTCGGGTCTTTTTTGACCGCTTGCAGATAGGCACGACCTACCCAGCCAATCCAACCAGCAATATATAGAAACAAAATGCTGGGGATCAAAAAGTCACCAGCACGATCTAGACGACCATCAACAATCAAGTGAGGATATCCTTCAGGACCGCACAGCGCCTGAGAATAACGCTCAAACCGCTTTCTCCCAGATTCGGGATCAGCAGTGGTATTACGGGCATTAGCAGCTAGCTCTTGAAAAGCGGGATTGTCTTTGCAGGGTGTCAAATTAGCCCCTAAAGCTTGCGCTGGGGGGGCAAAGTTGAACCAAAGACTAATCGCTAACATCAAAGCAAACAATCGTCGCATAGAGTTGTTTCCTTTTATTACAAAACAAGAAGTTTTTTGTACAAAACGAAGCGGCTTGTACAGTTGTTTATTTGCATAACTAGGAAGTCATCATACTCTTGGCTGGGAACCGAGTAAAGTTTAAGTAAATAAAAGTTAAAGCTTCTCAACCAAAATTAGTGCTGAGTGCTGAGTAACGAGTGCTGAGTATAAGAATTGTTGTTGTAGGGTAGTAAAGAAGCAAGATTTTCTCTCCACTATTCAGGACTCAGCACTCAGCACTCAAGAAATGACAACCGTTTTAGCAATAGAAACCAGTTGTGATGAAACAGCCGTCGCAATTGTTAACAATCGTAAAGTTTGCAGCAGTATTGTAGCCTCACAAATCCCAGTCCATCAGCAGTATGGCGGAGTAGTGCCAGAAGTCGCCTCTCGCCAGCACTTGGAAACAATAAATGTTGCGATCGCCCAAGCCCTAGAGCAAGCCCAACTAGACTGGGCACAAATTGACGCAATTGCCGCCACTTGTGCCCCTGGACTTGTAGGAGCGCTATTGGTGGGGTTAACTGCTGCCAAAACCCTGGCAATGGTACACAACAAGCCATTTTTGGGAGTTCATCACCTCGAAGGTCACATTTACGCAACTTACTTGAGCGAATCAACTTTAAATCCTCCTTTCCTTAGCTTACTGGTTTCAGGCGGACATACAAGCTTGATTTATGTCAAAGATTGTGGTATCTACGAAACCTTGGGACAAACCCGTGATGATGCTGCGGGTGAAGCCTTTGATAAAGTGGCGCGATTGTTAAAGCTGGGTTATCCCGGTGGGCCAGTGATTGACAAGTTGGCACAACAGGGCAATCCTCAAGCCTTTGCTTTACCGGAAGGAAGAGTTTCTCTACCCGGTGGGGGGTTTCATCGTTATGATGCGAGTTTTAGTGGGTTAAAAACGGCTGTATTACGTTTAGTGCAGCAGTTAGAGAAAGATAGTGGACAAGTGCCGGTGGCAGATGTAGCAGCTAGCTTTCAGGATACAGTAGCGCGATCGCTAACCAAAAGAGCGATCGCCTGTGCCCTAGACTATGGTCTAGATACAATTGCCATTGGTGGCGGTGTAGCAGCTAATAGCGGGTTGAGAAAAAATCTCCAAGCCGCCGCCGTTAAACATAACCTACGCGTCCTCTTCCCACCTTTAAAATTCTGTACCGATAACGCCGCCATGATTGGCTGTGCCGCCGCTGACCATCTATCCCGTGGTCATACGTCCCCCTTGACACTAGGCGTTGAATCTAGGTTAGGGCTTACTCAGGTAATGAAGTTGTATCAAACTATTGAGTAGTCATTTGTCATTTGTCATTTGTCATTTGTAACTATCAATGCCCAATGCCCAATGCCCAATGCCCAATGCCCAATGCCCAATGCCCAATGCCCTATACCCTATAACTATTGACTATTGCCCGGATGTGATCGGCCACTGCATCCGGCTGTTCCAACATAGCCAGGTGTCCGCAATTCGGAATTTCCAGAACATTGTCACCACAATATTGAAAAAGCCTGTGAAAGCTGGCTAAATGGCGCACATACTTGGGTTCCATAACTTTGTCTTCCGCACCAGCCAAAAAATAAACTGGCTGCTTCAGTTGGGATACTAACTCAGGTAAACGATTGATTTCTTCTTCAGTTGTGGAGTCTAACAAAGTTCCCAGAGCCGCTTCTGGGTCAGCCACAACGAAATCTATTACTCGCTGACGTGCCCAATAGCGGTCTAAAGGACGAGCCACACTAGCTCTAGTAAACAGCAAATCAATTAAAGGCACTTGAGACAGCCAGCGCGGACGGACTTGCAAAAATTTCTGACCCGCCGAGCGAAACTGCTCAAAGGCTTCTTTGAGGTAAATACCACCGCCAGCGTTGATACAGATAACTCCCTTAACACACTCAGGCATTTGATCTGCTCCCCAAAGAGCGATCGTCCCGCCTAATGAATGACCAATTAGCCAAGCACTCGTAATATTTAGCTGTTTCAGGAGAGCTGCTAAATCCTGAGTATACGCAGCAGGAGTATAAAGAGAATCGAAAGATGAGCCAGCCGCATTACTGGAGATGGGCGTCAGACTCAAAGACGTTTGTGCTCGACTAAAATCAGTTTTTACCTGGGATTGGGATTCACCAAAACCCCGCAAATCATAGGACAGGCACTGCAAATCATCTGATAGGCGGGAAATCACAGGTTGCCAATATCCACGGCTATTGAGCCAACCGTGGATAAATACTAAAGCATGGGGGCAGGAAGTGGGAGCCGTTAGCTCGTATGCGTGTGGAACGCCCAAGATTTCGATAGTTGCCATACTTGTATCGTACCCTTAAGGACGGGTGCGACTAAATACTAAAGTGGAAAGAGTTAGAAGTCAGGAGTTAAAAATTCTTAACTCCTAACTCATAACTCATAACTCCTCACTTTTTTTTCTCACTTTTTTTATTTACCCAGCAACCTCTGTCGCACTCCTTCAGCAATTTTGTGACCCAGATATTCAGGAATGAGGCTTTCATTCGGCCCTAACAAGTAGAGAATTAGCCGTGTACGTCCGCGCCAAACCAGTAAATTGGCATTGACTACCAGAAGGTCTTCCTGCCAGATAGCATACATCACTTTGTAGAATAATCCTGGTTGATTATCAGCTTCAATCACTAAGGCAGGGAGATGAAATACCGGATCGACATAAAACTCAGTTTGTACCTGCTCTAAGCCAGTGTCAAGATTAAATTCTACTGCCAGCATCTCTTCTACCTCAAACCGACCTCCTAAAGCCTCGCGAATGGCGCGACAAACATTTTCTGCGGTTTTCTCGGTCAAGGCTTTACTACCACGAGATACCAACAGTTTGATAAAAACTAACATTGGTGGACGGATTTGACCGTATAGACTTAAACCGTGGATAGTCAACCCATAAGCTGCTAGTACACCAAAAATATCGCTGAGGAGAAAAGACTGGTTGCGGTAAGCAAAATGCAGGGCACTTTTGCTACCTTCCGGTTTCAGCTCAATAACAGCGCGTCTAGTTTTATAGAGACGGTAGGCTAACCGCAAATTTTGCAGTTGAATTTCACTACTGACGAATTGCTCATAAAACTGGGGAAACGCTCGGTTAAAGCGCTTTAGGAGTTCCAGTGTCGAAGATTTTAAACCAGAAGCCATTGTTAAAGGTAAGACTCGCTTGCTTTCGTCATCTGGGGGCTGGGTGTTGGGGTTTGGGTGTTAAGGGATGGGGACTGAGGATTGGGGACTGGGAGGAAGGAGCAAGGGAGAAGAGTTTTCCCCTCTCCCCCTGCACCCCACCCCTCTGCCTCTTTATCAATGCCCACCAATCCCGTTGTATACAATTCATTCCTAAGCTAACGTGCATTTAAGCTCTAATACGAGCAATTGCCAGGATTAGGTTTTATCCATTATGAATTTTGAATTTTGAATTGTTTATATCCTTACCCTTTTGGTGAATTTCTCCTAGCCTTTACAACAAAATGCTAAAGTTGAAAATGATTGGTGTGAAACACGCTATAACTGGCTATTACCATTGCAAATCCCGAAAACAACCGAAAAACTTTGAGTGTAAAGGGTAGTAAATGGGGGTAGCGATGTTAAAAGTGAATCAACACTCCTGAGAGTGGAAACCAATTCAGTTATACTACCCGAACCGCGTTGGCATGGGTTTTTGGAAAACTTGGTTTAGTACTCCTGAATCTGTAGGGACAAGTAGGACAAACCCCTTTGAAGAGCATACAGCGGAAACTGCGGGCAACTCCAGCCCCAGTAGTATTAGCGAAGCTGCTTCAAAGGAGGCTCGGATCGTCTTCAGTACGGAACGAGATATTGACCTATATGAGCTAGAAGAACTCTGTGATGCAGTTGGTTGGTCGCGTCGTCCTCTAAGAAAAGTAAAAAAAGCTATTGAGCATAGTTTTCTCGTTGCCTCAATGTGGCAAGTGAGAGGAAACCAAAAGCGGCTCATTGGTTTTGCCCGTGCTACCTCAGATCACGCGTTTAATGCCACTATCTGGGATGTAGTGGTTCACCCAGACTTTCAAAGTCAAGGGCTGGGCAAGGCGCTGATGAAATACGTTCTCAAAAAACTTAGGAGTGAAGAAATTAGTAATGTCACTCTCTTTGCTGACCCCCATGTTGTAGATTTCTACCGAACTATGGGGTTTATGGCTGATCCAGAAGGCATCAAAGGTATGTTCTGGTATCCTCACTAATGCTCAATCCAAATAAAACCCGATTCGCACAATAAAATCAGGTATAGTAGTACAAATCTATTATTTAAATTTGGTTTGACGAGGTTTAGCCGACGAACGCACAAGTAATATCTCTTGTAAAACTAAGTCGGCAGACAAACCTTTATCAGTCTAAATGTTTAATCTAGCTAGTATTTGCAGAATATATAAATATATTAGGCATGAGCGATGTTATGTGATATAATTGCCTTAACGCTTTTATGAAAGCGCGATCGCTTTGATGGGGAGCTAAAAACCAAACCCAAAAAAGTGGATGAGTATAACGGGATGTAGCGCAGCTTGGTAGCGCGCCTGCTTTGGGAGCAGGATGCCGCAGGTTCAAATCCTGTCATCCCGATTTAATTAATATAGTTAACAGCTAGGGTAGTTAGTTAGGTTTTATTTACTAATATCTGCAATTTAATTGGATATTTTTATGGAGAAGACTAATTAAGCTGTTCTCCTGTTGAAGCTTAACAGGTAAATTTCGTAATTAAGTAGTAAGGTGATTTTTAACACTGAGCTTTGTATAGATTAGAGAAGATATTAAAGCAATCGCAGATGGAACGATTGATGAACTAATAGCGTCAACTAATTTTAGAAAAAGCCGATAAAATGGCATTTATCATCTCCAAGGTTGGAGAGATGGAGAGACTTTTTGCTGTTTGAGAAGGCATATAATAAGCATCTACGGCATTTCGCGGTCAATAGCGAAGCGAAACCTAGAAAAACACAACGTTAGCACAGCCAATTTGTGAAAACGATACTACAGCAACTCTAAATAGTTAGGGAACATTGGATTTTGACCGTTGACGCTTAATACTCAACCTCAACGCGCACAATGAATTTTTCACAACTAAAATGAATTGCTATATAACTAAAGCTAGTTGGTGCTGTGCAAATCCAACCATTTGTTTAATTTAATTGGACTATTGATGCGAGGAGCAGTCATGAAATCATTTATCCGCTTAGGCGCAACATTGGGTATAGCTGGCAGTGTATTTTTAACAGGGCTTTCAGGAATAGGCAATCTACCAGGAATGGGCAATCTAGAGGCGATCGCTCTGCCACAAGATCAGGTAGTGAAAAAGCTCCAAGAAGTGCCTGTATTCACGCTCACCAATCCTAAAGGCGAATTCGTAGTTCTTTCGAGAAACAACGCAAACAACGCATCCAAGCCTGTATCACAAGTGGGATTTTTTATTAGCAAGCAAGATGCTCAAAAATTCCTTGACAATCGCCTCAAAAAAGAAAATCCCCAGTTAGCAAGCACTCTACAGGTTAGACCTTTGTCCTTGGCAGACTACTATAAAATAGTCCAAGAAAGCAAAAAGAAATCAGATTCTGTGATTTATACTTTAGTGCCGACGCAACAGCAAGTAGCCTCGGCAACAAGTATGCTCAATCAAAACGGTAAAAAGGGACAGCAATTCAATGGTATTCCCCTATTTGTACCCAAATTTAAGAAAGATAATAGCTATTTGACTATTCCCCTTGCTAAAGGTAATGAGCGATACATCCCTTTCTTTTTTGAGAAAGAACAAGCAGTTGCTTTGTTAGAAGAATTCAAAAAAGCCGTACCAAAGGAAGGAGCCAATACTGAAATTCAGGTGGTGGATTTGTACGGCGTTATGGAAGCTCTCAATAGCAGCACCGATCCTAGTATCAATAAAATTGTTCTGTATCCATCACGGGAGTCGATCAACTTTATTCGCTCCCTTGCGCCAAATCAATCACCAGCAGCCAAGCCAGCGGCTGCCCCCGCTCCGAAAAAATAACGGATATGCGCTCCAAGGTTGAGGTATGGGGGAGAAACATCTGATAGTCTCTGGTTTACAACTTTGGCAGTGGCGGAATGCAGCTCTCGAAGCAGCGATCACCACTGATGTCCCACCAATGGAGGTAGATTGGTTACTCCTGGAAGTTGCTGGATTAGACCGCTTGGCACTGCGCTTGGAGTCTTTTAAAAACTGGCCGCAAATTCAACTGCAATTGCCTCTAGAAGAGTTAGAACAGTTGTGGCAGAGACGATTAAATGACCGCTTACCAGTGCAGTACATTGCGGGGGCTACAACTTGGCGTCAGTTTAAAATTGCGGTGTCGAGTGCGGTTTTGATTCCTAGACCAGAGACAGAGTGTTTAATCGATTTAGCTGAAGCATCTACTAGCAATGTTTCAGGACACTGGGCAGATTTGGGTACTGGGAGTGGTGCGATCGCACTGGGATTAGCAGATGTCTTGCCAAAAGCAACAATTCATGCAGTTGATTACAGTTTAGAAGCTCTGGCGATCGCTCGAACCAACGCTGATAATTTGGGTCTTGCTGACCGGATTCAATTTTATCAAGGTTCTTGGTGGGAACCACTGACATTCCTTAAAGGTCAGTTTAGTGGTATGGTGTCGAATCCTCCCTACATACCCACCAGCACCTTACCTACTTTGCAACCAGAAGTACTTAACCATGAACCACATCTAGCTTTGGATGGTGGCGCTGATGGCTTGGATTGCATTCGCCATTTGGTAGAAATCTCACCTAGTTATTTGCAACCTGGCGGCGTGTGGCTAATTGAGATGATGGCTGGACAGGCCGATGAAGTGCGAGAACTTTTGCAAAATCAAGGTAATTATTGCAATATTCAAATTCATGCTGATTTAGCTGGAATTGAACGCTTTGCCCTAGCTTATAGAAGTTAAGTTTTCCCTGACTGCATTTGGCTATCTCTATTTTTTTGAGCCATTCCAATATCACTCGATTATCATCAATTGCATTGGCAATTTGTCGCAAAAAACTATGTGCTTGTGATATATCTACCGATATTCTGCATCTATATCTAACCTTTATATATGTTTCCTAAATATTTTGAAACAATAGCCTGTGAGCATTTAGTAGGAACAGGAGTAAAACCAGAAAAGCTTTTATAATTTCGATTTCAGACACAGTAGTAGGAGCAAAAAGCTAGAATTTGCGCTGAATTCTACCATATTGAGCCTTCCTTTAGAATGAAATAGCCCTGGCTAGGCAGCAGGTAATTGAGTTTTATTTATATTTTTTAAAAACAAATATTTTATTTAATGTATATGATATTAACGCCAGAGGAAGTAGAATTAAAGCTCCTGCCATGAAAAGACTAATCTTGTAAATTAGCAATAATTTTATAAAAAATAATTGCAGTGAATAAATAATTGTATAAACTCCTATAAATCTAAAAATTAGAGCATTGCTTTTCTTTTTAAAAACGATAGCTCCAATAGTTTTAAAGTTAAAAAATACCCCGCATATAGTTGATATTAAAGCGGCAATTTCATAGTGGAAATTTAGTAAAATCAGCAAAGCAAATAGCGAATAACCGAAAAGTGTATTTATCCCCCCTACTATCAGAAACCTTATAAATCTTTTTGATAAAAAATGCATAATTTTAATTTAATAACCTTGATATTAAATTTATTTTGCATGGAGATTTTTTGTAGCCAATAACAGCTAGATTACCTGCCGGAATAGAAATCGGCAAATAACCAATTTTTGTTTTTTTTTAAAACAATAAAAAGCTGCTTAATCTTTTTAGGTAGTGGAAATAATTTTAACCAGTAATGTAACGGATAGCAATTGAATAATATTTGAGTTTTTATTCTAACAAACCCACTATCTTTTAATAAATACCTAATACTATTTTCAGAAAATAACTATAGATGTTCAATATCAAAAATAGGAGACTTAGTTTCTAAAATTTTAGCTGAGAGAGCGCGATGATTATGACAAATGAAAAAGACAGCACCCCCATCTTTCAGCATAGCGTAACCATCTTGACACATTTGCTTAGGATCGTACAAGTGTTCTAGGGTTTGAAAAGAGGTAACGAGACTAAAGATACCCAGTGGAAAATCCCCAACTCTGAAAAGACCATGCTTAATTAAGGGTCGAATTTCATTCTTAGCTGCTAGTATAGGAGCTTTGGAAGGCTCTACTCCAGTAACACGAGTGAATCCTCTACAAAGTAATTCTTCTAAAAATCCTCCATCCCCTGTACCAATATCAATTGCACCATCAAGATTAGGTAGCTGTTGTATAATCTCAGGTAATAAGCTGCCGTAGGTTCTACTGGCATAACGCGCTTCTTCAGAACTATCAAAGGCAGCTTCATGATAGGCTGTTGCTAAAACATTCTGTTTAGGAATTGGACTAGCATAAAGTAAGTCACAAACTGGGCAAGAAATCAGCCTGTAGTGCATGTATTCAGGCAATTTACGAGATGCAAAGGCAAAGCTATCCAATAGATTGAAATCAAAATCGGCTTTTGCAAAGACTTTGGATTGATTGTTGGAACCACATACAGGGCAAGAACGACTAACCATTTCCATATATTTTCTCCAAGTTAACGATTGATTTTCCAGATAGTTACTTTTTCAGATGAAGTTGGAATAACTTTATTAGAGCTTTCCCAAATAGGTTGCATACAGGCTGGATCATTTATAAGTAAGGGATGAGTTGAATACTCGATAAGATGGGTTGCTGGCGTTGCCATCAGGAGTCGGCAAAATCGCTCTGATTTAGCTGTTGTCCATAAATCTTTAATAACTTGTCTACGATTATCTGAGGGATAGACTCTCAATGATTGCTGGTCTACAGTATTACCCGCCCCTTCTAAATAAGCAGCTTTTCCACTAATACCACTTAATAAAAAAATATCATCATCAACATACTTGTTCGTCAATATGACAGAGTTTTGTGGCGTTTTGTCATGAATATAAGTCATAGCCATTCGTTCGTTAGTATTTAAGTTAACTTGCTCGGAAAGTAAGTTAACCATTAAGCGGCTTGGTCTAGCAAGTTGTTGAGCAATAAGAGATAGTACGACAAAAGCAACTACAGTACTAATCTGCATGGATATGCTTAAGGATAGGTGAGGCCGGACAAACTGGTAAACTTGATAGAGTCCAGGAATCGCTAGTAAAAATGGATACCAAGATGTTGGTAATAGCAGTTGTCCCCCAACTGAATAATTGTCATAATCAGTTGTTAAACATATCGCACCTAAAGTTGACACGACTACCATCCACACACTCAGGCTAGTAAAGAGTAGAAACTCTTGACGTGCTGGTTTGCAGAATAGGTAAATAATATTAATAATAAGCAAAGGAATACCTATCATATTCAAGGCAACAAAAGCAGACATAGATACTATTTGCCAAACCCATTTAAATACTGTTGAGTTATGAATTAAACGGCTTAAGAAGTCATAAATTTTTGTAGAAAATGGCCAAGAAGTCATCCAGTTAGTCCAATCTTTGGGATCTGTTAAATTATTAAAGCCTAACTTGAGACTGGTAGTACCACTCAAATAGATAGGAGATTTCATCTCCAAATAAATTAGTAAACTTAAAGTTACAGCAACACCAACAGCAACAAGATATATTCTTTGCCTAGTGCGCTTCCAGCCGTAGGCTGACAGTAACACAAAACCTGGCAGCATTGGTAAAAATACATGAATCCGAAAACGGCTTGTTGCCACCACCATGATTGCAGCAATAATGAGAAGCACATTAACAGGTTGTTTTTTATAGCAACGAATAGAAATGAGCAAAACTCCAAGGAGAATTCCATAAGCGACTAACATCCCACTATACATTTGTGGACTGGTTAGGATCGCTGGCTCTATTCCACTGGAAACATGGGGAAACAAAGTAAAGTAAAAATAGCCAATCTCGTTTTTCACCAAAGGTGGGTATGAGATAGCTGTAATATACATTGTTGCTGTTGCCAGATATGCAGCAACTCTACTTCTAGTCAAAGTTTTGACGATACTATAAAGTGCTAGACACATTCCAATTTCGATAATGATGTAATGATAAACAATGTGTACCCGCAGCATATCTGTCTGACCTGTGAAGCGTGAAAGCAGCATGGTGGTCAGATGGGGAAACATGTGGTAAGCACGTTCAGGTGTTCTTGCTCTTGCAGATTGCTCTAGAGGTGGTACGTGTCTAGCCAATTCGTATGCTTGACCTGTATGGTAATAATGATCTGCATACAGCGTCGATGTATAAGTATTAGTTGTATGGTTATATTTCCAGGCTATTTGGTAGGGAATATTAACTACTAAACTTACTGCAATTAACAAAGCAAATACCCAGTCAAACAGCTTCCAGCTAAAATATTTAATTTGAATGTTCAACCAATACTTTTTACGAATTGAATAAATGATCAACCCAATAAAAATCGTAACCTGCCCAATATAAAATAAAAATTCAAGCTTAAGTATAGCCAAACCAAAGTAAATTAAAGTTGTTAATGTATAGCTGGCGATCGCACTGAATGTAAAACGAACTATCGGCTCTTCTACTTGTCGCCTTAACAACAGATAAAACAACGCACTCAAAGGCATCCACAGTCCAACTATACCTAAACTAAAGCGCAATAATTCAAACAAATCCCATTCCATTGCTACCAAGTAATAGACTAGAGAAAACAAAGTAATAGTAAGACAATTAGAGTAATAAAACTTGATTTTTTTGAACTATTTTTTCTGATGTTTCAATCATATTTTTTCTTTATATTTATTTAATTTTTTAACACTATTATAAGCGGATCTAACTTCTCCATCTTTAATAATTGTGTGACGAATAAAATGGGGTCTTTGCTTAACTTCCTCAAATATCTTGGCAATATACTCAGCAACAATACCAAGACCGAATAGATTAACTGAGCCAAAAAATAAGATGGTAAGCAAAACAGTAGTTATGCCTTTAGGAGCCAAACCAGGAAACAGAATTCGACTAAGAATTTGCATAATTGCTAACAATAGGGTAACTAGTAATAATGTTGTTCCTAGAAAACTGAGAATAGTTAAAGGAGTATAGCTAAAAGACAAAATTCCTTTCTTCGCCCAAGCAATATTTTTTGCTAAATTATTAGTAGTTACACCAAACATTCTTTCTGGTCTTACATAATCTATACCAATCTGTTTAAAACCCACAAATGCTCTTATTCCTCGAAGAAATAAATCTCGCTCAGGAAACTGTAAAATTGCCTGAACTACTTTTTTGTCCATCAAAGAAAAATCTCCTGCATCATGAGGAATTGAAAGATATGAAAAATAATCAAAAATTCTGTAGAAAGCTTTATAGGCAAGCTGCATAAAAAGAGGGGCTTTGCGTTTTGTCCTATTACCATAAACGACATCATATCCTTCACGCCATTTTTCAACAAACTGTTCAATTAATTCTGGTAAATCTTGAAGGTCTCCATCAAGTAAAACACAAGCATTTTTAGTCGCTATTTCCATACCACTTTTGAAAGCAGCTTGAGAGCCAAAATTACGGGAATGAGAAATTCCAATTACTCGTTTATCAATCCGGGAAATTTTCTGAACGACTTCTTCAGTATTATCAGGGCTACAATCATTAACAAAGATAATTTCATAGTCAATATTCAGTTTTATAAATGTCTTTTACTAATGTTAAATATCTTACTAGCAAAAATTGCTACGTCACTAATAGTCATTTTTTGACTACTACCAATATTAAATGACTCCCCATAATCTTCCTTTTTTAAGTTCAATGCAGTATCAATAAATGCTTCACAAACATCCTCAATATAGACAAAATCTCTAGAAATATCAGGACTGACAAAATTAGGATATTTGCTCTCAAGCCCGCAGCGAATCAAATTCGGAGTTAGCCTCGATGAATCTTCTAGGGGACCATAGACAGAATATAATCTTAAATTCGCGCAAGGCAGTTGCTTTTTCTTTCCATAGAAATACAAGAGATTGGCACAAGCAATCTTAGAGACTGCATAATCACTATTAGGGGCAGGTAGCTCAGTTTCACTAGGGCCAGCAGATTTGTCTCCGTATTCAGAAGAACTTCCAGCATGAACATAACAGGAGATTTGGCGAGAGGCTAGTCGCTCTAAAAGTTTGGCAGTTAGGTTAAAGTTGGTTTGATAGATCAATTGGCTATCCTTTTCAAAGGAATAAGCTCCAAAAGCCACGCAGTTAAATATTGTTCCCGGCTTAGTTTTATCTATTAAAAAATCTAGGTTAGAATCTACTAGCAAATCAACAACAATAACATTCTTCTCACTCAGTCCCTCCAATCGCCAAGCAGGGAAGCGAGAAGTAGTACCAAAGACATCTTCTCTGAGTTTGAGCAATTGCCTCAGTAAATTGGCACCAATAAAGCCACTACCACCGAGAACTAAAATCGGACCCTGTAGCCGCCTAATTTTTTGATCTAAATCCATAAATTACCTCTTCAGTTCTCTAAATGATGCTGGTAGGTCTAAGCCAGATTCTCAATGACGAAAATCGTGTGTAAACGGAGGTATTGTACAATTCATCTCTAAGAGGATGTTTGAAAAGTCTAAATTATTACTAGCCTTGGCGACTAGAAGTCGCGGCTATACAGACAAAACCCACCTGCGTGGGTTAAGAAGCTTGATTTTTCGTTAGTCCGCGTAGGCGGACTTTGTTCGTGTAGCCGCGATTTCCAATCGCCCAAAACTTTTCAAACATCCTCTAAGGGACTTCCAAAGAATAAATTATTCCAAGAAAAACAAGAAATATGTTTTC
>NZ_JABXKN010000086.1:0-8485 GCF_017115065.1 Nostoc sp. JL23
GTATATCAACTTACCAAGTACCAAGTTTGCTTTCCTCCCTATTATATGCAGCTTCATATTAAATTGGTATAAGCAGTTTTTTGTAATATACTATCAAACATGCATTAGCATGATAATTGCTTTAATACTCATTCACAGGCACCTATATGAAAAATAGGTTAATCAAAGGTTAAAAATAGCTTATGTTCACAGTAAATGCTACGCATAGTTGTTGAAAACCAACTATTTAAACCTACTATAAAAGGTGCTTATAATAATGCCTAAAAAGCAAAGACGCAAACGTGGTGTTCTCCTAACTCCTGAAGGTTTGCAAAAACTTCAATCGAGCAAACTAGCGTTAGAATTAAACGACAATTATGGAAACAAGTATACTCTTGAAGATTTGAGTGATCGAGTCGGAGTCAACACAGCGACAATTTCCAAAGTGCTTTCCCGTGAGGAAGGAGTTGACAAACTAACACTTGAGCTTTTTTTCAAAGCTTTTGATTTAGAACTAGATAAAACTTACTATGTCAGTTCAAACCAATCTCAGCACCAAGATTGGGGAAAAGCAATTTGTGTATCAGTTTTTTATGGACGACAAGAAGAATTAGCTACTTTAGAGCAATGGGTTCTGAGAGAAAACTGCCGAGTAGTAGCACTGCTGGGAATGGGAGGAATTGGTAAGACAGCTCTGGCTATAAAACTAGCAGAACAGATTAAGGACAATTTTGAATATATAATTTGGCGATCGCTGCGAGAAGCTCCATCTGTTAAAGCTTTGCTGACTAACTTAATCCAATTCCTTAGCGATAATCAAGAAACAGAAACTACCTTACCAGAAAACGTAGGCGACAGAATATTGCGGCTAATAAGCTATTTACGGGAGCATCGCTGTTTGCTAATCCTAGATAATCTAGAGTCGATTATGCGTGATGGAAGTCGAGCCGGAATTTATCGTGAAGGATATGAGGGGTATGGTGAGTTACTCAAACTTGTGGGAGAAGCTACTCACCAAAGCTGCTTAGTACTGACAGGTAGAGAAAAACCTAAAGAGATAGCCTCACAGCAAGGAAAATCCCTATCTGTTCGCTCATTACTGCTGAATGGTCTCAAGCCAGAAGATGGGCAGGAAATATTAAAAATAAAGGGTATCTCTGTATCAGAGTCACAATTGAGCAGAACTTTAGTTGGGCGCTATGGTGGTAATGTTTTAGCTTTAAAAATAGTTGCGACAACCATTCAAGATTTGTTTAATGGCAGCATTTCTGAATTTTTGGGACAAGAAACAGTCGTTTTCGGTGATATTTGCGATTTGTTAGACCAGCAGTTTTCGCGCTTGTTAGATTTAGAAAAAGAAATAATGTACTGGTTAGCGATTAATCTTGAGCCAGTTTCACTATCAGAATTGCGAGAAGATATATATTCATCAATACCAAAAGTAAAATTATTAGAAGCTCTGGAATCTTTAAGACGGCGATCGCTGATTGAACAAAACGCATTACTCTTCATGCTACAACCTGTAGTCATGGAATATATAACTCAACGGTTGATAGAGCAGGTTAATGAAGAGATTGTCACTCATGACCTCCAGCTTTTTCGGAGTCATGCTTTGATGAAAGCGACAGCCAAAGACTATATTATTAATACCCAAATACAAGTCATTATTCAACCACTTATTAATAAGCTACTTACTCACTATAGAAATAAAAAAAGCCTTGAAAATCAATTTATTCAAATTTTAGCAAGATTACAAGCAACATCTCCTCTAGAACAAAGTTATACAGCTGGAAATATCCTGAATCTGCTTTGTCGTTTAGAAACAGATTTAACTGGTTACGATTTTTCTAATCTGACTATTTGGCAAGCAGATATGAGATACGTGAATTTGCACAACACAAATTTTACTCATGCTAATTTAGCGAAGTGTGTTTTTGCTGCAACCATAGGTGGTATTCATTCTGTGGCATTCAACCCAAATGGGAAAGTTTTGGCTATGGGGGATACGAACGGTGATATTAGCCTGTATCAAGTTACAGATGGCAGACAACTGCTAACTATTAGGGGACATACAGGTTTTGTTTGGCCGATTACTTTTAGTCCTGATGGTTATGTTATTGCTAGTGGTAGCGCTGATCAAACAGTGAAACTATGGGATGCTAATAGTGGGCAATGCCTAGCAAATTTGCAGGATCATAGTGGTGGAATATGGTCAGTTGTTTTCCATCCTCATGGTACTATGCTTGCCAGTGGTAGTGAAGATCAAACAGTGAAGCTATGGGATGCTACTAGTGGTCAACTACTCAAAACTTTGCATGGACATAGTAATCGAGTTACATCAGTTGCCTTCAATTCTCAAGGTACTATACTTGTTAGTGGTAGCGATGACCAAAAGGTAAGGTTATGGGATCTCAAAACCTATCAATGCTTAAAAACTTTAGAGTATCAAGATAGTGAAGTGAGGTCAGTCGCCTTTAGTCCAGATGGTCAAACTTTGGCTATAGGTTATTGTGACCAAACAATAAAGCTATTAAATCCTGTTACATATCAATGTATTCAAACTTTACAGGGTCATCAAAACTGTGTAAATTCAGTTACCTTTAGTTATGATAGTCAGACCTTAGCAAGTGGCAGTGATGACCAAACAGTTAAGCTGTGGGATGTTACTACTGGTCAGTGCCTTACCACTCTGTACGGTCATAATAGTAGGATATCTTCAGTTGCTTTTAGACCATATACTTATACGCTAGCAAGTGGCAGTGAAGACCAAACTGTAAAGCTGTGGGATGTCACTACTGGTCTTTGTCTGAAAACTTTCCAGGGTTATTGTAATGGAGTGTGGTCAGTCGCCTTTAGCCCTAATAATAACTATATTGCTAGTGGCAATAATGACCAAACAGTGAAGCTATGGGATGTTAGCACTGGGAGATGCCTAAAAATTTTGCAGGGTCATAGTAATCGGGTTACATCAGTTGCTTTTTCTCAAAATACTATACTTGCCAGTGGTAGTGAAGATCAAACAATGAAGTTATGGGATATTAACACTGGTCAATGCTTCAAAACATTACAAGGACATACAAATCGAATCACATCAATTGCTTTTAGCCGCACTGGTCATCTATTGGCAAGCGGCAGTCAAGACCAGACAGTAAAGTTGTGGGATATCAAAACAACTCAGTGTGTCAAAACCTTAGAAAGACATACTCATTGGGTATGGACAGTAGCCTTCAATCCCAATAGTAATTTATTAGCAAGTGGTAGTAATGACCAAAAAATCAGGTTATGGGATGTCAGTACTGGTCTTTGCCTTCAAACTTTGGATGGTCATACTGATTGGATTTGGTCACTCATCTTCAGTCCCAATGGTTGCACGTTGGCAAGTGGTAGTAGTGACCAAACAATTAAGTTGTGGGATGTCAGCACAGGACGGCATCTTAAAACCTTAGAGGGACATGCCAGTTCTGTACACTCACTAGCTTTTCTAGATGCTCATATACTAGCGAGTGGTAGTGGCGACCATACGGTGAAACTGTGGGATATCAGCACAGGTAAGTGCATCAGAACTTTGATTGGACATTCTAAGTTTGTTTGGTCAGTTACTTTTAGTCCTGATGGTCAAACCCTAGCAAGTAGCAGTGAAGATGAGACGATTAAGCTTTGGAATTTCAAAACTGGTGAGTGTCAGAAAACTTTAAAAAGCTCTAAATCCTACGAAGGTATGAATATTAATGGTGTAACAGGTGTAAGTCCAGTAACTATTGCTACTATGAAAGCCTTGGGTGCAGTTGAGTATTGAACAGAACTCCAGCCCCTTGCCTGCTAGGGAAGGCTACAATATCTATAACGCTCGCTACCAAAATTAAAACCGATGTGGAGCGAGTTTTTTAACTTGTGTGTACACGGTAGCCGAGTCCGGGAAAGCTTTGGAAATATGTTAAATCCAATATATTGAACTTAGGTTAACAAGAAGCGAGGCTCATTGTTGGAGTTTTCACTGTCGGTTCAGGTGCATTGAGATGTGGATCGGAACCTAAAGCCACTTTTCCCCAACGCATTACACTTGCAGTGGCACTACTGGCTGCACCAAAGCCATAAATGAGAACTAAATCATTTTCACGAATCTTACCCAACTGGGCAGCGTGATATAAATTAGCTAAAGTTAGTGTTGGCCCAATGTTTGCATAGAGAGGGTAAGTGTTGATTGTGCGTTCTGAGTCAATGCCTAGTACTTGTGTACAAAAGTCAGCAAACCAGGCAGTGGGTGTATTGAAAATGAAAAAATCAATTTGGTCGAAGCTGACACCAGCAGCAGCAACTGCTTCCTCGCAACACTGACGTAAAAGCCCCGCAGATATTCTGCTAATTACTTTGTTTGTACCCTTATCTACCTGCATACGTAACTGTGCTTTGCCCTGCTCATCTGGTGTGAGTTGAAAGAAGAACTGGTCACACAGCATGCTGGTATTTATAGATTTGGTGCTGAGAATGCCTTGGTTTGCTTTGAGCGGACTGACAACTATTGCGCCAGCACCATCGCTAAAAAACCAAGAGAGAGTATCGTCCTCGTTGAAAAAGCGAGAGTAAGTACAGGAGATGACAACCAATACATTGCGGTGTCCTCCTGATTGCACTAAGGCACAGGCAGTTTGTAGCGCTACAGGGGTACTACCACAGCTTGCATCAAGATTCCATGCACCACAATTTAATCTCAGTTCGCGGGCGAGGAAGGCAGCATTACCAAAGCCGATATGTTCAGGTAAGAATGAGCCGACAATTAAGAGATCAACATCTTCAAGGGAAAGCTTTGCTGCCTCTAGAGCATCTTTAGCGGCACGATACTCCAAGGTCAGTGACGACTCTCCTGGCCCAAGTATCCTTTTCTCAACAGTCCCGCGAAAGGGATCTGATAAATAGGGCAGCATTTGGGAGTCGAATTCGTTGCAAGCAGGCAAATTATCTTGTGACATTAGCTTTGCTAAGTTTTTTTGCTCTGCATCAGCAACTAAATCAGGATAATTTTTTCTGTAGTATTCTTTTGTACGCTTAATGCTTGGAAAGCTTAAAGCAAGTGAGCTAATTCCTACAGATTGACACGCTATCATAGATTTTCTCTCAAACACTAGTATTTTGCAAAATTAGATTCTCAATGCGGCTGCCAATCGGTGCTAGCCGAGTCGGGTCAATTACTACATCAACTACAAATGGAACTGAAGAGAGCATCGCTTTCTCTAGGGCTAACTGAATGTCAGATTCTGTTTCGATACGGATACCATCCGCTCCCATTCCTTGGGCAATTTTAACGAAATCCCCTTGGGGAATTTCTATATCAAGATTGTTAAATCCCTGCATTGTTGTTCCTTGAGCGCACATGTTGTAACATGAGTCGTTGAGTACAATCCAAACGGCAGGAATTTTATATTTGACAGCCGTACTTACCTCACTGTTCATCAACATCGCACCATCTCCCACTATGGCTACAGCTTTGCCATTCCGAACTAGGGCAGCACCTACAACACCTGTGACAGCATGACCCATAGCCCCAAATCCGGTACTAACACGGTAACGTTCGGGTTGGGCAAATCGCAGCATGTAATTTCCCCAAGCAAAAGAGTTGCCAGCTTCTGCAATGATCAAGGCATCACTGCCATCTACAATTATCTGTTGAATTGCATTCATCAATACCTCTGGTCGCACTGCACCTGTGTTAAATGATGAGAATATTTCACACTCAGGTTTGGGTAATGACTGCTGTGTTTCAATAGGACTTTTCGGTAAATGCTTAAGTAGCGATCGCACAAATAATTTCACATCCGACTGAATGGCTACTGTCTGGGCAATTGGATAGGCTGTTCCTGGTACTTCTGGGTCAATATCAACATGCAAAAAACTCTGCAAAGGAATCATTGCGGGATTCCAAAAAGAGGTGAGTTCTCCTAATCGTGTTCCTAAAACTAGAGTGTGCAATGGTCGAGATTGTTGCATATATCTCAAGACTGACTTGTGTCCAGCGAAGCCTGTACTGCCTATAAATTGCGGATGGTCTTCGGGAAAAATTCCTTTGCCCCGTGGCGAACACATCACTGCTGCACCTGTTGTTTCTGCTAACTGCCGAATCTCCTTAGCTGCATTTCTAGCCCCAAAGCCTACCCAGATGGCGAATTTTCCTCTAGAAATTAACTCTGCACATTCTGAAACTGTTTCCTCACTGACTGTGACTCCTGGTGCAATGAGATTGACTTTTGACCAAGATGTTTTGGCTGTACTTGTCTGGACTGCTGTAGGAATACTCAAATGGGCGACAAAACTACCCGGTCTAGCTAAACCCAGCCCTAGCCTACGCGCAATTTCTGGCAACTGCTCGCCGCTTTCTAGAGTCGTTGCATAATGAAATAGTTTTCCTGTGGTAAATATATCCGCACTGGGCATTGTGTAAGCACTGGTTTCTTGGAAAGCCCACATTCCTCGCTGTGATGCTGAAGTAGACGGCGATAAAAAGATAACTTTTGCACCGTCCCAGCGTGCTGCATATAGTCCTGTTATTGCGTTTGTGATCCCCGGCCCGGCTGTAGTAAATACTACAACTGGGCGATCGCTAGTAAAGTGTGCCTCTGTAGCCGCAAATGCTGCTCCTGCTTCGTGCCGAAAGTGAACCACTTGGATTGAGCTATTTTCCAGGCTGTGCCATAAAGGTGCGATCGCTCCCCCCGAAACACCAAACGCATATTGCACTCCCATTTTTTCCAGCATCTTGACTACCGCAGAAGCTACTGACACTGACGCTGTAACTTCATTGCCAACTGAAGGCGCAATATTCTCCGAGCAGATATTTGATATATCTGCAAAAGGTGGATACAGCAACGATAGTGAAGATTGCGATAAAACAGAAGACGCAATTGATCCTTTCACCGAAATATCTGTTTTTGTGTTGGGAGTTTGAAATTTAGTACTCATGTTCAGCAAATTAAATATATTAAAGGTTGTTATCTGGCTTTACTGACTTTCAAGCCTGCTCACTATTTACTGTTTGCTATTTTTTGCTGTAATAATTTACCCTTACTCGTTTGGTACTAGAAATAATAGTTTTGAGCAGGCAAGAGTGTATATCCATAATGGTTTTTGAGCAATCTGATTCTTTACTCTCTAATGTTTAGATCACATAGATTCATCCCAAAACCCCTGGCTTTTGAGCAATTAAGTTTATACTAACCACTTGCAAAATTTTTTGCATTCAAGAACAGTAAGTTAAGGATAAACTTAAGTAAGTTTATCGAGTTGAATGTGGCATAAAACCCTTGCCCACTAAGTACTACAGCTTATCAGCCTGCGAATTTATCCAAATTAGCTGATCGCAACAATAGATATCTGGCTTTGGCACAATCGGCTGTAATCTGTGCTTTGAGGGTTTCTGAGGAGGAAAACTTTTGCTCTGGTCGTAAAAATTCTTCTAATTGTACTGTTAATGTCTTGTCACACAAATCGCCTAACCAGTCCAATAGGTGTACTTCTACAGATGGATAGGTATCATTGACTATAAAATGATGAGCAACATTCATAACTCCTATACCTATAGGCAAAAGGTGGTTAGATAATGATGAAGCAGTTACAGTCTCATTTACAATGAATACTCGCACCGCATATACACCATTCCGAGGTAGCAACTTGTTAGCTGTTAGTTGAATATTAGCAGGGGAAAAGCCGATAGTTCTATCTAACTGCTGTGCTTTAACAACTTTTCCTGTCAAATTATAAGGATAGTTTAATAGTACCTTAGCACGGTGGATGTCACCTTTAGCTAAGGCTTGGCGAATAGAGGAACTGCTAATACGCTCGTCCTGAAAAGAGTAATTAGGAACAATGACAACAGGAATATTAAATTTAGCTGCGATATCCTGTAAATCACTAGTAGTTCCGCTACGGTGCTTTCCAAAGCGAAAGTCCTCTCCTACACTGATCATTTGAGCTTTTAGCTGTTGCACCAAAATCTTTTCTACAAAATCTTGCGCACTTAAAGCAGTTAATTCTTTATCAAAAGGTAATAATACTAGCTGTTCTATACCACAATTTTGTAGCTGTTGCACTTTCTCTTGTAAGGGAGTCAGTAAAGACCAAGGTTTTCCCGTAAAAAACTCTTGTGGATGCGGATTAAAAGTGACAACTGTAGGGTAAATATGTTCTTTAGCAAGCGATCGGCTTTTCTTTCTTGACTCCTGCTTTTTGATATGATTCAAAATAGGTTGAATAACTTGTTGATGACCACAATGTAGACCGTCAAACTTTCCAAGAGCAACAACAGTTGGTGTGAAAGCAGCAGAAGTAGAGTAAGTTACCCGTACATTATTAGTAAAATTTGCTATTTTGTTCATGACTACATATTATTTCTTCTGAATGTACCATAAAATTGATATTTGGTTTTTGAACTTTTAGGCGCAGGTTTACCAATATCATCATTAGCAATAGACTCATCCTTAATATAAATAACATGGGATAATAAAAAGCTGGAGTAAAA
>NZ_JABXKN010000029.1:0-8394 GCF_017115065.1 Nostoc sp. JL23
TTGAGAAAACATATTTCTTGTTTTTCTTGGAATAATTTATTCTTTGGAAGTCCCTTATTCTGTTGCTGCGGTTGGATGGGTTGTGAAGTTGTCTTTTGGGTAGCTCTGTGGCGGAAGTCCCAAGGCATCACAGGATTAGCCTAACTCCAAAATGCTAAACGCTGTTGTTTGGCGGTGTTTTCACCTTGCAACAAGCTATCTTTAGATTGTGGACAGCCTTTGAGATACTGGCGATAAACTATAGCCTGTCCCTCCTGCACCATATTCACATTGATACTGCGATTCCCTACATAAATCTCTGCTACCAATCGCTTATATTTGTCAGTTTCAACGGAGCGTAGAGTAATGGCTTGTCCTACTGGTAGGAGTTGTTTGAGTCTTGCTGATGATTGCTGTCCCCAAGGATTCTGTTTCATCTCTGGTGCATCAATGCAAGCAAGGCGGACTGTTACAGTTTTGTTACCAGTTTTCACCCGTATGGTGTCACCGTCACCTACGCTTACAACTGTAGCGGTAAGATTGTTGGCAAATACGGGTAACGACATTTGAGCTAGAAACAAAGCCCCAACACCAATCAAGCGAAATTTAAAAACCATTTGTACTAAAAATCACTCTTAACTTCTTTTAGGATTCCCAATTTCGGCCAAGCGATCACTAGTTAACTCACAAATTATTTTTATGTTTTAAAGTAGAAAATAGTTTCATTGAAAGTGATTGTTAGTACCAATGAAAGTTTTAAGGTTAGTCCTACCAGCCTTGTTGCTGCTAGGCACGCCTGCAATGGCAGTTGAGTTCAAAGGGCAAAATATTGATGGTCAAAAGCTGCCTGCTAGAGCTTACTATTATGCAACTGGTGGTCTTTACAAAGTTCAGGTCAGCTTTCACAACAAGCGGGCCACAATTTACTTTGATGACGGCAACCAAACAACTATACAGTTGAACCAACAGGTAATTACTGACTCAAACAATATTGAAGGTTTTGGAAAAATAGGGCAATATCCTGTAAGTAGCACGTTCAGTCTTGGTGTCACTGAAAGCATAAGATGGTTATTGTCAGCTTTTGGTGATCAGTAGTGGGCTGGTTTAGGCAGAAGGCAGAGGGCAGAGGGCAGAGGGAAGAAAGAAGAAAGAAGAAAGAAGAAAACTACAGAAAGTCTTGTGGTACAAGGGTTAGAAAACCTCTACATCATAAGAAAAGTCTTCAGGTTGGATCTGGGTCTTTATCACAAGTTCTACGACGACAGGCAAAATCTTAAAACCCTTCTGCCTTCTGCCTTCTGCCTCCTGCCTCCTGCCTTCTGCCTTAAAGCGCGTAACCTTTCATCATCACCAAAAGTGGCCAAGAACCATCTTATCCTTACAGTGACACTTGGCTTGGTGTATGACAATAATTGGCTTGGCAGGAGTGATAGTCAATTGCAACAATCCAATGCGCTAGATGGGTTGTGGAAAATTAGTTTGGAGTGAAAAGTAATGTTGACTAATTTTCTCCCATCACAAGTTAATCAATTAACAGACCCAAAAGCGATTGCTTTTGCCCAAAGTATTGAGAGAATTGCTCTTGCAACCTCCCTGAGCCAAAACCAAATCCTCACAACCTATATTAAAAAAGGTAGTGGGGGAACACCAATTCTGCTGCTACACGGTTTCGACAGTTCCATCCTAGAGTTCCGTCTTCTGTTGCCATTACTTGCTACTCAAAATGAAACATGGGCAGTAGATTTGTTAGGTTTTGGCTTTACACAAAGGCAAAAAGAAATAAATTACAGTCCAACTACAATCAGAATTCACCTTTACGATTTTTGGAAAACTTTAATCAACAGACCGATAACACTAGTGGGCGCATCAATGGGAGGTGCAACTGCAATTGATTTTACTGTTACTTACCCTCAAGTTGTAAAATCATTAATATTGATTAATAGTTTAGGTTACACTAGTTCTCCCGTCTTTACCAAATACTTGTTTCCTCCTTTTGATTTTTTGGCTGTGGAATATCTACGTCAACGCCACATCTTGGCATTAAATATATGTAGTATCTTACCTAATCTAGATACCAAAATACTTTTGGCTATTCAATGCGCCATGTTACACCAAGAAATGCCTGGTTGGAATGATGCCATGATTGATTATGTAAAATCTGGTGGTTATAGTGAATTAGCAAATACAATTGCCCAAGTTGACAAACCAACACTCATTTTATGGGGAGAAACTGATGATATATTGCCATCTGAAGATGCAGAAAAATTTCAGCAATCTATTGTCAACTCTCAACTAATATTACTCAAAAATTGCGGTCATGCCCCTCAAATTGAACAGCCACAAATCACATCTCAACATATTTTACACTTTCTGAATAGTGGGAAATTTTAATTGAGCTTAAGAGGATATTTTAAAAGTTCCGCTAGGTATAATTTAGCTATTCTGCACTTAAGCTAGTGTAGAACAGATAAATTGATACAAAAATCAAATCTTTCTTTAGCTATAAAAAGTTATATGAAATCGTATTTATATTCTAAAAAGGAAAACAGATGACTGATAAAAAGGTCGTGCTAGTTACAGGAGCATCATCTGGATTTGGGCAATTAACTGCTAAAAAGCTTGCTGCTGTAGGTTATTGGGTCTTCGGTACCAGTCGCAAATCACATCCAGCATCAGATGATGTGGAAATGTTAACGCTCGATGTTACCTCTGATGACTCAGTGCAATTATGTATCAAACAGTTGCTCACACGGACTAATCGCATTGATTTACTGATTAATAATGCTGGACAAATTCATGCCAGTATGCTGGAAGAAACTTCTTTACAACAAGCCAAAGAAATCTTTGAAACCAACTTTTGGGGGGTTGTCCGCCTCACTAACGCCGTTTTACCAATTATGAGACAGCAGCGGAGTGGACATATTATCAATATCAGTTCAGTCGCAGGATTGATTGGCGCACCCGGTCAAGGTTTTTACAGTGCAAGTAAATTTGCCCTCGAAGGTTATAGCGAAGCACTGAGCGTGGAGCTAGACCCGTTCAATATTAAAGTGTCTTTAATTGAGCCTGGTTACTTTAAGACTAACTTCAACCATGCCATGTTACCACCCACCTTCAATTATGCTGATTACGACAATGTACGTGATGTGATTCGCTCAACTGTCACTCAAGCAATTGCACAAGGCGATGATCCAACAAAAGTTGCACAGACAATTGTCTTTGCTGCTCGTAGCCGTTCCCCACGATTACGGTATCGCGTTGGTAATGAGGCACAATGGTTGCCTCGCTTGAAAGCAATATTGCCAGATAACTTGTTTCGATTTGGTGCCCGCAAGCGGTTGAACCTGCCATAAATCACAGCTTCTATTTAATACAGCGATAGCTGCGCCACCGCCTGCCAGAGAATGCCCGAATGCGAACAGTGCCTCTTGTATTGAGAAGGGCTGTAAGGCTAGGGCAAAGCTTTGCAATACAACCAAAATTTTAATTAGATATCAATATTTATCTGTTCTATCTGTCTGGCAGCTTTATCCCAAAACTTTGCAGAAGCCTCATATTTCCAATGATTTCTGAGATTTTCTGCTTTTTTATGACTGATTCGTTCTAACATTTCTAGAACTGCGGCTAATGTTAATTGATCAACAATTGCCTCTAAAGACTCCATATATTCTTTTGTCATAACTAACCTCTTGAAGAACAATAAAAGTTAACTTTTTTCTTGGAGAATCGTAAATGTACAATTTTACTGTTGTGCATAACCTAATTATATGGACACGATTAAATACGTTCTCACTGAAAACCAAATGCCAAAAGCTTGGTACAACATCCAAGCTGACTTGCCACAAGCCTTACCACCAGTTTTAAATCCTGCTACTGGTAAGCCAATTACACCAGATGAATTATTACCTTTGTTTCCATTGGCACTGATTGAGCAAGAAGTTAGCCAACAAAGATGGATTGAAATACCAGATGCAGTCCGCTCTATTTATTGCCAGTGGCGACCAACTCCTCTTTATCGTGCCCGTCGTTTAGAACAAGCTTTAGATACGCCTGCCAAAATTTACTACAAATATGAAGGTGTTAGCCCTTCTGGAAGCCACAAACCGAATACTGCGGTCGCCCAAGCATACTACAATAAACAAGCTGGAGTCAAAAAGCTAACTACTGAAACCGGAGCCGGACAGTGGGGATCATCTCTAGCTTTTGCCGGTGCGCTATTCGGTTTAGAAGTTTTAGTTTATATGGTAAAGGTTAGCTACCAGCAAAAGCCTTACCGCCGAGCTTTAATGGAAACCTACGGCGCGAGGGTCGTTGCTAGCCCAAGCACTCAAACCCAAGCCGGACGTAAAATTCTTGCACAACATCCCAATAGTAGTGGCAGTTTGGGGATTGCTATTAGTGAAGCTGTAGAAGTAGCTGCTGCTGATGAACAAACTAAGTATGCTTTAGGTAGTGTTCTCAATCATGTACTCCTGCATCAAACCGTCATTGGTCAAGAAGCACTGACTCAATTAGAAATGGCAGGAGATTATCCTGATATTGTTATTGGCTGCACTGGTGGCGGTAGCAACTTTGCCGGAATTGCCTTCCCATTTCTCGGTCTTTACTGCGAGGAGAACGAGATATACAAGTAATAGCTGTCGAACCTGCTGCTTGTCCATCATTGACTCGTGGAAAATATGCTTACGATTTTGGTGATACTGCCCACTTAACCCCCCTTACCAAAATGCATACTTTAGGTAGTAGTTTTGTTCCCGAAGGAATTCATGCTGGAGGCTTGCGCTATCACGGTATGGCTCCCCTTGTTAGCCATATTGTGAATTTGGGATTAGTTGAATCACGTGCTGAATACCAACTCGCTTGCTTTGCTGCTGGATTAACTTTTGCGACTTCTGAAGGAATCTTGCCAGCACCAGAAGCTAATCATGCTGTCAAAGCAACAATTGACGAAGCTCTGCTCTGCAAACAAGAAGGAAGAAGCAAAACTATCCTGTTTAATCTTTGCGGTCATGGACATTTTGATATGCAAGCTTATATCGATTATCAAGCTGGACGGCTTGTTGATACTGAATATAGTGCAGAAGAAGTGGCAATGGCCCTGGCAGGATTACCTGTAGTTGATTCGTGACCCAACAATTCCCTTTTTCTTTGTGACGCTCGAAACAACCATACAGTTGAACCAACAAGCGATCGCTTGGAACAGGCAATATACTGGTACTATGCCGAAAGTAAAGAGAGTGCGTAGGCGTAGCCCGCCGTAGGCATCGCTGTCTCTTATACTCACATAATCCTCACCTTGTCTGTACCGTCCACCCTAATGGATCAGTTGCTGACAGCTGCTTAGACTTTCGAGAAGACCCCAACGCCGAACCAGTAGAACTATGGGAACCTAGAAGGAGCCACTTATTACAACGGCAAGTTAATTGTGCAACCACAACAGAGGTGGACACAACAGCAAAAACTGGAGTTACTTGATTGGCATCCGATGTTTACTGGTAGATGTCCACAGTGTAGTAGTGAATTTGACCGGGGCGACACTTCAAGAGTGCATTGGGATTGTAAGTGCGGCTGGATGGATGATTCAATTTAGAGCCTTCGCTCTTTCTTGCTTATGCTTTATGGCGCTACTTTTTCTTTAAACTGCTTTCCAGCAGAAAACGCAGGTACTCTAGTTGCTGGAATAGTCATTGTCTCCTGGGTTTTGGGATTACGCCCCTCGCGCTCTGAGCGATCGCGTCGCTCGAATGACCCAAACCCTACCAGCGTTATCTTCTCTCCATTCGCTACAGCTTCGATAACTACTGACAAAAAAGCACTGATGATTTCATCGGCTTGCTTTTTTGTGACGTTGGCTTTGGCTGCTACAGCATCCACTAATTCACCTTTGTTCATAAATCGCCCTGAAGTCTTGTTTTGAAAAGGAAATTTACTTTACCATTACTACCTTTTGTGAGGATAGGGGGAAAACGACTAACAATCAAGCAGCATACGAAAATTTACAATGCACGGTTACTCCTGTGGCAACTTGAAATTAAGGGGTAGCTCCTTGACAGCACCCAGTTCCTCAATAAGTGAGGATAAATTATACCAATTTGAAAAATGATTGCGACAGATGGAAAACTGAAACACTTATCCAATGGATGTTTCACAATCCAAAATCTAAAATCAAAAATCCAAAATGGTATTACATCTAGCTATGGACACTCAACTTCGACAGCAAAAGAAATTATTGGTACAAATGTATTGTAGTGATGGTAGATTAAACAATGCACCTTCTATGGTTCCGTCGAGATTTACGATTAACTGATAACGAAATTGTCACAATAGCAACTGCTGACGGTGCAGAAGTTTTGCCATTCTTTATCATTGACCCTTGGTTTTATACCTGGGCTGATGTGGGAAAGAAGAGAGTTCGGTTCTTATTTGAGTCGTTGGAAAACCTCAATTTTAATCTTCAAAAGTTAGGTAGTCGGCTGTACTTATTTGAAGGTAATTCTACAGATATTGTGCCAGAGTTGACTAAGCAGTTAACTGATCTTAGGTATAAACCCAAACTTTTCTTTAACCGTGATGTGCAGGTAAAGTATGGTATCAGCCGCGATAAAACTATAGTTGATTTTTACAAGCAGCTGAATCTCGACTACCACATTGGGCTGAACAACTTTCTGCAATCACAAGATAAACGTGATGAGTGGTTTAGCGAATACTATAGCTATCAAAGACAACCCCAACATCCAACACCTCAAACTATCAACACGCCCCAAGTGACTCTCAATTTACCACAACTAACATTTGAAGAACTTAAACATAAGTATCACAGTTTTTGGGCAGGAGAGAAAATTTATTTTTCAGGAGGTGAAACCGAAGCACAAGACAAGCTAGACTCATTTTTACAGAAGAGATACTACGGTTATCACTGGAAGCTTTCTCGTCCAATGTTATCACAGCTTGGAGTAACATCTCACTTGTCACCACACCTGACTTTCGGGACTATTTCAACCCGTACTGTCTATCAAAGTACTAAAACCAGAGCAGAAAAATTAAAAACTCAACCCAAGGCAGAATTCTCCCTCAAAGCATTTCGAGACCGTTTACGCTGGCATGATAGTTTCACTCAAAGACTCTATTTTTATCCAGAAATTGCTTACACTAACCGTTACCCGGAATTTGATAGTTTGTATATACCATCAGAATTATCACCTGCAAAACAAGAGTTATTTCAGGCATGGCTTGAAGGAATGACAGGTTTCCCTTTAGTAGACGCAAGTATGCGGCAACTTCAAACGATGGGCTGGATGAACTTTCGGATGAGGGCAATGTGTGCCACGTTTTTAACTATCAACTGTGGTATTTCCTGGCATCACGGCGCTAGACATTATATGAACTATTTAGTAGATGGAGATTTAGCAATTAATAATTGGCAATGGCAGATGCAGGCTGGTGCAACTAATCCATTTAGCGATACTTTTCGCATCTATAACCCGTCAAAGAATATTGCCGAAAAAGACCCTCAAGGAGACTTTATTTACCACTGGATACCGGAACTGCGGGGCTACAGTTTACCAGAAATTGAACAGGAGAAATACATTAACAATAGTTATTATCCACAACCAATTCTAGATTGGTCAAAGACGCGTAAAGTTAATGGTAAGGTTGTTTCTGACTTACGAAAGCAAACAAAACAGCGATTATTAAGCGAAGGTGGAGATGAATACGATAGTGCAATCGCTGCTAAAGAAACAGTTGAGAAATACTGGCAGCATAAAGACAGAGAGTACAAAGAATATCAACAAAAGCTTTCCCTGACACAAGAGTGAAGCATTATCTAGATTACGGATGGTGCGCGATATTTTTACCCAACGGACAACAGAAAGTCTTTTACGGTGATGATTGCTGGAAATAAAATTATCACTCAGTTGGGGAAAATCGGTACTTCAATCTCAAGTGATCGCGATCGCACTCTGGCGCAATGCCTCCTGAAGATTGCACTCAGAATTTATCGGGAGAAGCTCATGAACAACCAACCGAATCATAAAAACTTTAGCCCACAAGAAACGCCATGTCCTATCTGCGGTTCACAAAATTTTGTTTGGGGTCGTACCGTTGGAGAATCAGTAAGTCAGTGGGTATATTTCCGTGCTGATGAGGCTGGGTGGGGGGAAGGCGAAAAGCTGCGGACACGTAAATGTAAAAATTGTAACAATGTTCAGTTATTTACGTATGATTAGCTGTCAAGACAAACCAAACTAGCCTTGAGGCTAAAACCAGCACTCCAGTTAAAATTTGTCGTAGATTTCAAGCAGGTGCAGAACCACCAAGCGCATTTCTGTATGTCAGATAAACTTGTATTACTTTGTTTTTGCTGTTCGGCTTCCCATTTCTCCCATTTCACCCTTTGGATATATAACTGAACAG
>NZ_JABXKN010000018.1:0-8140 GCF_017115065.1 Nostoc sp. JL23
TTTTACTCCAGCTTTTTATTATCCCATGTTATTTATATTAAGGATGAGTCTATTACCTAACCGAATTAAATATTATCTGTTGCCTCAATCAAAGCATTACGAATTCCTGGTTCACTCATCGAATGTCCGGCATCAGGAACCACTATAAATTCCGCTTCTGGCCAAGCTCGATGTAATTCCCAAGCTGATATCATTGGACAAACTACATCATAGCGTCCCTGAACAATTACAACCGGAATATGGCGGATTCGGTCTACATTTAAGAGTAATTGATCTTCTGTTTCCAAAAATCCCTTATTCATAAAGTAATGGCATTCAATGCGTGCAAAAGCTGAAGCAAATTCACTCTCGCCAAACTTTTGCATGAGTTCTGGGTCTAAGAAAAGTCTACTGGTACTACCTTCCCAAATTGACCAAGCACGCGCTGCTGTTAATTGAATTTCTAAATCTGGATTGGTCAAGCGTTTGTAATATGCTGCAATCAGATCGTCACGTTCATCTATGGGAATTGGTTTGAGATATTCTTCCCAAGCATCAGGAAAAATATAGCTAGCACCCTCTTGGTAGAACCAGTGCAACTCTTTTTGTCTCAGCATGAAAATCCCACGCAGAATTAATGCCTTACATCGAGAGGGATGGGTTTGACTGTAAGCTAATGATAAAGTGCTACCCCAACTACCACCAAAAACTGCCCACTTTTCTATACCTAAATGTTGGCGCAGTTTTTCGATATCACTGACTAAATCCCAAGTGGTGTTTTCTCGTAATTCCGCATGGGGTGTACTTTGACCACAACCGCGCTGGTCAAACATCACTAACCGCCATTTTTCTGGGTGGAAATATTGCCGATAAAAAGCTGGACATCCACCACCAGGGCCCCCATGCAGCAAAACGATGGGTTGACCTTGCGGGTTTCCTGATTCTTCAAAATGGATAGTATGAAGGTCGGAAACCTGTAAACTACCTTCTAAGTAAGGCTTGATCGCTGGGTAAAGTTCTCGCATTTTCGATATTTTATCAGTAATGTTGTGATGGCGATCGCTATGTCTTAGTAAAACAACTTCGCTTCTGTAAAATGTCGGTTTTAACCGCCCTTTCGTCTAAAAATTGCCAAAAGCCCTCACCCTAAATCCCTCTCCCAAACTTGGGAGAGGGACTTTAAAATTTTCACCTCGGAACTGGTACTTGATTAATTACCGATGCAATTACTGCATCCATTTGTAAACCATCCAGCATCGCTTCTGGTTTCAATATGAGACGATGACGTAGCAACGGTGATGCAACTGCTTTTACATCATCTGGTGTTACAAAATCTCTTCCCGCTAACCACGCTAGAGCTTGAGATGTCTGCAACCAAGCACCGGTAGCGCGAGGTGATGCACCCAAAGTCAAATCAGGATATTGACGCGATGTTCTCACCAATGCCAACAAATAATCAACGATCGCTTCTGATACTTTAACTTCTTTGACTGCTTGTCGTGCTTGCAAAATGTCGGCTACTGTTGCGATTGGTTTCAAACGGCTAATATCCAAACGTCGTGCTGCAAAACCCGCCTGACGATTGAGTAACATTTGCTTTTCAGCAGCTTGATCTGGATAATCTACCACCAACTTAAATAAAAATCTGTCTAACTGCGCTTCTGGTAAAGGATAAGTACCCTCAAATTCTAGGGGGTTTTGTGTTGCAATTACCCAAAATAAATCTGGTAAAGGCAAACTTTCACCATCCAGTGTTACCTGCATCTCTTCCATTGCTTCTAGCAACGCCGCTTGTGTCTTGGGCGGAGTACGATTGATTTCGTCTGCTAGCAATACTTCAGTAAATATTGGCCCTTTTTTCAAAGTGAAATTGCGGCTATTCAAGTCAAAAATATTTGTACCAGTAATATCTGAAGGTAAAACATCCGGTGTTAATTGAATCCGGCGAAAATCCCCTTGAATTAACTGCGCCAACACCTTTACTAAAAGGGTTTTCCCAGTTCCCGGTACTCCTTCTAAAATTACGTGCCCACCCGCTAGCAGTGCTACTAAGAGTTGCTGTATTAAGCCAGATTGTCCAACAATTACTTGATTAATACCTTGACCAAGACGAATTAAGATAGGATGCGTTTCACTCATATTTTTTATTGATAAATAACCAACGCAGAGTACAATTACAAAAAAATAATTACGAATTATGAATTACGAATTACGAATTAATCTAATGGTTCGCCATTTCCCCAACCAGCTTAACAGGTCTCGTTCACTGATGGGTTGTTTGCGAGATTGTAGCTTTAAAACTGCATCTAATTCTGCTGCACTTGCACCTGTTTTTTCCATCCAGAAATCGATCAAGGCTTGACGTTCTAAAAGTACTTGCCCTAATCCCAAGACTTTTTGGAGTTCTAGTTGTTCTTGTTTACCCACCATTTCAACAACAAAGTCGGTGGTATCAGCTTTCTGCAACACCCCGGCTAAAGCTTGGATGTATGCCTCGCTATTATCTACAACTGGTGTATCTAAAGCTACTGGCTTGCCAAAGCGGCGATTCTGCGCCCAAACTAGCACTAATAGCAGGATACCTACCTGTATTAATATTGGAAGTAAAGGAGTTTTGGCAAAAAAGCTAGATAAATCTCCTTCGCTTTCTTTCTTCCTGATATCGGCATCTTTATAGCCGTGGATGTATTCATCGACAAAGACTGTGTTACTTTTTTCAGTAACCAAACTAGCTAAATACTTGAAATTACTTAAATAATCTTGGTAGGCGTTGGCAGCTAAATAAGGAGTGGTAGAAAAAATCACCTTTCCTTTTTTGTAATTTTCTTTCCAGACAACAGCACCAAAGCGATCACCTAAATTAACTTGCTGGGAGTTAGCTTTTTTATATCGTCTACGTGTATCAATTTTAATATCACCTTCAGGAGATTTTTGCATAGTGCTAAACTCCGCTTCTGTAACCCGCGCCTTTGCACCCAAAATTACCAAAGTATTTCCTTTCTCTACCCATTCCCGCTCTTGACTATCCAGTGTGGTTTCCCTGGGATAGCCGCCTACCTGTAGCAAGGTAATTGGGCTGTTCTCTGGCTGAATATCACTAAAAGGCTTTTGCCAGCGCTGAATAGAAATTCCCTGTTGTTGCATAAAAGCGTACCAAGCACCATAGCCATCAGAGTTACGGTTGTAGGTAGAGCCAGTGTTAATTTTAGTATTATTGGGAGCCGCGAACAAACTAAGTAAAACGATCGCAGCGAGTGCGATCGCTCCCATCCAAGCAAGGCGATTTGGACGTTTCATTTTCGACTTTCATAGCCTTTGAATATCACTGTTAATACTTACTTATTTTTCAGTTAAAGTCAAAATATACTTCTTTAACTTCTTGCAGCGATCGCCTGTTTGATAAATGCTTCTAAATTTTGGGTAGCAGTGGGATTGTCAAACAGAACCTTGCTTGAGAGTTTTAGGGCTTCACGAACTGAGTATCGCCAATCAATATCTACGGCTAATCGCACTGCAATCTGAATATATTGTGAGGTATCATCTGCAATTGTCTGTGTTACAGCGATCGCTTGCAAAAAACCATAGGAATGACGCCCCCGCATAAACTCACCAGGACAAGTAACAATTGGTAAATGACAGGCGATCGCATCCAGTGTTGTGTTACCACCCGCCCAGTCGAAGGTATCTAAATAAATGTCTGCCAAAGAAAGCAAGTCAAAGTAATCATCACGCGGCAGGACAGGAGAGAATACACAATAGTCAAGACTATCTAACCCGACAGCCGCAAATGCCCGTTTCAGACGTTCTTGAGAAATCCCAGAGCGAAGAAACATAAACTGAGCATTGGGAACTTGACGGGCAATTTCTGCATAAACGTAATCGTACTGCGGTAAATATTTATAAGCAGCTTGACTAGAGATGTAGACGATAGCATCTTCTCGTAATCCAAAAAATAATCGGTTGCGGTTAACTGAGTCAACTTTGATCGTAGGATAGGAAATCCCAACACCAGGCAAACGTACAAGGCTTTCGGTGTAGTGATATTGGCCATTCACAGGCTCCATCAGTTCGCTAGATAAAAAATAGTCAATGGTGGGTAATCCAGAAGTGACAGGTTGCCCCCAAGCCATACATTGAATCGGCGCTAAACGGAGTCCAGCAATGCATAGTGTTGTGGCATCCATTCCTAATTCTGGAAAAATTAACACATCAAGGCGATCGTCAATAACTTGTTGACAAATCTGTTCTAAATTATTCGGCAAATGATAAAACTTCGTACTATGAGACTGAAATAATTGAGTAGCAGCGTCAATTTGATGCCCTATGTGATATGAATAAATTTCAAATTTTTGATTATCTGCATATTTAAGCCAGTTTAAGAACAAAACTGTTCCACTCCAGCTACATAAAAAATAGGAAAGATAGCCAATTTTAATTCTTCGATTGTTACTAATAGAAGAAATCGGACGCACCTGACTCCATTGCGGATAATTTGCCGTCATAATTTGGTGAACTAGCTGTCCATATTGCTGCTGTAATCCCAGGTCATTTTTTGCCTGATATGCAAGAAAAAAGTTTGTATGATGGCTGATTCCGATAAAAGCTTTTTTCTGTTCATCTAGGCTATTAATTGTTACTTCTTGAATCAATTTTTCTAGCCCCTCTTGAAACCATGCTCGATAGGTATCAATCTCTTGAGGAGTATGATAAGTTTCTGGCAGCATAAGATAGCTCAACATTTTAAATACGTAGTTTTCAGGAAACTTCTCTGTAACCTGTTGAGCGAAGTTACGAGCTTCCAGATAGTTCTGGCTTTGCTTTAGACGAATAATCAGCCAGTAATAGAGTTCTTCTGCTTGAGGGCAATTGCTAATACCATTTTGCAATGTTTTGATAGCCGCTGGCATCTGACCAGTTTTATAAAAAACATCACTTAACTTCAGATAATAGTTAACCTGGTGCGGACAACTAGATAAATACTTGCTGTAATATGAGATAGCATTTTCAGGCGATTCAATGTCTGTAAAATAGTCGCCCCATCTGTGCCAAGATTCTAGCCGAGCCGCTTCATAAATAGTTGGCTGTTCAATTTCTGACAAATCACATCTGGGAACTTGTGCAATTTCTGGCTGCTGGATAATGTAGCGATCTTCGTTATTAATTGGGATACGAAAATTAATTAATGATTTAATAATAGACCATTCTTTGCTGCTTAACTGACCCGTCAGCCCTACATTCAGGTCTTCCGAGACAGCCTCTTCTAAACTAAGTTTCAGAACTATCTCAAAAAGTAATGAGTTAGCATTATCCTGTAGTTCATCCGATAAGCTTTGACTGTAAATTAGCAGTGTTATATCTTGTCTAGCTGGATGTGTGAAAAGAGTTCTGAGAACATTTGTCAATTCTTCTGCGATCGCAGTTTCTAAATTAGACCAGTCAGGAAAAATAATCAAATTAATATTTCTTAATTCATTAATTAACATAGCGTTGCAATTACTAATGATATAATCATCCATTAAACTCGAAAAACCCCAAAAAGCCTTCAGTTTCCCCAGCGACCCAAAAAACTTTTGCACTGACTTTTTTGGTGTAACCGAACATACTTAACTAATATAAATAACTACGGTTGTCATGTGTACTATCGCTAATCGATAGAACCTAAATAATTGCTGTAATCCTTTATAGCTATGAGTTACAACTGCGATTTTTGGAAATAGGGTCAATCCTGCATCTGGCTACATTATCGCTTATGTTTTAAAGGAGAAGATTGTTCGTGCTATTTGAGCGGTGTTATATGGACGAGAATGAAAAACGAATCTTTGACTCATGGCAGATGAATGCTAAATTATGGACACAAGCAATTCGTAATCAACAAATTGAAAGCCGTGCGATCGCCACAGATGCCGTTATAGTTAAAGCTATAACCCAAATGAATCCAAGAACATTCTTAGATATTGGATGCGGTGAGGGATGGTTGTCTCGACAGCTTTTTTCTTTAGGAATTGATGGCTGGGGTGTTGATTTTTGCGCCGATCTCATTGAGACAGCAAAGGATAGTGGTGATTCTCGCTTTGTTGTCTGTTCGTACTCGGATCTTGCATCACAAAGATTTAGCACAATTAACTATTTCTCTTGCTTGATTTGCAACTTTTCAATTCTAGGCGAATGCGCTCTTGATGAGATCGCCAAGGCAGGTCATAGTCTGTTAGAAGACAAAGGCAAAATAATCATTCAAACACTTCACCCGATAATTGCTTGTGGTGACTATACATATTCCAATGGGTGGCGCGAAACTTCATGGCAACCAAATGTAGATCGACCCTTTTACCCTACTCCTTGGTATTTCAGAACCCTAGAATCATGGATCGACGAATTCCATGCTTTGAATTACCGATTGCTAAATTTATATGAGCCATCCGATCCCAAGACAAATAAACCAATTTCCATTATTTTTGTCTTTGAACGGGAGTAAAGTATTAAGCACATTTTCTCGTTGATATTGTGCTTTTGTCAGCTTCTTGAACAGTGACTATTATATTAATGCGAATATACATCAGAGTTCATGAGTAAAACACGCTTTATACCTGGGTAAGATACTTAGAAATAAGCTACTAACTACAATAAGCCAGACTGCTTAATCCAGGAGTATTCACTAAGTCAGTGTTGACCATCCAACCATTACCAGATAACTCTCCAGGAAAACTTCTAGAAAGGTCGATTTCTACCCAAATGTAATTCTCAGATTTATATGACTTAACTATATTACCTGTAACCAAGTTCACAAACACAGTTGTCTTTGGATAAAGTGTTGTAATAAAAGGTTCTTTTGTACTTGGTTGGCGGCGTATAGTTTCCTGTCGTACAATTTGCCGACATACACTGCCAATAGTAGGTTTACTCGAAACATTTTGAGCGTTTTTATTCGGCTGACAAAATTTCAGCACAGCAGTTTGAATAAACCCTGAAGTCGGAGCTTTAATTCTGACAAATCTATCTCCACTAACTGGGATATACGCTAAAGTAATCCTTGTTTTTGCCGACAATATTCTGATAGTATGGGATGATGTTGAAGGTTCTTTGAAAACTGGAGTATTTACTTTAGTTGCACGACAATTTGACTGTGCAGAATTAAAGGGAGTCTGCGCGATTTGAGCAAATACAGGTACACTCAGAGCCAACGTAGCAATATTTACGAGAGTAAAAATATACAATAACTTCTGAAATTTCACGTTTTTTCCTCAATATCAGTTATGAAAGACTGTACATTAGATTCGGAACTGATAAACTCTGATGTTAAAATAACCTACAAAAATTATTTTTAACTATAAGAATATCATACAATGACTTATTACTACTAATTACCAACTACGCGCCATCTCTTAATTATGAATAAATCCCAGAATCGTGGAATAGTTGAACAGTTTGTTAATACAGTGATGGGGGTAAAATCTGGGAATCAACAACAGTCTCTAAACACATCAATAGCGACTACACAAAAACTAGATATCAGAGCAGTTTTAGTTTATACACTAGGGACGATACTACAGATATTAGTCATGATTCTCGTGTTATTGGGAATGGAAAAATTAGTAATATTCATTGATAATAATTATTCTTTTTCCAGTTGGTTTAGCACTTTATTGACTGGATTATTTTTTGCTATATTAAGTATCCGTTCTCGAATTTTTTCTCTTTTAGATAATACCCGTTCTCGTCAGACTTATGACCAGGTAATCAGACCAAGATGGTCGCCTCCACCTTTAGCCTTTCCCATAGTTTGGATGATAATTGCCGTTTTGCGGGTAATTTCTTCTGTATTGGTTTGGCAGCAAATGAATCACCAGTTTTTAGTGCTGCCTTTAATCTTGTTTGTGGTACATCTGGCTTTAGGGGATACTTGGAATACGATTTTTACTGTAGAACGGAGATTAGGTGCTGCTGTACCTGTAGTGATTTTAGGCCCTTGGTTATCTGCTGTAGTGGTGACGGCAATTTATTGGCAAACTAATCCTATAGCGGGAATGACTTTATCATTTTCTTGTGTGTGGTTAACTGTAGCTGCTGTATTGGTATTTAGAATTTGGCAATTAAATGGATCTGAGCCATTAGACCTCTTGCAAAAGTCGGTCAGGCAAATTCGGTTTGGAGGAGATGAAGCTCG
>NZ_JABXKN010000090.1:0-54327 GCF_017115065.1 Nostoc sp. JL23
GGCTGCCGTCGGCAGCCCCTTCATCCCCCCTTTAAAATGATTATCATTACTGTTGGTGGAATAGTTTATTTTCTGGAAGTCCCTTAATTGGCAATCCACCCCAAACGGCAGAGACTTATCAATTCTCCTCAATTGAAATCAAGCAAACTGCATTCCGTATAGATGGTGTTTTTCTCCCAACACAAGCAGAAGAAAATCCGATTTATTTTGTTGAAGTCCAGTTTCAAACCGATACCGAAATTTATTCACGCCTATTTTCAGAAATTTCTTTATACTTACGCCAAAATAAACCGAAAAATTCTTGGCAAGCAGTAGTTATCTATCCCAATCGCAGTTTGGATACAGCAGATATCAAGAATTACAGCGAATTTTTTGCTAGCCAGCGCATCAGTCGCATTTATCTTAATGAATTAGGTAAAACTGCATCATTGCCAGTTGGAATTGCTACGATGAAATTAGTGGTCGATGAAGAGGAGACAGCAATTATAGCTGCTAGACAGTTAATAGACAGAACCCAGCAAGAAATCAACATCGAACCACAACGGCGGCAGTTACTAGAATTGATAGAGACAATATTAGTTTATAAGTTTCCGACGATGAGTCGAGAGGAGATTGAAGGTATGTTTGGTTTAAGTGATTTGAAACAAACACGAGTTTATCAAGAAGGTAAGCAAGAAGGCAAGCAGGAAGGCAAGCAAGAAGGAGCGCGTGAAGAAAAGTTTAGAATGATACCTTTATTGTTGAGATTGGGATTGAGTTTTGAAGAAACTGCGAAAGAGTTAGGTTTGAGCCTAGAAGAGATTCAGCAAGAAATGCAAAAACAGTCTCCAAGTCAGGATATGTAACCTACAATTACAGCAGAATTCTGAATTCAGAAATCAGAAGTCAGAAGTAAAACAGGCTTTATACCTGGCTTTGAGACTTAGCTTGCGTACCTCAATAACTTAAAATTCGCTGTATCCTTTATCACGGATTTATCTACATATTCTTACTATTTCCCATTCCCATAATTTTTAATTTTTTCTATGATTTCGCTCTCTCCTATTCTTCAAGCTAGACTCTCCCAACCCTTAAAGATTGGCTCCTTTGAGGTAAAAAGTCGGGTTCTCCAGTCGCCTCTATCTGGAGTGACAGATATGGTGTTTCGCCGTCTTGTGCGTCGCTATGCACCAGATTCAATGATGTATACCGAAATGGTGAATGCTACGGGGTTACATTATGTCAAGCAGTTACCCAAAATCATGGAGGTAGACCCCAACGAACGCCCAATTAGCGTTCAACTATTTGATTGCCGTCCAGATTTCCTAGCAGAAGCAGCAATAAAAGCAGTTGCCGAAGGTGCTGATACTGTTGATATTAATATGGGTTGTCCGGTTAATAAAATCACTAAAAATGGTGGTGGTTCTTCGTTATTGCGGCAGCCAGAAGTAGCAGAAGCAATTGTGCGAGAAGTGGTAAAAGCTGTTGATGTACCTGTGACAGTAAAAACCCGTATTGGCTGGAATGATAACGAAATTACTATTCTCGACTTTGCCAAGCGGATGGAAGATGCCGGGGCGGAAATGATCACAGTACACGGACGCACCCGCGCCCAAGGGTACAACGGTAATGCCCGTTGGGAATGGATTACCCGTGTAAAAGAAGTGCTTTCTATCCCAGTGATTGGGAATGGAGATATTTTTTCCGTTGAAGCGGCAGTTAAATGTTTAGAACAAACTGGCGCTGATGGGGTTATGTGTTCCCGTGGGACTTTGGGTTATCCGTTTTTGGTGGGAGAAATCGATCATTTCCTGAAAACAGGGGAGATATTACCATCACCAACCCCAATTCAGCGTTTGGAATGTGCAAGAGATCATTTACAAGCCTTGTGGGAATATAAAGGCGATCGCGGTGTACGTCAAGCCCGTAAGCACATGACTTGGTATGCTAAGGGTTTCGTTGGAGCTGCCGAACTTCGAGGACAGCTAAGTTTAGTTGAAAAAGTAGATCAGGGTTTGGCAATGATTGACCAAGCAATTGAAAAATTAGCTAATGGTTATGAACTAGAAGAAGAAGTAGAAGGTAGTTTGGTAATGCTTTAAAAATTTGATTTTAACCTAGCTTGGGCTGATATTGCTGGTTGCAAAAAGTGATGCGATCGCTTCAATAACACTATTTCAATTAGGGTTTAAATCTCCTGATGTAACTCTTTTGAATTTTGAATGTTTAACTAGCCAAATGGAGGCTCACAATGTTAGTTTCCAAACACAATGATGTTGTAACCATCCCCGAAATCCTCTCATTAGAAGACTTCATGGCAAATCCTCCAGAGGGGATGGAGTGGGTAGACGAGCAATTAGTAGAAAAAACAGGGATGACATTAAAACATAGTGAAATTCAATTTAATATTGGTTTTTACTGGAGAAGTTATATTAATTCCAATCAACAAGGTGGGAAAGTTTACACTGAAGTGCCTTGTCGTACATATAAACAGGGTCGTCGTCCTGATGTAGCTTATCTAACGCCTGAGTTGGTAACTGAATTTGGTAATGTTCCCACTTTGCCACAGAGTTTCCCGTTGATTGCTGAGATAGTTTCACCCACCGATTTAGCTGAAGAATTATTTCTCAAAGCACAGGAGTATTTGCAGTCCGGTTGTGAGGAAGTTTGGCTAGTATTTCCTGAAAGTCGGTTAGTTTTTATAATGACTGATAATCAGGTTTTGGGGTTTAAAGCTGGTGATGTGGTTAGTACTCAAAAAGTATTACTCGGTTTTAGTGTAGCTGTAGACGAATTGTTGGGTTGAAAAAGCGATCCATCTAATAGGAATTTCGGTTAATTGCAATCGCCAACACCGACAACAGAAAAACCATTACAGCCGTTTCAATCCCTAATAGGGATTTTAGTTGATTGCAATCCCCAACATTTAGTTGTAGGCGATGTTCACAAGAGTTTCAATCCCTAATAGGGATTTTAGTTGATTGCAATTCTGGCGTCTGAAAGCGCTGCTGTATTTGGTTTTCAATGTTCGGTTGCGCGAATGAGTGAATCATAACACAGGAAATAGTCATAGCACAAGATGCAAATCGCTGAAAGCCAGTCCCCATAAGGTGCGCGGATGGTTGGAAAGTATCATTGCCCTCAAAGTCTTGTATAGATGGAGATGCAAGCATTTTTCGCTCCTTATCATTTTGTACATCTACCCATCCGCGCATTTGGGAAGAAAATTAGTCTGATTGGCGATCGCTACCACCATTAAAATAAGCGATCGCCTAATCCTTGCACATCTTAATTTACCAAATCAGGGAACACCTCTTGCACAGCAGGATGCACTAAGCGATGGTTCTGTACGTTTACACCCTTAGCTAATGCTGGGTTAACCTCCAGTGCCATAATTCCAAAATTCGCTAACTGCACAACATAAGGTAATGTACTATTATTGAGTGCCTGAGTTGCTGTCCAAGGTACTGCTCCTGGCATATTGGGAACGCCATAATGCACCACACCCTCTTCAATGTATACGGGATTTGTGTGAGATGTCGGGTGTAAGGTTTCTATGCAACCGCCTTGGTCAACAGCTACATCAACTATTACTGAACCAGGACGCATTTGTTTGACCAATTCGCGAGATACTAGTATTGGCGCTCTACGTCCCAGTACTAAAACTGCACCGATGAGCAAATCGGCTTCTTTGACTGCGGCTTCAATATGAGCAGAGTTGCTGTAAAGCAATTCGACTCTAGAGCCAAAGAGGGTTTCTAAGTAAGATAAGCGCTCGACACTCACATCTAAAATCTGCACGATCGCACCCATGCCTACGGCAATTTTAGCTGCTTCTGTGCCGACAACGCCCCCACCTAAAATTACTACTTTACCTGGTTTAACTCCAGGGACACCGCCCAAAAGTACACCTCTCCCACCTTGCTGACGTTCTAAGAATCTCGCCCCAAATTGTACTGCTAGCCGACCGGCAATTACGCTCATGGGGGTGAGCAAGGGTAGTCTGTTAGCACCAGGTTGTTCTACGGTTTCGTAAGCGATCGCACAAGTGCCACAATCAATTAAATGCTCTGTCAATTTGCGATCGGCTGCTAAGTGTAAATAAGTAAATAATATCTGCCATTTTTGCAAAAATTTATACTCGGATTTCAGCGGCTCTTTGACTTTAACAACCAATTCTCGATTCCAAGCCTTTTCTGATGTGGGGACAATCTCGGCTCCAGCACTTTTGTAGTCGTCATCTGAGAATCCAGCACCATTACCTGCTTGCGTCTCGACGAAGATGCTATGACCATTTTCTCGCAGCACCCGCACGCTAGAAGGACTTAAGCCTACCCGAAATTCTTGATCCTTATTTTCCTTGGGAACGCCGATTTCCATATATCGCCTCTGATAATTTTTTTGTTTAACTGTAGCCTTCCAATCTCAAGCTTCCTACTTCCGTCTTGCTAGTTCCGTATTAGAGATAGCTGGATTAGAGATACCTACTCTCTGTTCTAACTTTCTTAATTCAATCTGAGTAGCCCAAACTCTTACCCTTGACTATTACCCCAGTATTTATACAATATATAAAGAATAGTAACAATTTATTAAAAGAGCGATTGTATAGCTTCCTACTAGGAAGCTCTTGCTGAATTTATCAATTCATCTTGGCATTCAAGCATTGCAATCAGCTCATAAGCTACTAAGTGTACGGTAAAAGAACGAGTTTATTCCTTTAACTTTTACCGCTTATCCCCACTTTCCACGACTTCTATCAGAAGTCTCATCTCAAGTCCGGTTTGCCAAAAATAAGGTTTCTTAAAAGATGACACAAACACAACCAACAATTACACCTAAACTAGAAGAGCCTAAATTTGGCTTTAACGAATACGCCGAACGCTTGAATGGCCGAGCTGCAATGATTGGCTTTGGTTTGATGCTGGTGATTGAATATGTCACCAATCAAGGGGTGCTATCATGGCTGGGTCTGAAGTAGTGCGAACAAGCACAATCTTAAAGTTGTAAGCTAGTAATTAAAAGAGTTTCAACCAGCTGGAACAACCAGTTGGTTTTGACTTCAATAATTAATAGCGGAGTACTTCGCCCTAGATAGATTAATTAGACTTATTCATAAATAACTACCCTAGAATGTAAACAAGAGAGGAATCGAAATAGCTATTAGTGATTGAAATATCATAGACTTGCAACTAATATGTGCAAGGCGATTAATGAGTAAATTTCCTCCCCCTACTACAAAAATCATAAATTAGTGTCTGCCTGGAATGAGAAAGGCAAATTACGGGTGAGGTATTCTTGGTAAATATACACAAAAGGTGAACTGGAACCAACCAAGCTGTGATGAATGCTGTATTACCTCGTTTTTTGAAGTTAACCTATCGAAAAGAGCCACTAATCAGTGTATTTATAACGATGGGTGTTATGGATGCCCTGATTGGCGGATTGAATGATAGCTGGTCGTTGTTTGCTTTTGGTTTGGGAACGGCAGGGATAGCGCTAGGCTTTAAGTTGTGGCGTTTTCAGCAGCGTCGTCCTTTACCAGAGGAGCCTGTAGTGCAACATTATTTGCCCTCTCGTTCTTCTAGTGCGCCTTTACCAATGTTAAGCGTTTCTAAGAAAAAACCACCTCTTTAGGATGTGCAGAGTTATTACTGAAATAACTCTGCAAAATTCATTGGGTTTAACTGTATCTATAAAAGTGAGGAAAAAGAGTGAGTAGTGAGGGAAGAGGTGGCGGTAATTTTCTGCGGCCGTATATTGTCCTGGCATTTATGGCAGCTGTTGCCCTTCCAGTGATTACCTGGCAAGGGTTTTATATTCATCAAGCTCATGCTGCCATTGAAGAAGTAACGCCAAACTTCCCATCTACCAGCAGCTTTGCTAATGCTCAACTACTTTACACACTCATCGGACATAACGGAACCATTAAATCCCTCGCTTTCAGTCCAGATAGCAGAATGCTTGTGAGTGGAGGTGCAGAAAACGAGGGTGTCATTCGCTTGTGGAATTTAGCAAACGGCAAAAAATTAGCGACTATTAACAAAGCACACAAAGCAGCCGTAGAATCTTTAGTGATTTCGCCAGATGGACAAACCCTCGCTAGCTGTAGTGATGACAATACGATTAACCTCTGGAGCCTGAAAAATTTAAAATTTAGCCGCTCTTTTGTCGGACATACCAGTAACGTATTATCTTTAGCGGTGTCTCCTGATAGTAAAGTTCTCGTCAGTGGAGCTTTGGATGGGATTCGTCTCTGGGATTTGCTACAGCAGCGTCCTCTAGGAACTATAGTACGCTTTGATAATTTGATTTATACTCTAGCTATTAGTCCTGATGGACAGACCTTAGCTAGTGGTGATAATAAGGGTGTAATCAAGCTGTGGAATTTGAGTACTGGTAAATTAATCAGTGAACTGGTAGCTCATTCTGATGTTGTTAGCGCTGTCATCTTTACACCAGATGGACAAACATTAGTCAGTGCTAGCCACGATCGCACCATAAAATTGTGGAATATTAATACTGGAGAATTAGTCCGCACCCTTACAGGACATAATAACTGGGTAAATGCGATCGCCCTTAATCCCGATGGTCAAACCCTTGCTAGTGCCGGTAGAGATGGAATTAAATTGTGGGATTTAACTACAGGCGAGTTAATAAATACACTGAGTGGACATACAGACTGGGTAAGTGCGATCGCTTTTAGTCCAAATGGTAAAATTCTTGCCAGTGGTGGATTCGATCAAAAAATCAAGATTTGGGGTATTCCAACAAAACGTAATTAACAGCGATCAAACAAAATAATCGTGAAAGAGTAGACTATATCCCCGACTTCTTAAAACAAGTCGGGGATATCATTTTGACACTCCTTTCAAGGCTGAGTGACTTGCCATAACTCATACCATTTTGGATTTTAGATTTTAGATTGTGAAACATCTATTGGATAGGTGTTTCAGTTTTCCATCTGTCGCAATCATTTTTCAAATTGGTATTAGGCTACCGCTAAGGGACTTCCAGTTAAAAAAAAATATCCCGTCGTAGGGGTGCAAGTCCTTCATTGGTGTCAACTTAACGTGAAGGCTCTATAATCTACCTGATATTAAGTCCGCTCGCTTACCATCACTATCCGCGTCACCCCACCCCGGTTTTGTCTAAAGCCAAAACCGCCCCTCCCCTTGCCAAGGGGAGGGGTTGGGGTGGGGTAAATCGTATGTGGGGCAAGCATTTGAGCTTAAGTTGACACGTATGAAGGCCTTTCGCCCCTACAAATCTATAAATAATTTGGGATAATTTATTTTTTGCAAGTCCCTAAGCCGAAAGCTTTCCCCAATCATTTCCCGTATCTGCTAAACTTTGGTCTTGCCTTTTTAGAGTTTTTGTAGTAAAAAATCAACCAAAGCTCAGATCAAATTTTACTATAACTACTCAAAATCAATGATGGTAGCAACCAACAGCGATGTCTACGACGGGCTACACCTAGCCCAAATATTGAAGAACTGTGAATACTTGATGAAAATACAGCCGGACTAATATCTTATCCAACAAATTACTGTAAGTATAAACATAGGTAATTTTAAATCATCTGTGCAGTTACTTGCCCTCTAAATCGGAACAATTTTTGAACTTAGACAATCTTAGAAATGGTCATTGTCAGTAAATGCACTCAGTGAAAAGTCGCGAACTCGTGTGAAGCCAAGGTTTGTAGCGCTTAACCGTTATTTTGAAGGTAGGATAACTTGCTACTTAAATGATGTTTAATTTTCCCGAACTGATTTTGATCCCCATTTCGATAGAATGACTAGGCAGAACCCTAAAACTAAAAACCGCTTTTGACTGCGACGCTCATGAATCAACTGAACAATGGTTTTACGCTATTTTTAAGTCTGCTAGTCGAGGCGATGCCTTTTTTGCTTCTTGGGGTTTTATTCTCCAGTTTGCTGCTGTTTTTTGTTGATGAGCGCAAACTAGTAGAAAAAATGCCCAAAAATCCGCTGTTGGGTGCTTTAGTTGGCAGCATGATCGGCTTTTTGTTTCCGGTGTGTGAGTGCGGGAATGTACCGGTAGCGCGGCGATTCCTGATTCAAGGAGTACCCACACCAGTCGCAATTGGTTTTTTGCTAGCAGCACCAACAATTAACCCAGTTGTAATTTGGGCCACTTGGACAGCATTTCGAGATCAGCCAGAAATAGTAGTCTTACGAGTCGTATTTTCCCTAACAATTGCCACAATTATCGGATTTGTTTTCAGTTTTCAAAAGGACTTAAATCCCATAGTCCAACCTGCGATCGCTCGTTATATGAAGTTTAATCCAGCCGCGCAGCCTGAAACCAAACGCCGTGGTAAGCCTTACCAAGGACAACAGGAAGAAACAGTACCGCATCTGTTGCAATCCGGGACTTATATCTTAGGAGGAAAAGCAGGTATACCTCTACGGATAGATCCTAATTTAGTATTGCCTACCTCAGTCTCTACTGCTGATAAACCGCTAGCAGCTAAACTGCGCCTAGTTGTGGATAATAGCATCCAAGAATTGCGGGAATTGGGCGGAGTGATGATTTTAGGAAGTGCGATCGCTGCTGCTATTCAAGTCCTAGCTCCCCGTGAATTAATTCTCAGTTTGGGTGCTGGACCCATTACCTCAATTGTGGTCATGCTGATATTAGCTGTAATAGTATCAATTTGTTCTACAGTTGATTCTTTCTTCGCCCTATCTTTTGCCTCAACCTTTAGCAGCGGTTCATTGCTAGCATTTCTGGTGTTTGGGCCAATGATTGACATCAAAAGTGTTGGTTTGATGTTATCTATTTTTAAACCCAAGACTATTTTTTACTTATTTGCTTTAGCAGCACAATTGACATTTGTCTTCACTCTTTTCCTGAACTTGCACGTCTTTTAAGAAAATATTTGTCATTAGTCATCTGTCCTTTGTCCTTTCTTTAATGACCAATGACCAATGACTAATGACTAATGACTCATGACTAATGACTAATGACTAACGAAAATCCCAAATCTAAAATCCCAAATCTGTTACTCCCTTGGCTGGATGCTCTAGCAATTACGGCTTGGGGCATTTTGATGTTGAAATATTGGCTAACTAATAAGTTGAATCTGTTGATTCACCCAAATTACTTTTGGTTAGTGATTGTGACTGGTATCAGCTTCATCATTATTGGTTTGTTCAAGATGCAGGAACTTTGGCAACGGCCTCGCCGTGATGTGACGCCAAACACCCAGCATATTAGTTTATTTCCCCCTGGTTGGGGCAGTGGTTTATTGTTGACTACAGCAATTCTAGGTTTTATCGTTACACCACAAGTTTTTGCTAGTGACAAAGCACTCCAAAGGGGGGTGACGACTGATTTATTGGGAAGCACACGTGTCAAGCCCCAAGCTTTTCGCGCTACTGTTCGTCCAGAGGAGCGATCGCTTGTAGACTGGGTACGCACCGTCAATGTCTATCCTGAACCAGACACATATACAGGACAAAAAGTCAAGGTGCAGGGATTTGTCATTCACCCGCCCGATATAGGAAAAGAATATTTGTTTTTAGCACGATTTGTCTTAAGTTGTTGTGCAGCAGATGCTTACCCTGTGGGATTGCCCGTCAAGCTACAAAATAATCAAGAGCTTTACTCTGCTGATACATGGCTAGAAGTAGAAGGACAAATGGTGACAGAAAATTTGGCAGGTAAACGCCAACTTACCATTGCCGCTACCTCTCTCAAAAAGATTCCTCAACCCCAGAATCCTTATAGTTATTAGTCGTTTGTCATTTGTCCTTTGTCATTAGTCATTTGTAGATAACTAACGACCAATGCCCCATGCCCAATGCCCAATGCCCCATAACCAATGACTAAATCTAAAGCATTCCAACCACTGGATCGTATTGCGATCGCACTAATGCTACTGCTGAGTGTGCTGATTGGGTTAATCATCTTGCAAGGTGATGTGGTAACTGCTCGTGTTCGGGAATTTACTTGGCAAAATCAACAAATTGGGGCAGAAGATAATTCCTTCACCCTCACCTTCAGCCGCCCAATGGAAACAAAAAGCGTCGAGGATAACTTGAAAATCGAGCCGCCCCTAGCAGGTAAGTTCAGTTGGGCTGGGCGGCGGATGGTTTATACACTAGTGACACCAGCACCTTATGGCACAAATTATAAAGTGCAGTTACAAGGAGCTAAAGATAAATTTGCGGAACAAGAGGGCAAAAATAGGCTGATACAGCCCTTTACAGGTAGTTTCCGTACACGCGATCGCGTTATCCTTTATATCGGAACCGACAAAGAAGAACAGGGACGATTAGTTCTTTACAACTTAACCCAAGAGCAAAAAAGGGTACTTACTCCTAAAGACCTGATAGTAATCGACTTTGAGTCATTTCCTGATGGAGAGAAAATTTTATTTTCTGCTCGCGCCGCAAACAATCAAGACCTACTTTCAGCCCAACTGTATACAGTGACAACAGGCGTTTCTGCTAAATCTGGACAAAAGGCAGAACCAGAAGGCAAAGTTGACCTGACTTTAGATAGTAAAGATTATCAAAACCTGAAATTTGACTTATCACCTGATGGGCAAACTATTGTCATCCAGCGGGGAAATAAAACTAATCCTGGCGACTTTGGACTATGGTTTATGCCAGCAACCAGTGATGGTTCAGCAGAAAAGCCCACCCCCAAACGTCTAAAAAGCCAGCCGGGAGGAGACTTTATGGTGACACCAGATAGTAAAGCCGTAGCGGTTGCTCAAGGACAGGGAGCAGCGATTTTACCACTGCAAGGTGATGCCAGTAAACCTTTGGATTTTCTGCCGCAGTTTGGTTTGGTACAAGCTTTTTCCAAAGATGGCTCTCAAGCAGCAATGGTAAAGTTTAATACAGATTACACGCGGGATTTATTTTTGGTGACAAACCAAGGTATACAGAAACAGCTATTAAAAACAACAGGTTCAATTCTCAGTTGCCAATTTGACATCGCCTCACCTACCCTCTACTGCTTGCTAACACAGCTAGTATCCAAGGAACAATACATAGAGCAGCCTTATGTGGTGGCAATTGATTTGAAAACTGGGCAACAGAAACCATTGTTAGTACTGCCTCCTGCTCAACGGAATGTGCAAATGAGTTTATCGGCCGACGGTTTGGGCTTGTTATTTGACCAAGTAGTACCGCAGACAAATCCCCCAGCATCATTACCGACAAACACTTTGAAAACTGATGATGGAGATGTTATTGGTACCAGTAGCCTGTGGTTAATGCCTCTGTTGCCCATTGCTGATGCTGCAACTGTTGAAATTAGACCAGAACAACTCCCCTTAGCCGGATTTCATCCCCGATGGCTACCTTGAGAGAATAAATTTGTAATGACGCTCAATGACTTGCTAATGTAATTCGTATGGGAGTAGTAGCAAATGACAGGCTTGCTGCTCCTACCCATTTTTAGCTTTCACAGGAATCTTAATCACAAATTCTGTTCCTTGCCCTAGAGCAGAAATACAGCCAATTTGTCCCCCATGTTTTTCGACTATAATCTGATAACTGATGGATAAACCTAAAGCCGTACCTTTACCCACGGGTTTAGTAGTAAAAAAAGGGTCAAATAATCTTGCACGCACTTTTTCATTCATCCCAGAGGCATTATCGGCAATGCTTATTGCTACCCACTTTCGATCAATTACCTCAGTGCGAATGCGAATTGTTGGTAATAGGTAATTAGATTTTTCTATTTGACTATTACCTATAAACCTTGTTTTATTACTATCTTGTAATGCATCAATGGCATTAACAAGCATATTCATAAAAACCTGATTAGGTTGAGCCGGATAGTATTCTACTAAAGGCAATTGACTATATTCTTTAATAACTTGAATTTCTGGATATTTATCTCTAGCTTGTAACTGGTGTTCTAAAAGAATTAAAGTACTATCAATGTAGAATCTGTCAGCACCACAGATGATTCGCAGTAAGAAGTAAGGATGATGCGGCAATCCTTAGAAAGAACATAACACTAATTTGGGTTATACCAGTACTACTTGTAAAAATTTGGACAGTTTACAAGGAAAGTAGTGCATGAAAGTTCGTAAAATAATATTCGATATGTAACAAGCCAATAGTTTTATGGAAAATTTTATAACAAACATTAATCGGATTCTTATTGTAGAAGATGAATTTATCCTTGCAATGAACTTAAAAGAAAATTTAGAGTGTCTTGGATACACTGTTGTAGATATTGTAGATTCGGGAGAAACAGCAATTGAGAAAGCAACCGAGTTTCGCCCAGATTTAGTTTTAATGGATATTAAACTGGCGGGCGAAATGGATGGCATTCAAGCGGCGAGAGAAATTTGGACTTGTCTCCAAATACCTTTTGTTTATGTTACAGCATACTCCGATCAAAGTACTGTAGAAAGGGCAACATTAACATTCACTTTTGGTTACATTTTAAAACCTGTTAGTCAGGAAGACCTATATGTTGCTATTCAAACAGCACTCAATATTATTAAACATAAACAAGCAGAAGTAATATTATGCAAAGCGTATGAAGAATTAAAAATGAAGGTTAAAGACTATACTACAAAGCTTGCTTTTGTTAATGATGAATTAAAGCTAGAAGTTACAAAATTCCATCAAATGAAGTCAGAAATATCCACAGATGAGGAGTTAATATCTACCAATAGAAAGCCTACTTCTTCATTAACATCACGCCAGCTTGAAATCCTTAAATTTATTGCAGAAGGACTTTCCACAAAAGAGATTGCAGAGCTATTAAACATCAGTACTAAAACAGTCGAATCACATCGATTACAATTAATGAAAAGACTTAACATTTATGATGTTGTCGGTCTAGTACGCTATGCAGTTAATGTAAAATTAGTAAATTTTGATAGCAAAAATTATGCAGATTAGCTCAATATAGCAGTCGCTCACGGGAAAAATCGCAATTATAAATTAGTAATTATTTGTTGATAATTTGTCCAAGCTTCCCAAAAAATATAGATTGATAGTATTCCTAAGAACATACGAAGCACTAAACTAACGGTATTATCTGGTAATTTTGGCAATGTGCGAGTACTCATCTGAACGCCTAAAAGACCGCCACATCCCAAAACTATACCTTGAACAAACAGAATATTTCCCTCTAATGTGTGTCCTGTGCAGGCAGCTAAACCAGTGATGACAATTACGCCCAAACTAGTTTGAATTGCTACTTTAATTTCTTCTCCCAGTAATAACATTTGCAGCGGCACCATAATCGTACCACCACCTAAGCCGAATAAACCTGCTAAAATTCCTGCTGCGCCCCCAGTGCCAATTTTAGAAACTAATGGGTTGAATATTGGGGCTATATCCTCTTTTTCCTGGAAGGACAGTTGCTTGCGAAGCTCAATCAGATAGATATTAGCAAGTAGTATGATGCCAAATGTAAATAGTATTATATAAGATGGAATTTTATTGGCAAAATATACACCTATTCCAGTAGTTAAAAAAGCTGGGATTCCTAAATAAATTACTCGTTTAAAGTCAAAGTAACCCATCCACCAATTTTGCAAACTTCCAGAGATTGAAGTAATCACAATAGCAAGGCTACTAGTAGCGATCGCCTGAACGGGAGTATAACCTAGTGTGACTAAAAGAGGAATTGTGATAATACCGCCACCTATTCCTAAAAGTCCAGCTATGACTCCAGATATTAAACCCCCACTCACTAAAATCAACCAACTAAAATCAATCATAAATAATTCTTTTTCTAGATAACTGACTTGGTGTGATTAACCTTGTACTGTCACTGGATGGCTAACAACACCTCCGTAAAGCAATCCAGAGTCATTCCACGGAACTGTAGTCGGTTGTGTATTACCTAAATTGTCAGTAGCACGAGCCTGGAGAAAATATTCCCCAGGAAGCGGGTTCCATTCAATGTCCCAGCGTACCCACGCAAATGGAAAATTTGGTTCTCTCAGTCGTGCAAATTGCCAAGTTTTGCCGCCATCTAGACTTATTTCTACACGGATAATTTTTCCTTTCCCAGACCAAGAACGTCCACGTAGTAAGTGGGTTTTAGCCGAAAGCGTAGCTGGCCAAGCCAACTCAAAAGCGCTCTTAACATTTTGGTAGGTAATCAGCTTACCTTTATATGGTGCGATCGCTGGGTAATCTGCACCAACTAGCACCATTTGCTCCGTTACCCACTGCGTATATATCGGTGTTTCAGAAACCTCAATTCGCTCAATCCATTTAACGTTGGCGTTTCCTCCCCAACCAGGGAATAAGATACGGCACGGCTGACCATGATCTGGAGGTAATGGTTCTCCGTTCATTGCGTAGACGACAAGCGAGTTATCTGCTAATGCTTTGCTAATTGGAACTACACTGCTGAACTTGGATTTATTTGTCTTCTTTGAGTCCAACGAATCCACATCTGCACCCTCAACGAGTACATCTTTTGCTGTGGATTTCAATCCAGCTCGTTCTAATAACATAGCAAGTGGTACACCAGTCCACTCAGCCACACCAATAGCCCCAAGTCTCCAAGGTGTTCCAGGGAGTGGTGTGTTGTAAGCTTCTTCAAAGAAGCGCCGACCATTAGCAGCACACTCAATAGCGCAAGTGACTGAGATGGATGGCATGGCGATGATTTGATCGTAGGTAAATTCGCAAGGTGCAGAAACGCCAGTTCCATGAATTTGCAAACGCCATGTAGATGGGTCAAAGGTCGGTGGTGCGCTGCGGTTGTGAACATAGAACCAATCATTTGGTACTAAATAGCCACGCCCATACATAGCTTCCCAGTTCATCTCTAATGTGCCTTTGCTGTGAGAGATGTACCCTGGTGGCAATGGCTTAAGTATTTTGCTGCCTTTAGTTTTAATAGCTGTCTGACTGTGAGCAGGCGCAGGTTTAGCTAACTCCGCGATGGCTGTGGCGCCAACCATAGTAGCTAGTATTTTCAGAAAGCGCTGCCGCGAAATACCCGCATCTGTACTTTTTTGCCAAATGCACTGTTCAACCCGTGCTTGTAAATAATCCTCCTGGTCAAAGAGGTTTTCATCGCTCAAGCTATTACCCCCTTGTAATTTGTAATTCGTAATTAAGAAACAGAGAATGAAGGAGTAGGAAAGAAGTTGCAGTAAGTCTTTTCCCTCTGCCCATCTGCCCCTCTGCACCTCTGCTTCTTTCAATGCCCTGAAAAAACTAGCTGTTTATCGCTGTCCAAACACCAGTTATCTGATCTTGTGTGTAGTTGGGCAAATAGTGAGCCAATCCGTTTTTAGCTATTTGAGCGATCGCATTTATAAAGCGATCACAATCTTCTAATGTATTATATACAGCAAAGCTGGCTCGGATAATACTAGGAATGTTACGTGTGATTCCTCTATCTACTTCCTGAGCAATCTCACAGTCTTGCTCGTCTGAAACATTCTTGAGTTTGCGAATATATTCATAAGTGCAGAAAGCCCCAGCCCGAACGCCAATGCCATATTCTTGTGCCAGAATTTCTGCTACTAAGCGTCCGTCAAATCCATCAATATCAAAGGGAATAACATGGGCTAAGTTATCTCCAGGAATATGTATTTTGACACCAGAAATTAGCCCAAGCCGTGTATATGTGAATTCAACTAGAGAGTGTTCATACTGAGCAATGCGATCGCGCCCTACTGCTTCGATAATTTCAATCGCCTTGGCAATAGCGATCGCACCCATTGCGTTTGGTGTTCCGGGGTCATGGGCCCGTTCTGTATAAAAACGCTTGATCTCTAGATTTCTGGTGATATAAGGCAGGTTTCCACCCCCAATTTGATAAGGGTAGGAACTATCAAAAAATTCCTTTGGCCCCAGCAAAACCCCCGTTCCATAAGGAGCATACATCTTGTGTCCAGAGAAAGCTACAAAATCTAAATGACATGGGTCATCATCAGCACGCATATCAACTCGTTCATGCTGAATTAACTGACACACGTCGGCAAATATCTTCGCACCATACCGATGTGCTAAAGCTGCAATTTCGTAAATTGGGGGTCTGTAACCTGTAATTGTCGAAGCACCTGTAATAGTTACTAACTTAATTTGCTCGGCTTCGGGGAGATTTTGGTGTGCTTTGAAAATATCTTCAATTTCTGCGACATTTACACTTCCATCGGGCTGCGTTCTGTACTGCACAACTTCGTCTCTAGTAACCCAAGGCAGCAGGTTAGATGAATGCTCAATATCAGACACTAAGATTTTCCCAGGTTTTTTTGCCCAAAGTGTGGCAGCTCCATTAATTGCTTCTGTTGTATTCTTCGCAAAGATTACATAGTTGTCTGAAGATGACCCGACAAAATCCCGAATAATGTTCCGACTAGCGTCATATTCTCGTGTAGTGATGATGGATTTTTGCCCAGAACCTCGATGTACGCTGCCATAGGTGTCAAGCATTTCGTTCACGTACTGCTTGAGGGTTGCAAAGGGTGTGGTTGTAGCTCCATTATCCAAGTTGACGTACTTGACATAATTTCCGTTAAGAGTTTTCACCTTGAACGATAGAGACTCATCTGTAAATAACGGTCTGATTTCTTTGTCCCAAAAGCTGTCACAATTTTCTATAAACAGCGGTAACTTAGCAGTCTCTTGCTTGATATTTGCGCCCATTGCAAGTACATCACTCATCTTTAGCACCCCGATTTTAAATTTTGATTTTTTTGAAAAGCCTAACTGCCACAACACTTTTTAGTAGTCAGTAACTGTGGTCTTTATAATTACTTTATTCCTAGTAGAAAACTCGGTTACTACAATTATTCTTTAATAAAATAATTAAAAATGATAGCCGTGTTAATACTTAATTTAGATATTTTTGTTGTAAATCAATATACTATGTAAATAATGTTATTAAGTAGCTAAGTATACTTTAAACGATTTTATTCTAGTCATTAAACAAACTTGACGTATTGAAGATAAGTTGATCGAAAAGCTTATGACTAATAAAACCTATAATTGCTTACTGGCAATGTATTTATCGAGAAAAAAACCCTCACTAAGTTGAGATTACTCTTTAAAAAAGTTTTATTATTTTACTTAGAGATATTGTTACTTCTTCAGAAACATTTTATAAGTATTTACTCGTATTATTCAGGATCTCTTAACATTGCAGTGATAGCGAAAGCGCTTAGTTGTTTGCTGACATTAAATAGCGATCGCTTAGGATTAGAGAATTATCATTGAAGAGTAGATACTTGTACGGACATCTATATTTAAGTACTAAATAAGGCATTACAAAATGTATTTCCGAAGACAATCATAATTTATCTCTTAAGACAGATGTGATTATAAAAAATAAAGTATAGGGTGAGGCAGTTTTTTCATGCAAAAAACTTCATCAGCTAGCCAATACAGTTTAATTTTTAACGTATCGGGTTTCTCCTCTCTCCCACCTATCCTCAAAGGCGGCCAGAGTTCCCCTTCTACCTCTTCTTGACGGAGCAGAGCATCATAGTGTTATAACGGCATCAGTCTAGATACAAAATGGGGAACACCAATTGATGATTAATTGCTGGTGCTTGGAGAGAGTTAAACTTAGCTTCTAGAGCAAACCCTGATTAGACAGAGTTTATAAGCAATGCTAATGCCAGCGCTGCTGAATATTTTTAAGCAGGTGAGTCAAGAGTGATGAATGAAGCTGACACCTCAAACAAGGGGGCTGTGATGGAATCCCTAAATTCTGCTAATTCGCCACAATCAGAACAGGCGAGTTGTCCCTTTTACTCAGTTGTGCCTAATGACAATATGACAGTTAAAAAACTGCCACTCCTCATGCCAGCTGAAGATACACAATTTTCACGAGATACCGCCCAGCAGGACTGGGTTGCAGAGCCTGAAAGCGGCAAACAAGCACTTATTGACTCGGAATTTCAGAACCTGCTGGCATTGAACGAAGAATTACGTGCGGCTAATAATAATTTGTATGCACAAGTGGAGCAGCTAAAAGACAACCTAGCTGAGTCAGAAAAGGTTTTGCAGTGGCAGAAAACGCGTTCTAGCGTTAGTGAGTCGATGCTCAACCAACACACTCAGGAATTAGCTGCGGCTCAAGAACAGATAAAGTCTTTATTTCAACAATTAGAAACTGCTGTACAAACTGTTCAACGTCAGGAAATTTTCACTGATACTTATAAAGCACAGTTACAAATTAGCCAACAACGCCTGGCCCAGTTAGAGCGAGAATGTACGTTGCTACACACTAATAACAACGAACAATCTCAGCAGCTATTGCAGTCCGAAAATGTTTGTCGGGAGTTACGTACTAGACTGATGCGACAACAACGCCAGACGCTGCAATTCAAAGCAGCTTTGGAAAAATGTCTAGATACCTCGGTTCCTAGCTATGACTCCTTAGAGGATGCTGCAAAACATCCTAAAGATATAACTAGTAGCCAAGGAAGATTTTCTAGAAAAGCTCGGTCTTTATTTCCTAACGCACAGCCAATTCAACCTTGGTCAGCAGAAGAAGAATCCCTGAGTAACGATCTAGATAATTCTTGGGGTGAACCCTCAGCACCAATCCCATTCCAAAGAAATGAAGGCTCTGCAACGCCGCCATCATCTCCTTGGAATTGGACAGTTAAGAAAGACACCCCAACGCCAACACAACCCGCGCCATCTCCAGAAGTTGATGATTCTCCAGATACAACTGAAGTGGTTTCACCTTCGGGTTCGTCAAATTTAGATCAGCAATTAGATAGTCTAATCCAAATGTTTTTCACCTCCCAGCCTGCATCTACATCACCACCACCTACTGCGAAAGCGGATGTTAGTGATGCCCCTATTTGGGAGACTTTAGCAACAATTTTAGAAGACGATAAGGAACTAGAAAATCCACAGGAGGGACATTTGGAAGCAGAAATTAATCCTCCTGCAACTACCTCTACTTCTTGGAGAATGGATTCTGTGCTTTCACCAGCCAATAACTTATCGGTTTCCTCCACTCCATCTCACACCGAAACGCCTGTTGGAGAAACTGAAGACTACTGGTCAGAAGTTTCACAATTGACACAGTTGGAATTGTCAGCAAGTGATTTTTCCTCAGACTCATTAGGTGATAACACCAATGATGACAATTCACCTTCACCAGTAGTTTATCCCCAGCGTCCACCCAAGGGGCGTAAGTCATTGGCATCTGTAGAACTGCCGAATTTTCGCCCTAAGAGTTAGGAATTAGTTGTCATTAGTCATTTGTCTAATACTAATGACCAATGACTAATGACTAATTCAGAATTCTTGCTTCTGACTTCGGAATTATGGCTTCTGGGTTGGATTTTGCCACCTGACTGGGCGATCGCGGTTTGCCTGTGGCGATCGCATAATTAATTGCCAATAACCACAGCCACAAGCCTGGATTACGAGGTTCTAGCCAAAAACCTACCCGGTTTAAGAAGCGCCCAAACCACGGACTTAGTAAAGCACTAATCAGGGCATGACGACCAAAGTTGAAATAACTACCAAGCCATCGCCCTAAATCTCTAGGACCAGCAAGTTCCCAAATCCATAAAAGCAAGGCAGGATTTTTTCTAGCAGCTTTGAGTGCTAGGCGGTTAAAGGTTAACCAATCACACCGATCTTTGATGAAGTTATCTGCCACCTCTGGCGGTTCGTCTGCTAACAGCCCAAAGAAGGTGTTGAGCATGGAGTTAATCCGCTGCGGTGGTAAAAATTTCCCTGTGGGTACCATCATCCCTTTGGAAAATAGCCAAGTCACGGAAACGTTGCTTTGGTAGGCGCGAATTTGGTTCAGGTGGCGGAAACTCAACAAGTCATGTTTGAGGGCAGTATCCAACAGCGTTGTTAAGCGCTCTAGGTTGCGAACTAGGGAACCAAAACCGGTGAAAACGAGGGGAGATTGGAGTGATGCCGCATCACCGATCGCAATCAATCGATCGAAGGCAACTGTGCGATCGCGACTTCCCACACTAAAATGCCCTGGTATATACCCAAATGTCGGCTTCTTCCACACTAATTTGTCCATATCGCACCTGCGATACTCTGGCAAAATTGTGAAAAAGTCCTCGTACATTTCCAGTAAGGAACCAGGATTTTCAGCATTGACTTCGTGGTAATGAAATAAATAAATCGTCAGTTCCTCATCTGCTGCGGGAAACAATTCCCAAATCAACTGCCTTCCCCGCGAAATATCTCCATGACTGTAAAGAACGTCCCCATATTGGGAATCCCATACTCCCGGCTCAAATCCGCTCTCAATTGCCGCTCCCACCGTCGGACACACACTATCAAAGGCACGACCACCGTTTAATTGCCAAGCGATGGGTGAGGCAGTTCCCATTGCATCTATTAGCAGTCGTCCACTTACTTGTTTCTCAATTTGACTGGGCAAGTGCTTGACTTGCAAAACTACCTGTGATATATCAATATCTGCACGGATAAATTCTGTTTCATCCCAAATTTCACCGCCTGCCGCTTGCAGTTTTTGCCCACACATTTGGAGCCATTTTTCGGAATCCAAGCCTAAATTTAGGACTGTGGGTGTGTGGAGGACGGGCGATCGCAGTTTGGCTGGATTATTAGCATCAAAAAACTTATTGAATCCATCTTTGTATTCCCTGGCAATGATGGTTTCTAACTCAGCGGGGGTGACTAAACCCAAGTTAACTAAGCTTTGAATCTCGTCGCGCGAAATATTCCATTCTCGGTTCATCCGCCCAAAGGGCATTCGTTCCACCAGCAAGACTTTATATCCGAGTTTTGCCATCAGTGCTGCATGGATTGCCCCTAATGCGCCACCAATATAGATGATGTCGTACTCGGTATGGGACACAAGAGGTAGAGGGGCAGAGGGGCAGAGGGGCAGAGGGGAAAGACTTCCTGCAACTTCTCCCCTGCTCCCCTGCTCCCCTACTTCCCTGCTCCTCTGCTCCCCCGCTCCCCCGCTCCCCTGCGAAAACACTACTTGACGCGGCTGCTGCGGATTCCGCACCCCTTCGCGCCATCGTTTTTCCCACCAATAGGCACGAGTTAGGTCATATTCACCGTTGGGCATTTTCTGAAAATACTTGACGGTAAGGGGGTAAGTAGAGCCTAGTGCGGCAAATATTGATTGCTGGGATAAATCAATTGCTGGTGGTTCTGGGTAATGATGCGGAAAACGGCTTCTGATTTCCTTGGTCAAACGTTGCAGAATTTGTCTTTCACTGGGAAAGGGTTGTTCTGCCCAGCGAAACACTTTCAGATAGGTAGTTCGTTGCACCGACCAGACAAATACTGAAAGTTCTGTAGGCAAGTTTTCGGAAAAACTCACTCCAGTAGGTGTAGTAGCACTGGCTAGTTGAAGGCGAAAGCCTTCCGAGGTAAGCACTTTTTCTCCATTTCCAGGTTCAAAATCTGTTTGTAACCAACTACGCACAGTTTCTGTTTCTGGAGTTGGAACTTCTAAATAAAGGATTTCTTTCATCTTTTCCTGACATCTCCCATCAATCTACTCACTAAGACAGATTTTCTTAAGGCACAAAGTAAGGTAAACTCCGCCCTATTAGTTTCATAAAGATTCAGTGAAGAAATTTTAAGAGTTTGTCAAATTTATTGTTCATTTTGTATTTCTGTAAACCCACGCCATGAATTATCCCATTCCAGACAGTCCCCAAGAAATTATTGCCCTACGACAACAGCCGATTGATGAAGAATTAGTTGCCAGTGCGATCGCTGGAGTCATTAAAATTGTCCGCGCTCAGGGTCAATCTTTGGAAGAGTTAACCGCTCAGTTGTTAGCAGACGATCCACTGCTGGATCAGCAACAACGTCGCTGGTTAAGCCAATTAGTTGCCCAATCCTGGGAAAAGTTCTCCTAAAACCTTGTGTATGATGAAGTTTTGGTCGCAGCATTAGATTTCTAGGTCTGTACCTAAATGTTGGCGATGCCTGCGGCGGGCTGCGCCTACGCATTTTCGGTATATGAGTAATAATAATGGTCAGTATGGGATTGACAATCGGGTTGCTGTTTTTGTGTTCATGGCACAGAAGCCATTAAATTAACCATATCAGCGTTTTACGTTGCTTATGAATTTTACAACGTTCTGAAACGGAAAGACCTCTGCTTGGCGCCAGAGGTCTTTTTTTGGGAGCAATCTTTATGCTGTTAGAGCAACGCCTCGGCACATAATTTTGTTGAGCGATCGCTAACTAAGTAAAAATAAATACATTTGAAAGCCTTGACCAAGCCCCGTTGGGCGGGGTTGCAGGTTTGGGTGTGGGGTGTGGGGGATAATTAGCTCCAACTGTCATCGTGGGATACAAGCCCCGTTTTTTAAAACGATTGCAAAGGTCTGGGTTTCAGAGCTACGACCAATGCTGTCTTCCCTGCACCCTACACCCTTCTTCGTGACAATGAATAATCGTAGTCAGCGACTCTAGCCATTTAAAATCTTATGCAGAGCGATAATCGCTCAGTACGAACAAAAGTTTTATCTTAGATTTAATTATGTCTACCGACTTATCCACTGACGATCGCTTTCAACCCATCAACCTTTTTGAGTACGAAAAGCTAGCAAAAGAATATTTATCTCAAACGACACTTGATTACTACAGCAGTGGCGCTTGGGACGAAATCACATTGCGAGATAATCGTGCTGCCTTTGAGCGAGTCAAGCTGCGACCTCGGATATTAGTCGATGTGAGCGATCGCAATCTAAGTACCTCCATTTTAGGACAACCTCTACAACTACCTTTGTTAATTGCACCGATGGCCTTTCAATGTCTAGCCCATCCAGACGGAGAAGTTGCCACGGCTTTAGCTGCTGCATCAGCTGGTGTGGGTATGGTGTTAAGTACAATGGCAACAAAGAGCATTGAAGAAGTGGCGACTGCATGTAATCAGTTTCCCGATTCTCTGCGGTGGTTCCAGCTTTACATCCATAAAGACCGGGGATTAACTCGTGCTTTGGTAGAAAAAGCCTATAAAGCAAGCTACAAAGCACTTTGTCTAACTGTAGATGCACCCGTTCTCGGACAGCGCGAGAGAGATAGACGTAATGAGTTTGCCTTACCCCAAGACTTACATCTGGCTAATCTTGCTAGTATCTCAGGACTAGATATTTACCATGAAAAAGGTGAATCTGGATTATTTACCTACTTTGCCCAACAGCTAAACCCAGCAGTCACTTGGGACGATTTGGAATGGTTGCAGTCTTTATCTCCACTACCTTTAGTTATCAAAGGAGTTTTACGCCCAGATGATGCTGTGCGGGCTGTAGAATATGGAGCCAAAGCAATTGTTGTTTCTAATCATGGTGGCAGACAACTTGATGGTGCGATCGCTTCTTTAGATGCCCTCGCTGAAATAGTAGCCGCAGTGGATAGTAAAGTAGAAGTGGTGTTAGATGGAGGCATTCGTAGAGGCACAGACATTCTCAAAGCCCTGGCATTAGGAGCAAAAGCAGTACTAATCGGACGACCTATTTTGTGGGGACTAGCGGTAGCAGGACAAATCGGCGTATCTCATGTCATCTCACTGCTACAAGATGAGTTAAATTTGGGAATGGCCCTTAGCGGCTGTGCCAAAATACAGGATATTGACCCTAGTTTATTGACCCTGCCACGCCTTTAAGCCGGAAAACTGTTAAAAATTTGATTCCAGCAAAACTTTGAGAAATAATTTTCAGACTTGTTACAAAATCTCTTTATTTAGAGTATACTAGTTAAGGTTAGATATAAGGGCGGGTGGCGGAATTGGTAGACGCACCACACTCAAAATGTGGCGGCCTTACGGTCATAGGAGTTCGATTCTCCTCCTGCCCACTACCAAAGCAGTGATAAAGAGGTTAAAACTTATGCGCCTGAAAAGATGGGAATCTCCCCGTAAAGAAGGCAGAAATGATAAAGGTAGAGGCGGTTCTGCTAGGAAGCGTCAACTGAAAAAACAAAGGCAAATGTTACGCCAAAGACTTAAAGAAAGTAACAAGCCAGACAATAACAAAAATGAAAGAGCAGGGAAAGATAAATTTATCTTTCCCTTATTTTTTGGGCTTTTATTTCAGAAAAAAATAAAATTTAGAGATTTTTCAATACAGAGAGTAAATTAAATCTGTCTGTAATAAATTTGGAAATCATAATAAAAAATTATTAACCATTAAAATATACTAATTTTAATTCAACCTCTTAAGCGCATATTTACGTATAAAAACGGCAGACTAAGTGGCTAGCATTTTACATTACCTACTCAAGTATTAAGTAGTATATACTACTTGTGGTGCAGCATCTCTCTAAGAATTTATCGCAATTGTAATGCTTGGATGAACTAACTAAAAATTAATTATGAAGGAAGTATGAATTTTGTCAAGCAGTGTCTGAAATCCTTAACATAAAACAGTAAGCTAGGACACAACAGCAAATAATTATAGTATTACCGATTAAGCCAAAAGTATACTAAAAAGGCAATTGCACCTCCACGTGTTAACTTCCAACAATGACACAAGCCTACAAAAAGTCATGAGTCATCCAATCCGAATATTAAATAATTTGGATTGGTCTAGGTAATCTATGAATTGTTTTATTGGATACAGGAGTTATTGATGGTGGCGAGAGTGCTTCTACCTACTAAAAAAGTGCTTGATTTTCCTATTACTGCTTTACGGTTTGACGAGCAGATACAAACAATACTGAAGTGGGCGAGTAGGCGTGAGAGTAAAACTGTATATGTAGCCAATGTACACATGCTCATTGAAGCCCATTGGAATCCAGAATTTGCCACCGTATTGCGAAATGCAGATGTAGTTACTCCTGATGGTATGCCTCTGGTGTGGATGATGCGAAAAATGGGAGCGCTTTACCAAGACCGTGTGGCAGGGATGGATATTTTTCTCGCATTGTGTCAGCTAACTCAAACACAAAATCTGAGCATTTTCTTTGTAGGTTCTCAAACAGAAATTCTGTCTAGGATGCAAAACAGGTTAGAGAAGGAATTTCCGCAGATAAAGATTGCGGCAATGGAACCCCTACCCTTTCGTCCCCTAACTGAAATTGAAGACGAAGCCTTGGTTCAAAAGATTAACTCTAGTGGCGCTAGTGCTGTTTTAGTGTCATTGGGATGTCCCAAACAAGAAAATTGGATAGCTCAACATAAGGGCAAGATACAAGCTGTAATGATTGGACTGGGTGGAGTTTTCCCAGTTTATGCCGGAATTCATAAGCGGGCACCCCGCATAGTTCGAGACTTAGGGCTTGAATGGCTGTATCGATGGATTCAAGAACCACGCCGACTTTGCGGCCGCTATGCGAAGACGATTCCACTCTTTATATGGCTGGCTACTAAGCAACTACTATCATCAAGTCGGATTGCAGCGGTCTTCCTTCACGAGGCTGGGGATTAAAGAAAAATAAATAGGTAAGACAGACTCTAAGCAGTTCATCATCAAGGAAAACAGGTTTTAGATGCTCGAAAAATAATTTTATACCTGAAGCCCGAAGATGCAAGGGTTCACCTCAAAATGATGAAACAAGTAAACTGCCAAGATTCCCACCAATCAATGTCCTGCTGTAAAAATGCATTATCTAAAATCAACTATTAAAGTACTTGACATTAACCCCGGACTAAGTGTTATATTAGCTATAGTGAAATTGTTGGGGCGTCGCCAAGTGGTAAGGCAGCGGGTTTTGGTCTCGCCATCCCTGGGTTCGAATCCTAGCGCCCCAGTTAATCTAAAGACAGGCATTATAGTCTGTCTTTAGATTTTTTAATTGCATTTTTAAGATGTGTCTCAATGCATATAATTCTGTAAATGTTACTTGTCAGGAGATTTGAGAGCTTGATCTAGAGTCTTCCGAGCTAGTTCTGCTTTAGCTCGCGCTTCTTGGTAACGCACATTAGCTTGGGCAAAATTTTTGAGAACTTTAAAACCTTCCTTGAGTCGAGTAATTTCCTCTTCTGTCACCGAGTCATCAGTAAACAGCACATCAACAGCTTTGCGAATTTCCAACGCTTCAGCTTGTGATTCCTGAACTTTCAGCTTGAGCGTAGCCAAGTTACTCAGAATCTGGACAGCTTGGGTAATACTATCCTCACCACTAGCAGTATCAATAGTTGACTCTTTTACCTCAATTAATTGTTGAGGGCCAAATCCTTCTTCCAGTTCTGTGGGTAACTTACCTGCATCCATCAGTTCCATTAACTGATCCATTGCTTTATCACGGGCTTTGGCTGAATCTTTTCCAGAAACAGTAAGGATAATTTCTGGGCTTTGAGCGAGAGTATATTGAACCATATTTGAGCAGAAAATTTGCTGATTTAACCAATCTGAGGCAAGTAATTATATCATTTTGCGTGTCCGATCATTTGTTGATTGTCTAGTCAATTAAAGAGTGTAAGACCGAACGTCAACACTTTGAATTTTGAATTCTTACCTCTACCCCTGCTAAGTCGCTCAAAATAAAACTTTATACTTAAGAAAAGGAATAATTTTCAATAGGAGGGGAGAGCAATGGCTCCCAGTCCCACCATCATGCAAGCTGTGGAACAACTGGGCTACCGTGTCACCGTTGGTGATGTGGCAACTCAGGCAGGATTGAACGTCGCTGAAGCTAATCAAAGCTTGTTAGCCCTGGCATCTGATGCTGGCGGACATTTACAGGTAGCGGATTCAGGTGATATAGTTTTCCTTTTTCCACAAAATTTTCGAGCAATTTTGCGTAATAAATACTTCCGACTACGATTGCAGGAATGGTGGAAAAAAGTCTGGAGTGTTCTGTTTTACCTGATTCGTATTTCTTTTGGAATTTTCTTAACTGTTTCCATCGCCCTGATAACTATTACCATCTTCGTTATCATTACCTCTATCAATTCAGACCGTGACGGCGACAATCGGGGCAGTAATTCCGGCGGTGGGGGCTTCTTCTATTTTCCAAATTTATTTTGGTATCTTAGCCCAAATTATGACACCCACTACCAGGAACGGCGACGTGAAAGGCAAGAAGAAAGTAATCTGAATTTCTTTGAAGCTGTGTTTTCGTTTTTATTTGGCGATGGTAATCCTAACGCCAACTTAGAAGAACGTCGCTGGCAAGAGATTGCTACGGTGATTCGGAGTAACCGTGGTGCAGTGGTAGCAGAACAAATTGCCCCATATTTGGATGACATTGGCGAAGGATACACAAGAGAGTACGAAGATTATATGCTGCCCGTTCTGACGCGATTTAATGGGCAACCAGGGGTAAGTCCAGAAGGTCAAATTGTTTATTACTTCCCAGAATTGCAAGTGAGTGCAGTTAAAAAGCGCCGTTATGCAATATCAGATCACTTGGAGGAATTTCCCTGGCGTTTTAGTGCCGCAAGTTCCGGGCAAATTATGCTGAGTGCTGGGTTAGGGATACTAAATTTTGTTGGTGCTTTAGTACTGGGAAGTTTATTGAGAGATGGAACTGTTGCTGTCCAGTTAGGTGGACTGGTAGCTTTTGTACAAGGAATTTATTGGCTGCTATTGGCTTACGGAGCAGGTTTCTTAGGCATCCCGTTATTGCGTTATTTCTGGATTCAGTGGCGTAATCGCAAAATAGGCGATCGCGGTTGCGATCGCCTTTCCAGAGCAAGGCTATTGGCAAATCCTGATGCACTTTTGCAACAAAAAATCAACTATGCCCAACAATTTGCAACAGAAAAAGTCATTGGCAACGAAGATTTAGTGTATTCTAGCGAAACTGATTTACTCGACCAGGAAGTTGAGCGTTCTGCAAAAATTGATGCTGAATGGCAACGGCGCTTAGAACGGGGGAGTGGGGAATAGGGAGCAGAGGGGAAGGGGAGCAGAGGGGCAGAGGGGCAGGGGGAGAAGAATTAAATCAGTCCCCAATGCCCAATCCCTGATTACTTCGCCTGAATTGGTGTTAGAGCTACACCTTGATAATAATGTCCCAAAATTTGCAGGTGGTTCACTCCTTGCCGAGCCAGATTGTACGCCCCCCACTGACTCATGCCTAAAGCATGACCATAGCCAAGCCCTTGCAGTACAAAACTACCATCAGCGCCCTTGGTGACGCTAAATTTGGTACTTTTTAACTTGAGGGCTGTTCGCACTTCCTCGCCCTGTAGCACCTTCGTGCCTTTGTTGCCGACAATTTTTAAAACTTTAACACTGCGGAAAGGTGAGTATGTCTCTGGAATCATCGCCGTCACACTGCCCACCTCTGGAAATTTAGCGCTAATTTCACTGGGCGAGAAGGTTTTCACCCAATTACACTCGCGGATATTTTGATCGTAGTCTTGAACAGCACGTAGATAAGGTTCGCTACTTCCCCAAACATCTTCTACGTTTTCAGTGTGTCCCCCAGAACAAGCGTGGAAGACTGAGAGAATAATCCGATTTTTGTAAGTTAGTACCTGCCCTAGAGTAGAATCCACCGCGGCGTAAGTAGCAGGAGATTCACTGATGACACCTTTGTAAATTTGCCAGCGATCAGGGGTATTGCCTAAATCATAAACGGGATTATTCCGTTGTTTTTCTCGTTCGTAGAGAGCGTAAGTGCGGGCTGCGATCGCTTGGGCTTTTAAAGCTTCTTGGGGCCAGCTAGCATCCATTTCGCCACCGAGAACGCTGTAGAGATATTCTTGGTCATCAACCCAATTAACAGCAGTTAAGCCTTTTTCTGTGGGGACAACCAGAGTTCTGCCTCGATACCAGCGATCGCCAATATAAACAAATCCTTTGCCAGTTGGCTCAATCCAAAATAAACCAGACTGCCACTTATCTAAAGCAACTCCGCCAGGAACGGCTTGGGCATAATATGCGCTCATTGCTGGCAACTGTCCAAGAGTCCGCCCAGTACTATCCTTAACGATGCCAGTGGTGGAACTACCCACTTTTACCTGATTAACGCCCCTCTCAATTGCCACGCGTAAGATTACAGACGCTTGGGCTGGGGCAACCAAAGCTATCCATAAAAAGATACTTACCCACCAATAACGTACTTTAATCTGGGAAAATAAAGAGCCTAAATAAAGTTGGAATTTCATGCTGATCATCTAATCACACTAGTATCTAATTGACGCTCTGGATTATGGCGCCTACTACTTTAAGATGAGACAGTTCTCCAACGCAGGAGGTTGCCACCTCCTACTAATTATGCATTTTGCTTTAGCTATCAGGTAGAAATCAGCTGAAGAGGGCATGGCGAGAATTCCTCTGTCTCTTCCCAATTCCCAATTCCCAATGCCCAATGCCCCCATACTTCTTCAGTCTACGATGCCAATACCTTTTGAGAATTGCTCACTTCATTAGCGATAATTCCAATTAAATTCAACTTACTCAAAATTTCTGTTGCTTGAGTCAGTTCAGTTCTAGTCACTTTCCCCATGCGCTCTACCATTACAATACCACTGCAAAAAGATGCCACAATCCTGGCATCAACCGTGCCTAAAATAGATGGAGCATCTATTAGTACTAGGTCATAATTTTGCTCAAAGACCTCTATTAGTTCTTTCATCCGTTGAGAACTGAGCAACTTTACTGTGTCTTCTGGTTCTGGACCAGCAGTCAAAATATCAATGGAGGGGTGAATTGGCTGGATGTAATCTTGAAAATTAGTAGTCGTCTCATCAACTAATAATAGAGATAGTCCCCAATCATTGGATAGTTCCAATATTTTGTGCAGGCTAGGATTATGTAGGTTAGCATCAATTACTAATACCCGTCGATGCATCCGGGCGGCGCTAGCTACAAGCCCTAATACTAAGGTCGTCTTTCCTTCCCCTGATAGTGCTGAAGTAAACATCAGCGACTTGAACGTTAAGGGATATTTTAATATTTGAATATTCTGGTATATCATGTCTAAATTTTCATGGACGGGCAATTTATTAATGGCTTCTATTACAGAAGAATCTGAACTGACTCGTCCGTTCAAAGGCAGCCCCAGCCGCCGCTTTTTGACACTACGTGATGGTAGTTTTGGTACCGATCCCAGTACACGTAGATTCGTTAGTTTCTTTAAATCTCCGGCACAATAAATAGCGTCATTAAATTTTTCCCTAATTAGGGCTGCTAAGATACCTAAAATCGACCCAATTATCACTCCTCCAACTAAAAGTAATAATCTGTTGTTACCCATATAAGTACCGGGAGAAGGTTCTGCCAAAACTTGCCAGTTATATCCTTCCTGAGCAATTTTCAGTCCTAATGACTGTTGTACCTGGAGTAGTTGTTCAAGGTTTTTGCGGCTAGTTTCTACCTTTGACAGCAGACGATTGTACTCTGCTATTAAACTTGGGTATTTGTTTAGCTCAGAGCGTAGTTGCTGTTCTGACTCGACTAGATTTTTTTCATTGGCAGTTAGTCCTAAAACACTTGTCTTTACCAAAACAAATTCATCTACTAGCGTTGGATCAACCCCTAGCATTTGTCCTTTGAATAGGGGTTTTTCCTTACTACTATTACTAATGTTTTTTACCTCTTCTCGTAAGAGAGATAGCTGACTTTGGCGTTGCTGCTTTAATTTTTGTACCGATGGGTAATCATCTGTATAGCGGAGCCGCTCCTTAGCCAATGCTAGTTCAGTCTTTTGAATTTCACTTAATAATGCTTGATAGCGGCTTGACTGATTTAAACGAGAAGAAAGTAGTGTATTCTGTTGAGATGAAGACGCTATTAGTTGCTCTAGATTATCGTAGCGAGCGTTTACATCTTGAAGGTTGGCACGAGTGGTTTGTAGCTGTTGTTGAATATCGGCTAGAGATTCTAGCAGAATTTTACTTTGGACTTCAGGATCGAGTAATTTATGTTTTTTGCGAAACTGTTCTAAGTTTTTCTCAGCTTTACTTACCTCTTTTTTTATCTCAGGTAGGCGAGTGTTTACAAAAGCTAATCCCTGATTTAGACGTTCTTTTTGCTGCTGTTTGTTGTAGTTTTGATAGACTTTTTGTAGAGCTTGAAGTACTCTTTGGGATTTTATTGGATCGTCATCATTAAAAGAAACTTTAAATGCCTGATTAAAAACTTTATTTGCTCCTATGCCTCCTGCTTCTGGAGTTACTTCTAAAGGTGCTTTTCTGTTATGTTCTTTTTGACCATTGATGTCTTGTAAGGTAATATCAGGATAATCAGAATGAAGTAAATCTACAGCTTTCTGAAGTAACTTAGAACTCAGCATGAGTTTCATCTGAGTTGTGGAATCAACAACTTGAGAATTTGAATCAGTAACCTGAGTATTTAGCTGTGATCCTTCAGATAAATTGGAATTCACCAATATCTGCATATTGCTCTGGTAAGTAGGTTTGGCATTGATAGCTAAGAGGCTAGCAACTGACATAACTACACAGGAAACCCCAAAGATCAGAAAGCGTCGGCGAAGCAAAATAGTAGATAGTTGTCTGATGTCAACTGCGCCTTGTGCTGAAGTAGTAACCTGTTGCTCTTGATTCAGACTAGTCTTAGCCACTATTAAACTCCTCTACTATCGAAACACTATATTTATTTGGAAGATTTATGAGAAATATGAAATGATTTTTTACACCTAATAGCTGCGATCGCATACTTAATTCTTCTTCCAACAATGACAAGCTAATTTGGCATAATATTATGCCAACTGGCGCTTTCATGTTCATCAATTCATGCATATAAATTCTTAATCAGTGTTGGAAGGATAAATTTTTAATAAATATTTTATTGAAAGAAGAAAAATCTTGACGAAAAATTAATTATTTTTCCTAAGTATTTGAGTATAAAATAATCCGATTCACAACAGTGCTATATATTAAAGTTGTTTTGATAACTTGTAATATAAAAAACACATTGAGAAAAATATTTAAACCATACTATTTGTATATTCTTGATACATCTAGTTAACCGTAAATTGTTGGTTAAATAGTTGACTTACTCGGAAAACAAAGCTACTGTTTATTTGCTTGATATTATGATGGGACTATTAAAATCTAAGATAGAGCCTGGTTAATTTTAGATTTTAGATTAGAAGCGTTCAATAGGAAATCTAAAATCTAAAATCTAAAATCCAAAATTTAAACGCTTACCTTGGTTAACTCTACTTCCCGCCGTCTGGGTACTTCATGAATCATAAAATCGTAAGCCATATCAGTACGGGGAAAAATAGCACGAGCTTCTTTGAGCAGATCCTTCAACTCCAAAGTATTTCCGGGAGCATAGCGGGGACTGAAATGACTCATAATCAGTCGATGCGCCCCAGCAGCTAAGGCTGTTTGCGCTGCCATTGTTGTTGTGGAATGCAACCGCTGGAAAGCCAAATCTGCATCTTGATGGGCAAAGGTTGCTTCGTGAATTAATACATCGACATCATGAGCTAATTCCACTGCACCATCACAATAAATTGTGTCTGTACAATAGGCAATCTTTCGACCAATTTCTGTAGGGCCGCACAAGTGGGTGCCATCAATCACCCGTCCGTCTGCAAGGGTAACTGTTTCACCACGCTTGAGTTGACCGTAAACCCGACCAGGAGGAATTTGCAACGCCTTGGCTTTTTCCACATCAAAGCGTCCGGCTCGGTCTTTTTCGGCTATGCGGTAGCCAAAAGCTGTAATCCGATGATGCAAATTACCGCAACTAACGGTGAAGTCATCGTCTTCATAAATTACCCCTGGACGGACGGCGTGAACTTTGATTGGGTAAGAAAAGTGGGTGTAGGAATAACGTGAGGCAGATTGAATGTAATCATTTAATCCAGGTGGGCCATAGATATCAATTCGTTCTACATTGCCAGCCAAGCCGCAAGTAGCAAGAAGTCCCATCAAGCCAAAGATATGGTCGCCGTGCATGTGGGTGATAAAAATTCGGGAGAGTTGACTGATTTTCAGTTCACTCCGCATAATTTGATGCTGAGTACCTTCGCCACAGTCGAATAACCATAGCTCTGCCCTTTGGGGTAATCTCAGAGCGACACTGGAAACATTGCGCGATCGCGTGGGTACACCGGAACTCGTCCCTAAGAATGTTATCTGCACAGTGTTCTTTAGTCTTCCTATTGCTCAATTTGCAGCTCTATTTTCTATAGTGGCACGGTTAATGAGTAAAATATTTAGGATTTTGGGGATTGGGCATAGTTAATAACTAATAGTTATTTTCCACTAGCTAGTACAGGCATATAAAAATTCTGTAGTAAGACTCAAGGGCACTACAGGAGAAATTAAAATAATCAAATAATTAGAAAATTAGAAAAAAGTTCTCAGATTTCCAAATTGGTTGTTTGTTTATGTAATATTCTTTACAAGCCGATCGCAAATTATTTTGAGTTGGTCTTGAGTTTTAATTGGCTCTCGCGGTGCTGGCAATTCAGTATTTGGCCAGTTAGGTAAATCATTGCACGGACATAACAACGCGGGCATTCCGACGTTTCGCTTGGCTACTGGCATACTGCAACAGCCACAAGGCAGCATATCCCATGCTGGTGTCAACAATTCAGCAATGGTTTCGGATGTACCCTCCAGGTAACAATCACCCGATTCCGGTGAAATAATTTTTTGCCAGCACTCTTCAAATTCTTCACTATAGCGATCGCCATCTAGCACCGATTGGAGCAAAAAGCTTGCCTCACCGTTGCCCGTAATTACTTTCTTACCCAACTGAAACCAGTAGGCAAGGTATCCTCTAACTTCTTGTTTGGTTGCCATAATACAATTTTAGATTTTAGATTTTGGATTTGGGATTAATTTGAATCAAGAGTTAAGAATCTTGACTTCTGAATGTTCCAGCATCTCCTTTATTTGGCAATGGCGAACCAAGGATACTGAGATTGAGGACATGACCACCAGTCACTAAATAAACAGTTTCGCTAAGTGTTCCTAGCTGGCGTACTAAAGAACCCAGGCGATCGCGGAACGCCCTTCCAAGGGGATAAGCTGGTATCACACCCCAACCCACCTCTTCTGCTACGAACAGGATATCAGCAGCAACCAGTTCCACCGTCTCCAAAAACTCTGCAAGGGTATTTTCCCACCTAGATTCGTCCTGTTCTAGGAGATTAGCAACCCAAGTTCCTAAAGAATCAACTAAAAGACAGGTATAGGGTTTGGCATCAGCAAGGGTAGCAGACAGTTCCACAGGTACAGATAAAGTTACCCAGTCTTGGGGACGACGTTGTTGGTGTTCTAAAATACGTTGATGCCACTCTTGGTCATCTGGGTTATCGGTGGCTGTTGCTACATAAACAACTGCTTTTCCTGACTGCATGGCTAAAGTTTCTGCCCATTCACTTTTACCAGATCGTGCTGGCCCTGTTACTAAGATGATTTTACCCAAAGTTTTTTACTGAGTATTTTAACTTGAGAGGCAGGAGGCAGGAGGCAGAAGGAATATTGCCGTTGCCTCCTGCGGTTATTCTCGCAAGTGAGCTTGCGGTTTATAATCCTCCACCAAAATCTACGATTTCGTGGCTTGGAATTAGATGGGGTTGAGAGCAACAGATAAATTCCAACTTCTAATCATCCTGCCTCCTGCGTCCTCCACATACCCACGGTTACAATTTATCACCACATTTTTTTACTTCATTGGTGAGATTTTTTGTTTCAAATAACTTTTAAGGGATAAAATTAGCACCAACATCATTAGATGCTACAACTGGCAAAAGCCAAAAATCCCAACTACCCCACTCTTAATTATTCAATACTGGGGTCAGCAAACTTTAGGATCTCTTTATGAACGCAGGCTTAAAACGCATTGAAGCAACTCTACACGATTTAGGCAATCGCGGCACTGCCTCTACTGCCGAAACAACTGATTCGACAACAAAACGGCCTTTCTCTTTTAGAATCAGCGTCGGAGCTAACGAACCTACAGAAAGTACACAAATTCCATCCTCTCAGGATGGGGAAGTAAAGTCACAAGGACAAACAATTGACTTGAGTGTAAATACTGAGAGTGATTATCCTTCTGACCAAAATTTCTTTCCTCACCATGAATCTGTGCAGACCTTTCAAGCAGAAGAGAATGGTAACAGAACACCCAGCCTACCCAAGTTGAAAACTCCGACCTTTAGTAGCCATCGACACGGTGCTAATCCAGCATTAGCGATGAATCTCTTGCAAGAAATTCAGGAAACTGTGGCCGGTTGGCAAACAGAATTGCAAAATATTTTGAAGCAGATTCAGGATATTTACTTAGAAGGGCCAATTGTCAATGGCTGGTTAGAATCCAATCCCACCGAACCAGAACCAGGAGGAACTGCGACACTGCGTCATGCAGAAGTTGACCGCCTGATGAACTACGTAGAAGAAATTTGCGCTACTGGTGGAAAAGTATCTTATCAATCATCTATTACTGGCTATCGCCTCTGTGGTGTAGACGATACTGGTAAAGTTTGGTCACGTCCATGTCCACCGGATCAGGTGCCCAATGTTAGTATGGCGATCGCTCGTTACCAAAAGTTACGTCAACTGTTAGGGCGCAAGCAATCTTTGGAAACCCGCCTTAGTCAACTGGCGCAAACTCTTGTAGTTTTACACAGTCATATTCAACAAACGTAAAGTTTTAAAGATTATTTCCGAAGAAACTCGGTTGGTAGGTCGGTAACTTTTGGTTTAGATTAACTCTCAGCAGTTATGCGTTGGATTTAGATTTTAATCTAAAATCGTTCGACTGAGCGTAGCCGTACCCCTCCGGGAAAGCAAGCTACGTGTAGCGTTCCGAAGGAAAGTCCCAAATCTCAAATCCAAAATTCAATCTATGCCAGACATCCAAATCTCTGCCATTATCTGTACTCACAATCGAGATACCTATTTAGGGGCTGCAATTGATAGTCTTTTAGAGCAGGATTTTGCTGCTGACTTTGAAATTGTGGTAGTTGATAACGGCTCTAGCGATCGCACTCGTGAAGTTGTAGAACAAAGAAGCCACAATCCGCGCCTGAAGTATATTTTTGAACCCACCATTGGTTTATCTGTCGCCCGTAACACGGGTGCAAAGGTAGCCAGTGGTGATATTCTTGCTTATCTAGATGACGATGCCGTTGCCAGTCAGGGCTGGCTACAAGTTTTATATTCTGCCTATTACAATAATTCTAAGCTAGTGATCGCAGGTGGCAAAGTCACTCTCCTGTGGCCTCCAGGAATTCAACAACCACGGTGGCTATCTCCGGGACTAGCTGCAAATCTGGGTGCATACGACTTAGGTGACAGTAACATCTACATTGAGCAACCTGGCTCAACACCCAGAGGCTTAAATTACTCTATCCGCCGTAGTTTCCTAGAAGAAATTGGCGGTTTCGATCCTCATCTCGGTAGAGTGGGGAAAAATTTATTATCTAACGAAGAACTGCAAATGACCGAATTCGCCCTACAGCGTGGTTGGCAAGTTGCTTATCTTCCCGAAGCACTCGTCGCTCACAATGTAGCCCCAGAGCGCCTCCAACGCTCTTGGTTTTTAAACCGAGGCTGGTGGCAGGGTATCAGTGAATGCTATCGAGAACAACTCGCTGGTAAAGCTGGGATCGCTCAATTGCAGAGAGGTAGCGAACGGTTTGTGCGAGGCTTGTATAAAGCATTACAATATTTCTCAGATCCAGCAGAACGATTTGACAAACTGGTGTATGCTTACGGTCAGATTGGTTACTTAAATGCTGCTATTCAGGGTCTTTTATCTACATCAAATAAGAAATAAACAGTAACATAATTTCTACTCAATATGTCATCTAAAATACCAGTTTCAGTACTAATTCCGGCAAAAAACGAACAAGCTAACTTGCCTGCTTGCCTTGCTAGCCTCAGCAGAGCAGATGAAATATTTGTAGTAGATTCTCAAAGTACCGACAACAGCATTGAAATTGCTAAAAGTCACGGTGTAAATGTCGTGCAATTCAATTTCAATGGACGCTGGCCCAAAAAGAAAAACTGGTCTTTAGATAATCTACCTTTTCGTAATGAATGGGTGCTAATTGTAGATTGTGATGAGCGCATCACCCCGGAACTTTGGGAAGAAATTGACCAAGCAATTCAAAATGATGAATATACAGGTTATTATCTCAACCGTCGCGTATTTTTCTTAGGAAAATGGATTCGTTATGGTGGTAAATATCCTGATTGGAATCTACGTTTATTTCAACATAAAAAAGGTCGCTACGAAAATCTAAATACAGAAGATATTCCTAATACTGGTGATAACGAAGTTCACGAACACGTTATTTTGCAAGGGAAAGTTGGGTATCTCAAAAATGATATGCTTCACGAGGACTTCCGCGACCTTTACCACTGGTTAGAACGCCACAACCGCTATTCAAACTGGGAAGCCAGTGTTTATTTTAATATTCTTGCAGGTAAAGATGATAGCGGTACTATCGGCGCTAATCTATTTGGCGATGCCGTGCAACGCAAACGATTTCTGAAAAAAGTTTGGGTACGGCTACCATTTAAACCGATGTTGCGGTTTATTTTGTTTTATATAATTCAACGCGGTTTTTTAGATGGCAAAGCAGGATATATATATGGGCGATTGCTGAGTCAATATGAATATCAAATTGGCGTTAAACTTTACGAATTACGCAACTGCGGTGGTCACTTAAATACTGCAACTACCCCGGATAAAGGAGCAGAGGAGCAGGGGAGCAGAGAAGCAGAGGGAAAACTATTGACCATTGACTCTTAAATATACCAATTTTAGATTTTGAATTTTGAATTTTGGATTAAAGGAAAAATTTAAAATCTAAAATCTAAAATCTAAAATCTAGAATTAAATGACTAATGACCAACCTTTCGTAGATTTACGTAAATATGACCAATCTTGGTTTGACCGGGGGCGTCCAGGTTGGTATGTTTTATTATGGTGGTTTGTACAAGCGATCGCCTTTCCCCTCACTCCTCAACCGTTAAATATTCTGCGTTGTGCTTTGCTACGATTATTTGGCGCTCGTATCGGCAAAGGTGTATTAATTCGACCCACAGCCCGATTCACCTACCCCTGGAAAGTCACCATTGGTAACTACAGTTGGATTGGAGATAACGTAGTTTTATATAGCCTCGATCAAATCCATATCGGTGAACATTGCGTAATTTCCCAAAAAAGTTACCTGTGTACTGGTACTCACGATCTCCAAGATCCTGCTTTTGGGTTGAAAACAGCGAGTATCACCATTGAAAATGGTGCATGGGTAGCAGCAGATTGTTTTGTTGGGCCAGGAGTGCAAATCGGGGCTAATGCTGTGATTGGCGCTCGTAGTAGTGTTTTTACTAATATGCCTTCTGGGCAGGTTTGTTGGGGAAGCCCATGTCGTCCTAAAACAGCTCGGCTAAAACTCGATCCCTCCACAACCCCATGATTTATATAGATAAACGTAGTAAGGGCGTGCAGCTAGCTGTGCGCCCTTAACTATATTGATTTGTTTTTGGGAAGAGGATAAAAGTGCGACATAGTTTACTTTTAATTAAATCTTTTTAATTTCAAGTCCAAAATTTGTCAATATCTAAAAAAATTGGCAGAAAATATAATGTACCAAATCAACCAAGAGATAGTCGAAATAGCAAAGTTTTTTTGCCATTCCAACAAGTAGGTGATAAAGTACCATCTGCCACAGATGTTCATCAACTTGTCAAGGATTTTATTTTAAAGGCAAACAAATTCGATAATTTAAAAAAAATTAATAAGAGGCAAGCATGAATTTTAATAAAAATGAAAAGCCTGTTATTCTAATAGTCGATGATACTCCTGTTAATTTACAAGTATTATTTGATTTTTTAGAGTATTACAGTTTTCAAGTTTTAGTAGCTGAAGATGGTCAAAGTGCCGTTAGAATGGCAGCTTATGCTTCGCCTGATCTGATTTTACTAGATATATTAATGCCAGTAATCGACGGTTTTGAGACTTGTAGACTTTTAAAAAAAAATCCAGCCACTCAAGATATTCCCATAATATTTATAACTGCCATGAGTGACAAGGTAGATAAAGTCAAAGGCTTGAATCTTGGCGCAGTAGATTACATTACCAAACCTCTAGAATATCAAGAGGTTTTAGCTAGGGTAAATACCCATTTACGTTTACGAAACCTCACAAAAAAACTCACAGAGCAAAATCAACGTTTAGAGACCGAAATCTTGGAGCGCCTACGGATAGAGGAAAAACTACGATGTCATTCAGATGCATTAGATGAGTGGAACAATCGCTATCAAGCATTAATTCAAGCAAGTGGTCAGATTCTCTACGACTGGCACTTACATACCAATGAGATTAAATATGATGGCAATGTAGAGCGAATATTAGGTTACTCTATGCCTGAGATGTTTGGAGGTTTGAACCGCTGGCTAGAATTGGTTCATCCTGATGATCGAAACTTCTTTAACAAAGAGATTAACCGCATTTTATCCACAAAAGAGCGATTCCACCTTGAATTTCGTGTATGTCGTAAAGATGGCACTTACATCACAGTTGAGGATAACGGGTATATCTTTTTAGACTCTACAGGCAAAGTTGCTCGGATGGCAGGCTTTCTAATTGATATTACCGAACAGCAAGCTGCGCTGCGCCAACACAAAGATGCAGAACAGAAAATCCGTGAGCAAGCTGCTTTGCTTAACATCACCACAGACGCAATTATCGTTCAAAATTTGATTAACCAAATTCAATTTTGGAATAAAGGGGCTGAACATCTCTACGGTTGGATGGCAGAAGAAGTAGTGGACAAGAATGCCAATCAGCTTTTTTATCGAAAGCCAAGTTTTTACCAACTGAAAAACATCCAGGAGACTTTAGCTGAGAGTGGTTCGTGGCAAGGTGAGTTACATCAAGTCACAAAACAAGGTAAAGAAATCATCGTTGCTAGTCGCTGGACACTGGTAAACAATCATCAGGGGCAAGCCAAATCCATTCTGATTGTCAACTCCGACATTACAGAGAAAAAGCAACTCGAAGCGCAGTTTCTCCGGGCCCAGCGGATGGAGAGTCTTGGCACTCTAGCAAGTGGCATCGCCCACGACCTCAATAATGCACTGACACCCATGATGATGACAGTACAACTTTTAGAGCCAAAGCTGCCGGATGAAAACAGTCAGAAATGGCTAACAATTATGGAAACAAATATTAAACGCGCAGCAGATTTAGTTAAACAAGTGCTGTGGTTTTCACGCGGATCTGTAGGTAACTTTAAAACTTTACAGGTACGTAATTCAATTTTAGAAATTGAAAATATTGTTAAGCAAACATTTTCCAGAGCTATTGAAATCCACATTGATGTTCCCCAGAAAAACCTGTGGAATGTCTTTGGCGATGCGACTCAGTTACACCAAGTGCTGATGAACCTCTGCATTAATGCTCGTGATGCTATGCCTCATGGCGGTATCTTAAAGATTTCTGCCAAGAATTTTTGGGTTGATAGCCACTATGCCCGGATGAATATTGATGCTAAGGTGGGTTCTTATGTAATGATTACCGTGCGTGATACAGGCACAGGAATTAAAAGAGAAATAGTAGATAGAATTTTTGAGCCATTTTTCACAACAAAAGAAGTGGGTAAAGGTACAGGGCTTGGTCTTTCAACAGTCCTTGGCATTATCAAAAGCCACAGTGGTTTTGTGAATGTAGTTAGTGAAGTAGGCAAAGGTACAGAGTTTCAAGTTTGCTTACCCGTAACGCAGACAATCGAAGTAGATGTTAAGTTAGATAGAGATCAGAAATTACCAGCAGGGCATGGAGAATTAATTCTTGTTGTTGATGACGAAGCTTCAATTCGAGAGGTTACTCAAACCTGGTTAGAACAAAATGCCTATAAAGTTTTAGTGGCTAGTGATGGGATTGATGCGATCGCACTATATACAAAACATCAACAAGAAATTAGTGTAGTGTTGGTTGATATGATGATGCCATCTATGGATGGGCCAACAACGATCAATGTATTGAAAAAAATTAATCCAGACATCAAAATTATTGGTGTTAGTGGATTAGCATTCAATCATGAAATGATTAAAAACCTTGGTAATAGTGTCAAAACCCTTTTATCCAAGCCCTACACCTCAAGCGACTTGTTAATAAATTTACAGATGGTGATTAGCACAAAGTAAAGTTTGTCATCAGTCATTAGTCATTAGTGAATAACCAATACTCAATACCCAAGCAAAATGGTAAGTAGCAGTGGTAAGATGTTTTCATGGCTGCTCTAATCCTTGCTATTGATGAACAAACTATTGGATGAAACGCTGTCAATCAAAATTGCTGAACAGATAAACAGCAAAGCTAGCACTCCATTTGATAATGCTTATAAAGCAGCATTATCCACTGAGGGAGCAAGGTATATTCAGGGATTTTTAGCTTTTGCTGGGAAGCCATACAGACCGATTGAACACAGTTGGATTGAGCTAGACGACGCCTGCAATGTCCGCATTATCGATCCCACATTACCTTACCTGAACAAAAATCCCCAAGAAATCTGGTATTTTGCAGCACATAGTCTGACTGTTAAAAAACTGAAAGCCATCATTGAAGAATCAAAAGAAGATTATCCAGAAGATGATCCGTTGCCAATTTATGGCGATCCACCTTATGAATATTACGGTGATGTAATGTTGGGTGGTCAAGACTATCTGGCAGCATATCAAGCCGCAGAGGCTAAGTGCAGAGAAATCAACGAACTCAACCCTGAGAGTAACTAACAAAACTAAATTAAATAATTCATAATTCATAATTCTTAATTACGAATTACGAATTATTTAATACGATTTACCATCGCTGCCAAAGTATTCTCTATAGCCACAAATTTTGTCTTCACGCACGTCAAAAGAAACCGCTACCCGATTTCTGTAAGCCTGTCCGAATAAAAGACCCTCGTCCCGAAACTCAAAAACAGCAGTCGTTTCATTACTGGTAACACGGTCTAGACCAGTCAGCTTCAACCCAGGACTAAAGGATTCAGAAACGTACTCGAAAAATTCTCTAGCTCGCTCTTTTCCCACGTTTAAACCGTGGAATTTTGCCATTGGAAACCAAAGAGTAAAATCCTCTGTGAGCATATCTAATAAAGCTTCCCACTCTCCAGTTGCCATACCGTGTGTAAGATTATCAAATGCCTGCCGAGCAACTTTTAAAGTATTTTCTGAATCTTGTGTCATTTTTATCCTCGCCTGGATATAAACTAATACCGTGTTGCTTAAAATCTCACTACCACTTTGCCACAATTCTGACCACTGAGGAGATATTCTACAGCGTCGGGTATTGATTCTATGCCCTGAAACTGTGTTGGGTCAACAGCAACTTTAAGTTTGTTTGTGTAGAAGAGGTTTAAGAGGCGATCGCGTGCCTCTGCCATATATTCTTTATAATGAGGCATGAGAAAGCCTCTCACAGAAGCAGCTTTCCAAAATAGCTGGTGATAAAGGCGGGGTTGTGTAATTTGTTCTAAATTTTTTGCGTATTCGGAGATAAAACCAACTACAACTAAGCGTCCCCGCACTCCCAAGTTATCAACGCAGGTATCAAATACGGTTTTACCTACACAGTCGAAAATTAAATTAATGCCATTAGGGTATTCTTGCTTGAGGACTTGATTGAGGTTTTCTGTGCGATAGTTGATAATGCGATCGCACCCTAATTCTCTCAGTAATTTTGCCTTCGCCTCAGAACTACAAGTACCAATGACATGATTACCAGCTAATTTTGCCAACTGTACGGCAATATGACCGGTTCCCCCTGCCGCTGCTGTCACTAAAACCACTTCATTACTTTTCATTTCCCCTACTTGTTCCAATGCAACTAAAGCTGATACACCCGTGGGCATTAGTGTTAGTAACTCTGGTGTTGCTTCCCGTACCTTCACTGCTAAGTTTGCATTGATAACCTGATATTCTCGATAACCACCGCCACGTGCCGTAATTATGACAGCATCACCAATTTGAAAATCTTTGACATTTTCACCCATAGCGATAACTTTCCCCACAGCTTCCACACCCAAATCAAAGGGAGGAATTAAGTTAATATATGGAACGTCACCACGACAAAGCAAGGTGTCAAAGCCACCGTTAACGCCAGCAAATTTGTTTTGGATTACAAGTTCACTAGCAGCAGGTTTGGAAAGAGGAATTTCGACAATTTCAATCGCAGATTTAAAATCTTGATGAAGTTGCTTTGCTATTAACTTTCTGTAGGTTGTTACGTTCATTTCTAAATCAAGGCTTTATCCCACTCTAATTGATGAGCTAAACCATACTTGATAAAATCTTCTTCTTTAGCTTTATCGCTTTTACCAAAAACACCTAAACTGTAAGGATTATCTTGCATCCGTTGTGTGACTTGATCTTTCTCAAATTGGATCGCTTCCTCTCTAGGCTTATCCGGTTTAAAAAAGTCTACAACCAAAACTGTCCTATCATAATTGGTGTAATTATGCGGGCAGTGGGGATAGCTATGATCTAAAACTAGGAATTTTCCTTCATGCCAATAAAGTTGTTCGTGACATATTTTCATAGCCACATCTCCCTCTGGTACAATTAATCCTAAATAGCCACGATTTGTATGAGGGTTATAGTTTATATGCAGCTTGATATCCAAGCCTGGATGAAATGTACCATAATACACATTTCTGATGATATCATCCTCAATCAGGTTCACATCTTTTATCATATTGGCTAAATTCGGAAAATATTTCTCTCTTAATACAAGTGCTTTTTTTGATGCTTCATCTGACCCATAATCAGGATATTTTATTTGATGCGCCTGAATATATTTTTCAACAAACACACCTTGAAACAAGATACCAAAAGCACTGTATTTCGACTTTCCCTTAGTTTTAATGGTTTGGCTTTTCGGGCCAAGAACATCGTAAGTAAATTTTAACTCCTCATTAGAGGCATTATTAATAAAGGTTGTAAACTCATCTCTAATCACTTGCCAGTTATCTTGAAAACTTTTGAGAAAAGTAAACCCCTTTGCGTCTATATGATACTCATTAAAACTTTCCATTGTCTTTTCCCCTGAAGATAATTTCATAAAAAACCGTTATATAATAATGTGATTTAGGCTCCGCCCCGATTCGATCTTAGAATTCCTGACTAAACTTATTTTAGTCAAAACTGAAGCAAAATATCCTCAAACTCTCATTCCTCTGTGTCCTCTGCGCCTCTGCGGTTCCTTATTCCGTAATTCACTCGTGCGTAAGTCCTATTAGTGTGAGGTCTACTGTGTCTGTAACTCCCGTATTAGATCAAATTATCAAAAATGTGCGGGTAGTTCGTCCTCATCAGGATGTAATCGAACTACTTGACTTAGGCATTAAGGATGGAAAATTTGCTCAGATTGCCTCTAATATTAGCCCAGACACAGGCAAAGAGGTATTTGATGGCAAAAACCTGCTAGGCTTTCCTGGAGTCGTGGATGCCCACATGCACGTCGGTATCTATCAACCCCTCGACAAAGATGCTGTGACTGAAAGCAAAGCAGCCGCAATGGGAGGCGTGACTACCAGCCTAAATTACATCCGTACAGGGCAGTATTATCTTAACAAAGGCGGCTCCTACCGCGATTTTTTTCCAGAGGTTTTGGCGTTATCCGCAGGTAATTTTTTTGTAGATTACGCCTATCACATCGCACCTATAGCTAGCCAACATATCGACGAAATACCTCTATTGTTTGAAGAACACGGTGTATCTTCGTTTAAAATCTTCATGTTTTATGGCGGATATGGGTTGCATGGTTTATCAGACCAGCAAAACCTCTTTTTGATGATTAACAAAGAAGAAAGATACGACTTTGCTCATTTTGAATTTATTATGCGCGGTCTAACTCGCTTGATGGAAAAACATCCAGAAGCGCGAGATACTATCAGTTTGAGTTTGCACTGTGAAGTTGCAGAAATTCTCAATGCCTATACCAAAATAGTTGAAAACGATTCTAGTCTGAACGGATTACACGCTTACAGTGCAGCGCGTCCGCCTCATTCAGAAGGTTTAGCAATTTGTATTGCTTCTTATTTGGCTAATGAAACTAACTGTGCAAATATCAATTTGTTGCACCTAAGTTCGCGTAAAGCAATGGAAGCAGCTTTGACTATGCAAACTGCTTTTCCCCATATTAATTTTCGGCGAGAAGTTACTGTTGGACATTTGTTATTAGATGTGGATACTCCTAATGGTATTTGGGCAAAAGTTAACCCTCCTATCCGTCCTCGCGCTGATGTGGAATACTTGTGGCAAGCAGTATTAAACAATCAAGTAGATTGGATAGTTAGCGACCACGCTTGCTGTTCTGCTGAACAAAAAAGAAATGTTAAAGACCCGAATAATATTTGGTTAGCAAAGTCTGGTTTTGGCGGTACAGAATATTTACTTTCTGGTGTATTTAGTGAAGGTAGCAAGCGGGGAATGTCTTACAGCCAGATGGCTAAATTGCTATCTTGGAACCCATCGCGGCGCTTTGGGTTGTTAGAAAAAGGTGATATTGCTATTGGTTATGATGCTGACTTGGTGCTGTTAGACCCCAATGAAACCTTTGTGGTACGTGCTGCTGAGTCGGAGTCACAACAAGGTTATACACCATTTGAAGGTGTAGAGTTAACGGGACGAGTGAAAAGTACGTTTTTGCGGGGGAACATAATTTCCCATCAAGGACAGGTAATAGGTGCGCCTAGAGGACGTTATTTAAATTCTAAAATATAGAGAAATAAGAATGCATAAACTAAAAATAATTTCAAAGCAATTACTTTCTCATTTCTCTGCTAAAGTGACATTTTAAATTGATCTAAACTAGTGTTTATTTGCTAAACTGTATACTCGTTATTATTCAAACAAACATTATAAGGAAATTCGTGATGTCCACTCGCCAAGTGATTGTTCCCAAGGGAATGGAAATTTTATATGAAAAATTTCATTATTGCCCTGGTGTTAAAGTTGGTAATACTTTGTACATCTCTGGGCAGGTAGGCAGAGATGAAAATTTACAAATTGTTAAAGGCTTAGAAGCCCAGTTTGTTCAGGGTTTTGAAAACGTCAAAAAGGTTCTGGATGCAGGAGGAGCTACCTTTGATGATGTGGTAGAAATGATTACTTACCATGTCACTGGTACTGGCTTAGGGGAATTCCAAACTGAAGCAACTGCTTTTGATAAATCACTGTATATCATTCCGTTTTTACAATTGTTTATGCAAGTAAAAGACCGCTATTTTACTAATAACTATCCTACCTGGACTGGTATCGGCGTTACTGGTTTATCTACACCAGGATTGATAGTTGAGATTAAGTGTACAGCTGTTTTGTCTAAATAGAAGATTCATAGTGGGTGACAATCCAGAAACTAAAATAAATGTTCCACCAAAAAATACTAAGATATTACTGTCTTTAAAGATTCGCACTATCCAAAAATTCAAATACTGTTTTTGCAACTTTTTCTGGTATTTGGTTCATCATGCAAATAGTTCCGTTTGAAAACTCGACAACTTTACTATGAGGAAGAGCTTGAGAGAGAAAATATCTATCTTGTGCTAGTGCTAAACCCAATCGCTCAAATTCTTCCACATCATCAATTCCCCAAAGAATGAGAGCTGGACATTTAATTAAACTAAATCTTTCGGCAGCTTCAATGCAATAATTTCCCACAGCCCAAACTGCATACAATGGATAGCCAAAGCATTTTAAATCATCTAAAACCCATCGATGATTTAACTCAGCAGAACCTACATATCTTGCACGAGCCAACCATCTTTCCATCAAGTGCGAACCATCTTCTTTAATGACGAAACCTTCATCAAATCTCCTCATTAAATCGACTTTTCCAGCTTCACCAAAGCCAGCTACATTACATAAAATTAATTTATTAATACGTTCTGGGTAAGCTGCTGCTACTTCTCCAGAAACAAAAGCTCCCGTGTGGTTTCCCAGAATGTTTGTTTTTTCAAGACCTAACTCATCCAACAAAGCAATGACAGTTTTTGCGTAGTCAGCCACTGAATACAACTTTGGCGGTTTATCAGAATCTCCAAAACCCATAAAATCCATTGCTATCACGCAGTAATTTTGTGCCAGAATTGGCATTAATTCGCGGTATTCATCACTACTACGTGGGTTCATGTGTAGTAGTAAAAGAGGCTCTCCTTCGCCACCAATACGGTAAAGAATTTGTCCATCTTCAGTGTCTAAAAAAGCTCGTTTGATTGATTTATTCATTCATCACACCACAATGCATTTAGAATTTATTTTTGAATTTTGAATTGTTAAGTCAGCCTTAATTGAAGTTTTTCAGCAAATTACCTTTTTTGTGCCATTGTTTGCAACCATTCAATCAGGGGTCTTAAGGTTCCTGGCAATGCTGCTTCACTGACAGTCACTGTATGCTGCTTACCGTTATCTTCTACTGTTAATTTATATTGAAAGCGATCGCTCTGAGGATTTGGCGAAGTAATTAGTTCCGGTAGCCTAAATAAATCAGCAACTTCCACCAGTTGGGGAAGTGTGGCAGCTTCATGTGGTGGGAGAGTTTCTGTATCAACGGTTGTCTTCTTGCTAATTCCAGCAAAGCCGCCCGTGCGTTCAAATGATACCCGCATTTTTTGCTCTCCGTTGTGTTATTTAGTTGGAATACATACTAAGACTGGGAGATTATAGTTCTCACCTCCCAGTTTAACAACAACAAACAACAGATTAATCAGTCCTGAGTACTGAGTGGAAGGTATTGATTATTTATTCTTAACTCCTCACCCTTAACTCCTAACTTTAAATAACTCCTACCTTTTGCCAAGCATTTCGCACAGCTTTTTGCTCATTACTGTCATTACCGTAGAGTTCGCCAGCAACTTGAATGGTGACGTTGGCAGCTTTTTTAAAATCTGCTTTGGCACGCAAGCGATCGCGTAAAGCTATATACCATATTTTGCCAGCTTTTTCCCAAGCATACCCACCAATCTCAATAGCCGTTAGATAAAAGGCATGGTTAGGGATTCCTGAGTTGATATGCACCCCAGCGTTATCTTCATCACCAGTATATTTATCTTTAATATGGGCTGGTTGGGGATCTTTACCCAATACCGAATCATCGTATGCTGTTCCTGGTGCTTTCATTGAGCGGAGAGCAATACCTTTGACAGTCGGGACTAAAAGACCTTCGCCAATTAGCCAATCAGCCTCTTGTGCAGTCTGATTTTTGAACTTTTGTTTCACCAAGGAACCAAAGACATCAGAAAACGATTCATTTAGTGCCCCTGGTTCGCCATAATACTGTAAACCCGCTTCATACTGAGTTATCCCATGAGCTAACTCATGCCCAATCACATCAATTGACTTTGTGAAGCGCTGAAACATTTCTCCGTCGCCATCACCATAAACCATTTGGTCGCCGTTCCAAAAGGCATTGTCATATTTAACGCCATAATGCACGGTGGAGTCTAAACGTAGTCCTTTATCGTCAATAGAATTGCGATCGAATATTTCATGAAATAAGTCATAAGTAGCACCAGCACCATCGTAGGCCTCATTCACTGCTACATCACTGCTTGGTGGATCTCCTTCAGCACGCACCAATGTGCCAGGTAATTGCTGTCCATTTTTGGCATCGTAGATAGTGCGGCGCTTCTCACCCGGTGAAGGTGCAAAGGAGACAGTACCTATGACATCTCTGCGTCCGCGAAGTTGTGCTGAAACATTTAATGTATGAAAAGCCCAACTCCGCTGCTGAGGATTGCCATTTACCACGACATTTTCCAGCATGTGAGGTGGGATAATACAACAAATAGGGCATCTAGAGACAAGTGGATGCTCATACTTAAACCCGGCTGATTTCTTTTTATTTCGAGCCATCCAAGATATCTCCTTTTGAAACTAAGTGATGGCAAACAGTGGCTTTAACTCCACTCGATAAAAGAGCAGAAAAACGAATCCAAATTGCGTGTCCCTGGTTTTTTCTGAAGGAAATTTTCTACTCTGTATTTTCGGATAGGTCTGTAGAGGATTGATAGTATCCTCACAGGTACTTCTGATGTGGAAATATTGTATAAAAACACGAAACCAGCTTAATTAGCACATGTTTCAGCTAAAACCCTTGTGTGAGTTAGCAAGACCTCCTTTACAGACCTAATGCGTTTATATATTAGTTCTTATCAACAGAAATAATATTATTTATTGCTGTTTTGTTACTATCAAGTTGTTAATGCTATAAATGCCTATTGGAGACAGGCGAATCTTAAATCTAGGCATCCAAAACCTAAAATTTTCATAAACAGCCACCAAATACTGCCAGACCATAATATTTCCAAGGTACTGCAACTGTCTTAAATCCAGCTTTGCTCAACATTTGGCAATGAGTATCTAAGCTAGCTAACTGGTCTTGACTGGAGTAACCTTGAGTGCTGGTTGCGCCAAGCTTCGCACGAATCTCTGTCAAACTAATTCCCTGTTGAAGTGACCATTCCTCTCGTGCTGCCTTGTAAACTTCTGCTAAGGCTGGTGATTCTGGTAAAGTAGGGTCTGCATTCCAAAAACAGCCGTTTTGAGTGAGGCTAGCAGCAATTCGCTCAAATAACTTCAACTTCATCTCATCTTGGAGATGGTGAATTGCCAAAGATGAGACACAAGCATCAAATTTACTACCAATATCCAAGTTCTCTGGATTATTTGTCCAGTCGCCAAAATCTGCTTGTATACCAGTCCAGCGTTGTTGATATCCAGCTGCTGTGATTTTATCTTGGGCAAATTGCAACATTCTAGGTGAGTAATCTAGGGCAATTACTTGGGAATCTGGAAAGCGGTTGAGTATCTTGAGACTAAGTTCGCCTGTACCACAACCTAATTCTAAAATATGCCGACTTGTGGAAGGTAAACAACGGGCAATTACCTCTAACATCTCATCGTATCGCGGTAACAGCTGGCGAATACCAGTGTCAAAATCAGCAGTGTTGGCGAATACCTCTCCGGGAAATAATTGTTGCATAGGGATTGGAACTAATATATACACAAATCAATATTCCCAAGCAATTTTGGGGGCATCTTCTAAAATCAAGAATCCATTACACCTCAATCTATAACCACTATAGTCAAGTTGCTTTGCTCTAATTAAAAATTAAAAATTTAATCAGTGGGGCTTGTACCCAAAATTAATTAAAAATCATTATTCTTCTTAATTTTAATTTTTAACTTTTAATTAAAAAAAAGATCACGAAAGAACTGTTTTTTCTCTAATCCAAGCAATTAAGTTTTTGACTTTTCCTTTTAAACTGTATTGAGAAGTATCAATTGTATTAGCTTCTGGGATATCAGAAATCAACTTTGCGACTACACCAAAAGTAGAAGTTTGGTTGTATATTAAATAATTACATTTGCTTAATAAATAGATATCTATTAAGGCTTGAACACCATTTTCAAATCTATCTGGACATTCAGGATTCTGGTGTAAAGAAGAGCCTGACGCAGGATACCACTTATCTGTCACTAAAATATTAGTATATTTCTCTCTAAACAAATGCTCAACTTCGGGATTATCAGTAGCTAAAAATATCAAACTTTTAGGATGTTTTTCAAGAATCTTATCAACAAATTCTAAATAGAGATTTTTGGAAGTTTTTCTGTCGGTATATCTAACATGAACCCCGATTACTATGTCTTCAAAAGAACTATCTACAGTTTTTTTAATAATTGCCTCAATATTAGGTTGTAAACTCAGATGTTCTCTAATTATCTTTTTTAAAATAGTTTCATTACTTAGACTTTGGAGATAAGCGAAATCTCCTACAAAATGTCGTCTTAGCTTATAAGTCTCTGTTACATACGACCATCTAATCAAAATATCTTCACTATAATCTAGGCGGGACATGTTAGTAGTATATTTTGACCATATTTTCGGGTTGTTATATCGCAAATCATCTGGAGATTCGTATGATAGAAGTATCTCATTCACAGATTTGTCTAAGCTATTCTTCCAAACACTTGGATAGACAGATTGAGTAGAAGGTATTTCTGAAGCTTGAGTAACATCATGAAGATTAAAAAAGTCAGGAAAAACATTGCTGCGATTATTTGAGTAAACCTCATCGCTCCAATCAACAACTATCTTTCTATTAGTAAGTTGAGCATATAAAATACTGTCCAAGAGAGCGAGAAAACGATTTCCCATCCCTGCTTTGCCTTTGACTAATAAAAACTTCTCTGAAACCATTTTTAATTGCTCCTAACAATTTTAAACTCAAAAAATCGTTGACGAACCCGCCAAGGAAGATTTTATTCATATTTTCTAGATCGCCAGAATAATATCACTCATGATAGGTCAAATCAATAGTTGACGAACCTGCCAGGGAAGGTTTTATCTCTTTAGACGCAGTTTATAGCGGCCATATTGAGTTCCCAGACAGGCTGCTAGGTAAGCAAGATAAGATTTTTTGGGGATACTGATACCCCTGTTACTCGTCAATTTGACCGACGCGGCGGATATTCAAAATGTCGCTCATTTTCTTAATTTGGACGAAGACTTGCTCTAGTTGAGAGCGATCGCGTATATCTATTCCTAAGTCCATCAATGCAGGTTGACCAGTAGAGGTTTTTACCTGGGCATGACGGACGTTGATCCCTTGATCGCTTAACCGTGACAAAATATCCTTTAGCACCCCAACACGGTCAAGGGCTTCAATTTGAACATCTACTGGATACGTGTGCGGACGACCACTATTTTCGGCGGCTGGGTTCCACCTCACTGGTACTAAACGTTCATACTCCACAGTTTCCAGATTATGGCAGCCTTGGCGATGAATTGAAATCCCCCTACCTCGCGTTACCACACCAATAATTGGTTCGCCAGGAATCGGGGTACAACACCCAGCTAAATAATAGACCAAACCTTCCACCCCAAAAATTGGCGAATCAGTGGAACGTGAGGTACTTGGAGGTGCGTCTCGTAAAGCTTTTGATGTCGCTGGTTCTCTGGGGATAAATGGCGACACAATGGCAACTGGTTGTTGTCCCTTCGCTACTTCTCGCCAGCGATTTAGCACTAGGTTCAACGTAATTTCTCCGTAACCCAAACCAGCGAGTAAATCTTCCACGCTGTGGTAATTACACTTTTCAGCAACAATCTGCATCGCATCTGACTTCAGCAAACTATCAAAACCAGTTTTACCAAGTTCCTTTTCTAACAACTCCCGTCCACGGGCGACATTTTCTTCCCGGCGCGATCGCTTGTACCATTGTTTAATCCGATATTTTGCCGCCGAAGTTCTGACAAAGTTCAACCAATCCAAACTCGGATGGCAGTTCTTTTGGGTGAGAACCTCTACAATATCGCCATTTTGCAGCCGCGTTGACAGTGGCACCATTCGCCCATTCACCCGCGCCCCTGAACAGTGGTTTCCGACTTCTGTATGAATGCGATAAGCAAAATCTACAGTCGTAGCACCAGGACTTAAAGGAACAACATCCCCCTTAGGGGTGAAGACATAGACATCATCTTCAAATAGATTATCTTTGACGCTATCAAGATATTCTTGGGCATCCTTAAGATCGGTTTGCCATTCCAGCAGTTGCCGCAGCCAAGTAAACTTGTCATCTGTGCCTGTCAAATGGCTAATACTAGAACCACCTGTTTCTTTATACTTCCAATGGGCAGCAATCCCATACTCGGCGATATGATGCATTTCGATTGTCCGAATTTGCACCTCTAAAGGACGGCCAGTTAGTCCAATTACCCCAGTATGCAATGACTGGTAACGGTTAGGTTTTGGCAGCCCAATATAGTCCTTAAATCTCCCCGGAATTGGGCGAAAAGCATCATGAACCACCGCCAACGCTCGATAGCATTCCTCATTGGTTTGAACAATTATTCGCAGCGCTGCCAAATCGTAAATTTCATGAAATTCCTTTTGCTGGCGGTGCATTTTTTGGTAAATGCTATAAAGGTGCTTGGGGCGACCGCTGATTTCCTGAAAGTGGATTCCGGCTTGCTGCAAACGCTCTTGTAACATGTTCGTAGCTCTAGCCAATTTCTCTTCTCGCGCCGTCCGTTTTTCAGAAACATGCTCTTGCATTTGGCGGTAAGCTTCCGGTTCCAAATACTTAAAAGCCAAATCTTCCAGTTCCCATTTAATTCGCCAAATTCCCAAGCGATTGGCTAAAGGTGCGAAGATATCTCGCGTTTCCTGGGCACTGCGGCGGCGGCTGGCTTCTGACATATATTGTAAAGTTCGCATATTATGCAAACGATCTGCCAATTTGACCACAATTACCCGAATATCTTGCGCCATTGCCAAAAACATCCGCCGAAAATTTTCGGCTTGACTTTCGGTTTTGCTGGTGAAATTGATCTTAGAAAGCTTGGTGACGCCTTCAACCAATTGCCGCACTTCTGCGCCAAAGCGTTCTTCTATTTCTGGACTTGTAACTTCTGTATCTTCAACGACATCATGGAGAAATCCAGCTGCTATCATAGCAGCACTACCTCCCAAGTCACGCAGCAATTCAGCCACAGCAATGGGATGAGCAATGTATGGCTCTCCCGATTTGCGGTATTGGCCTTCATGCAGTTTGTAAGCAAATTCAAATGCCCGACCAATTAAGACGGCATCATTATGCCTTCGGTCATCTTCCGCTGCGCCGCTACTTGTCGATGACTCCTTCAAACATTTTTTCAACCATTCGGGAATGGCAAGGTCAACTGATGAATTTATCGCTATACTGCTCATACAATTTGGGTTTAGAGAGGATCGGTAGATAAGTGAATGATAAATAAAACTAGCAGCATCGCCCTGAAAAGATGCTGTTGCCCAAAGACGGGTGAAAAAAGCAGTGTAAGGATTTTTCCAATTGCAATAGCACAGCGTTAGATAGGCAGGAGCGTCTGGTAGTCATCCAGTTTGAGTTTCAAGGATCATTAAATGAAAGAAAATCCATTGATGGCAAACAAAGCCCCAAATCAAGATTTGAGGCTTCTAGTGCTGATAAGTCTTTAAGAAAGTTTATTGTAGAAGAAAAATTACTTGACATTAATACTATCTTAACTAGCACTGGATGTCTTTAAACCGTGAGAAATATCTGGCATTCGTAACTTTGTTAGAGCAATTACGCTCCGATGCCACAACTACCCAAATCGTTGCGCCAGAAATACGGCAGCGTGTAGCCACGTTGCAGCAATTTTTTGGGCAACAGATTGTGCCTTTGGCTGATGAAAACTGGCGAGTGCAGTCTTATCAAACCGAGATGAGCAAGCAATTGCGCCTGTTGGCAATAGATGTGATGTTTTTGCAAGGAGCGCGGCAAGCATCTACTGTACAAACGAGACTTCAAACGATTAGCGATCGCTTGACAACCCTCATTCAATACTGTGATGCTATTCTGCAACCAGAAGCGGAAGGAGAAAAATAACAATTGTTCACCTTTTTCTCTAATTCCTCCATCATCTCATTTATGACCTATAGTGGAAAGTTATTTTGCTAACAAGTTGAATGGGGCATTGGGCATTGGGCATTGGGCATTGGGCATTGGGCATTGGGCATTGGGCAT
>NZ_JABXKN010000106.1:0-7773 GCF_017115065.1 Nostoc sp. JL23
CACTTTGGCATTTCTAGGGTTTTAAAATGTTAAGGAATATTTCGCCAACAGCATCCGGATGATACTCATACCCCTATTACGATTATTATTCTGATGCAGATTTATTTATATACTTAGACCTATTGACAAAACTTACTCACAACCTAACCTTTTCCTCTCTACATTTATTATTAATCAAATAAAAATAGTCACATTTTATACGGCTGATAATAAGTAAAAAGCTTTAGATAAGTAGTAAAATTTTAAGTGTTTTCTGATATGAAAATATGGTAATTTTACGGATAGTCAGTTTAGGGTTGCTTTTTGCTACCTTTCCAATGTTTTTGCTGCTAACCGGCAATGGTCGATTTTTGCTCAAATCGATGGTAGTGCAGATCAAGCAGGGAATTCGGAGTTTAAAAAATCTCAAATTATGGTCTTTTAATGACCAAGAGTCTCGTGGAGCATCATCTAAATTTCCAGTTGATCCAAAGCGTAAAAGGGGGGAATCTGGTTATGTAAAACCTAACGGGATAGTATCAAAACTTTCAAAAACTATAACACTTGCTGCGATCGTTGTGGCAGCAGTAATAGCTGGAAATACTGTATCTGCCCAGGTTACGGCGTTTCCACCTCTAGCTTCTCTCAAGACTGTTTCGGTTCCAGAGCCTGATAATCTTGGAGACTTTATAAAAGACAAAGTAGCCGCCATTAAGTTAGGAAAGGCTCTTTTTTGGGATATGCAAGTTGGTAGCGATGGAAAAACCTCCTGTGCTACTTGCCATTTCCATGCCGGAGCCGACAACAGATCAAAAAATCAGATATCTCCTGGTCTGATGCGGATCAACGCCGATGGCACAGAAAACCCAGATACGGTTTTTAATGTCGGCGGTGGGCCGAACTACCAGCTCCAGCCAGAAGATTTTCCCTTTCACAAGTTGTCAAATCCAAATGATCCGACAACAGTTGTGTCTGACCGGAATGATATCGCCTCCTCTCAAGGAGTTATCAATACTAAGTTTGTTGATGTAATACCGGGTAATGCAGAAGACCAAGTAACGCTTAAACCAGATCCCGTGTTTAACGTGGGAGGTATAAATGTACGTCGCGTCGAGCCACGTAACGCGCCAACTGCGATTAATGCAGTATTTAACTTCCGCAACTTCTGGGACGGTAGGGCGCAAAACATCTTTAATGGAGTGAATTCCTTTGGTTTGAGAGATTCTCATGCTTCTGTCGTGAAAGCACAGACTCCAAATCAGCTAAAATTTGTCAAAGTTAGCCTCAATAATTCGTCTTTAGCTTCTCAAGCAGTCGATCCACCACTTAGCTCCTTCGAGGAATCTTCTGATGGTCTTACCTTTGAAGAAATAGGTGATAAGTTCGGATCAATTGATCGCAAATCCGCCAGCGTTAGCAAGGGTAAGAAGCTCCCCAGAAAACTTGCTAAAAAGTTATTTCCTCTGAGACCGCTAGGGAAACAACTTGTGCATCCACAGGACAGTGTTTTAGGTACAGATAGCAGATGGCCTGAACCCGGACTGAGAAATGAAAGCTATGATCGCCTAATTAAAGATGCCTTCAAGCCGGAGTGGTGGAAGTCTAATCAACTGATTCAAATTGATGCTAAGGGTGTGAGAACTTTTGTTAAGAAACCGGATCGCTCTTTGGAAACCAATGAGTACAGGTTAATAGAGTACAACTTCTCGCTATTTTTTGGGCTGGCAATTCAAATGTACGAATCTACGCTCATCGCTAACGATACCCCACTTGATCGCTTCTTGGAAGGAAACACCACTGCCCTAACTGGGCAACAGCAACGGGGGAAACAACTGTTCGAGGGTAAAGCTCAATGCAACCTTTGTCATAATGGGGCAGAACTTAGCAGTGCTTCTGTGAGTTCTGTGCAGAAACAAAGGATTGGGATTCTTAAGATCCCTAATTTCAGTAGATTCGTCTTTGACAATGGCTTTTTCAATATCGGCATCAGACCGACATTAGAAGATGTTAGTGTTGGAGGTAATGACCCATTTGGGAATCCGCTTTCGGAAACGAGACTGGCTCTACTGGGAAGTTTCCAGCAACTTCTCGGTTCCCCATCCAACACCACAGTTAGCTCTAAGGACACAATACTTGCGGATGGTAGTTTTAAAACTCCTGGACTCCGCAATGTTGAACTGACTGCCCCTTATTTCCACAATGGTGGTTCTTTAACTTTGCAGCAAGTGGTAGACTTATACAATCGTGGCGGAGACTTCCGCCAGCAAAGCGCCCTTGCCGTGTTGGGACTAACTGAAGCCGAAAAAAATGACTTGGTAGCCTTCCTCAAATCGCTCACTGATGAGCGAGTCCGCTATGAAAAGGCGCCATTTGATCACCCACAACTGTTTGTTCCAAATGGACATCCGGGTGATTCTACATACGTGATCAATAATGGTAGTGGCAAAGCCACAGATAGTCTAGTGGAAATTTCTGCTGTTGGTAGTCATGGTGGTAATGGCACTCCAAATTTCCTCGTCACTTCAAGACAGTGGTAAGTAAATAGCGTTTCCGTGTTGGGGAGCTTTTGGTGGGGGAAACCCGGCACTAAATCCCCAACACCGGAAATTATACAAAATATTGAAATCGGGTTGCCAGGTGGAGCGATACAGACTGGCTGCTAAAGCTTTGAGGGTATTAAGGAATGTTTCGCCAACAGTATCCGTTGCTACTCGCACCCCAAAATGTGAATTAATAAGTTTGTGTACTTATCAGTGGAAGTTCTAAAATGAAAACTCGTAAGGCTTTTGCCACGTTAATGATTTGTGTATTGTTGGTACTCGGTATCGTGGGCTTTGTGAATCTGCACCAAGCCTCAGCTCATTACATAGCAGATTGTCGCAGATTCGTGACAGGCACGTACATCACGAAAGTCTCTGGTGACTTCGGTCTGTTTAGCTTACTTATGACGATTACTCGAGATGGTGACTATTTTTTTACTGGCTCAAACCAAAGTGGTGCTCCCTCTCCTTCAGACCAAAGTGGTGTTTCCTCCCAACCTTATAGCAACGGACAAGGCAGTTGGAAGTGTACCTCAGACAGAGATTTTACTGCCACGGTACTCAACTTCAGTTACCCAACAGCGACATTACCTGGCGCAATTGTTAGAAGCGATGTTAATGCGACAGTCGATCCAAAAGCTGGGATACTGCAAGGAAAAGCAACACTGAGGTCATTCTCACTAAACGCGAATCCGCTCCAAGATAATGCCCCAGTAGCAGGGACTGAAACTTTCACCGGACCGCGTATAATACCTTGACAGTAATCGCTTTGCTCTGGCAGATCAGGTCGTTTTGACCTAGAACCGCAAAGTTTGCTAGAGAAGTAGTTGCTCAAGAGTAGCCAAGTAAGCTTCAGGATTTCGACGGAATCGTAGTTGTTCAATGCGATTAAGTTGATGTTGGCATAAATCAGAGCGTAATTGTTGCCAAGTCTGAACACAAACCTGAGACAAATCTTGGGCTGTAAAAGAATGAAGTGCAGTAGCAATGGCTGAAGCTAACTGGACTGTTCCTCGAATTACAAGTAAGGTTTTTGCCAATAAAATTTCTCCTGATAAACAATCTCGAATTACCCACAGTACTTCATGTCCAACATCCGGCTGCATCCCATCGATTGCTAATATCAATCGCCCTTGCTTTTTGGCTATAGCTTTGAGTCTTGAGTGGTCACTTAACCACAATGCAACTAATTCGTCATATCTTTCTAACAAGTGAGTAACACTACGCTCGCTTACTTCTACACCACGATTGCGAAGCTGTTGATGAATTTGAGCTATGCTTCTCTGTTCTTGGTAGCGTAACGCGCCCACCAGTGCAATCACATTTAAACCAAATTCTTGTTGTGGTAATGCTTCGGACAAAATTAGGCAGCAATAACGCCGTAGGAACGTAGGTTTTGGTAGTTAGGATGGGATTTAATTACAGTCGGCGAAAGTCCTAACGTTGAAATAAAGGTGTCGAGCAAATGGTCATTGAGTGCCCGTCGCTTGACACTCGCCATTGAAAAGACAAAGGGTTTTTGACCCACCTGCTGTCGATGAGCATCAAGCTTGGCGAGATTTAAGGCGGCGAAACTGACATTGAAATGAAAGTCAAGCTTTTTAACATCACGGGCTTGACAATCACTCAGGCAGGTATTTTGTTTAGCATCACGGAAAATAAATTCGATTTGAAAGCGCAGTTTGTAGAAACGATAAATCTCGTCTGTCGATTGGTTGATATCTGTCGAGAATAAGACAGCATAACTCGGTTTGTTAGGCTTACGGCGGTCAAGTACATAAGCCAGGCGGATTTTGCGCTTGAGTGAAACGTGCCATACAACTGCTGTGTAGAGTTCAACCCCTGATTGTAGTTCGCGTACCCAAGCCAAACCAGTAGGGTCGGCTAGATCAACTTTGCCATCATATTTGCGTTTAGCTCCCCGCGCTTTCTGTTCACCCTCGAACACATATCGCAGATTCGCGTCTCGGCGCAGTTTACTAATCACATTCAGCTTGAGCGCCCTCACCCCCGTAACAAATGGTTCCTTGGCGTATGCTCCATCCACAGCAAGGTAGCGATTTTGACAAATTCAAGTAGTAATTGGTAAACTTTTAAGAATTTGTATACTGTCAATCCCACATAGTAAGTAATGCACCTATTTTCTACAAGAGGTTTGCCCAAGTCCCGTCTCTGGCGCAGGGCTGGCACCGCGCTAGTACTGGTAAGTGCGGTGACAGGTTTGATTGCCGCCGATCATACTAGCAAGAGCGATGCCTTGTGGCGCATCGTCCATGAGGCTTGCGTCCCCAACCAAGAAAAGCAAGGCAATCCCGCGCCTTGCACCTTGGTTGATTTGAAACAGGGCTATGCCCTGTTGAAAGACCGGGTAGGAAAGACGCAATATCTGCTTCTACCAACTGCCCGGATTTCCGGCATTGAAAGCGCTAGCCTGCTGGCGAGGAATACCCCAAATTACTGGAAGTTCGCCTGGGACTCGCGCGCTCTAATATCGCAGCGCTTGGGACGAACGCTGGCGAGGGATGCGATAGGCATGGCGGTCAATTCTGCCTTTGGACGCAGCCAGAACCAGTTGCACATCCATATCGATTGCATAGCCCCCGACGTGCGGGCGCAACTACGCGCCCACTTAAGCGCCATTGGGTCGCACTGGGCGAATCTGCCTTTCCATCTGGATGGGCATCCCTATCGGGCCAGGCGCGTCGATTCCGCAAGTTTGCAAGGCGTGAATCCATTCGTGCTGCTGGCACAAGATGTACAACAATCCATAGTACATGACATGAAACGCCAGACTCTCGTGGTGCTGGGGGTGGTATTCGAGGATGGAAGCGATGGCTTCATCTTGCTGACAGATACGGCGGATACACTGCAAGGCGACTTCGCACATGGGGAGGAATTGCTTGACCATGCCTGCACCATAGCTCAGAAACCTTGACGATAGGCGTTGTTGCGTGAATAGGGAAAAATGGGAAATTTTACTTAGCCCTCTTTCATCAGTCTTGGAGAAAGCAATCGCTGCAAGGCTTACGAGACTTTGGTTTCCAAATTTTAGCTAGATTTGGGAATTTCTATTAGAAAATAAAGCCTCAAACCTTGATTGGGTCATAGTGGCAGCATAGTGCAAAGGGTGAAATGAGCAGTGATACCGAAAGTTACGCGCTTTTTACTTGATAAGCCACAATCAAAACTGCAATCACCAAAACGCACACTATTGACAAACCCCGAAAACCTCAGCGAACGCCGAAACGGGGAAATTGTTCGTTAAGGCTGTAATCGTAATCCTTTTACAGTAATAGTTTCAGCAATGTATATCTGGGGTGATATTTTGTCAATAAGTTCGCCTACCCGACCACGGTGATGCCTAATACGGTCTTAATCCCTACTGTGTGCCGATTTAAACCCCAATGTCGAGATATCACTCAATAACCGCCGTAAGTCTTCAATCACTGGGATTGATCTAGTAGCCAGCTTCCCCTTCGTGTAAGATTTCCGAATCACCAGCCGGGGTCTGACATTGCCCTTGGGTGTGTAGATATCTTGAGTTTGTAGCGTACAGCATTCGCGGATACGGCAAGCACTAAATAGGCAGACACCGAACAAAGTGCGATGCCTGCGGTGTTCTCGTTGCCATCGCGGTCATTTTCTAAGCCATCACTGAAAATTAGCTGTATCTCTGACTGTGTGAGAACCTTAGCGCGTCCATGCCGATTGATTTTCATTACCAGACTGTAGACCCTGTGATCCACAGACTATAACGATTTGACACATGATTTGCATAACTGTTTAACCTTGCTACACCATTAGCACCATCCACAGAAGATGTGAGAATCATGTTTCTCAATACTAAAAATCCTCGTTTAGATATCTAAACGAGGATTTTCTGGTGTGACGTTGTAAACTCAACTTTGAGTCAATAAGTTTATGTACTTATAAGTGGATATTTTTGAATGAAAACTCGTAATGCTTTTGCCACGTTAACAATTTGTGTATTGTCGGCACTCACTATTACAGATGTGGTGAATATGCACAAAGTCTCAGCCTACACCAAAAACGATTGTCGCCAACTTGTGACGGGTACGTACCTCACGAAACTATCTGGTGACTTCGGTTCGTCTTTTGGGATTACGACATTCACTGAAGATGGTAACTTTGTGACCAGTGCCTCAGCCCAAAGTGTTAGTAATCCCTCTTTCCAACCCTTTGGTAATGTGCAAGGTCGTTGGAAGTGTACCTCAGGCACAGAGATTACTGCCACAGGACTTAACTTCAGCTATCCAACAACGACATTACCCGGCAACTTCACCAGAAGCGATTTTCGTGCGACATTTGATCCGAAAGCTGGAATAGTGAAAGCAACAGCAACACTAAAGTTCTTCTCATTAAATGCAAATCCGCTTAATGATTATGCCCCAGTAGCAGTAACGTTTACTTTCACGGGGCAGCGTGTTAAGGCTGGAGAATAAAGTGAAGGCGACTAGTACTTGACAAAGGGCTTTTGCAGACGACAACACCCAATCGCCAACCAACTAATTCCCCAATGCCCAATGCCCAACGCCCAACGCCCAACAGAGGAAATTTAAAGCCAGTGAGTAGATGTTCCATACCCTCGTGTTTTTATATATATAGAAAAAATCAGAGGGTATGGAACGCCCTCTAAGATATGCACTGTAAAGCTTTCAGCCGATGAAATTCCAAGCCGTTAATGCCCAATAACCGCGCTGATAATTTGGAGCGATCGCGCTAGTGGGGAGTGGGGTGAGAAGTGCGATCGCACTTTCTCTACCCATTACCCCCCTCATTTTTTGACTTCAACCTCATGAGTACCAGTGACCCCTCAGAAAATGAACCGAATCTCATGTTTATCTAGCTAAAACCTATTTTTTATAGTTTGTTTCCTTCTAAGAGGGAATTATAAATGGTAGCTACCTCAATAATATTTAAAAAAATCTATGAACTTCTCAGAACTAAATCACGCAGCTCGTGACATAGCTGACAGAATCGAACGCATGAATGAAATTACCTAGCGTGGCAAAACTTACTAGAGAAGAGTAAAAATCCTGTAATCTTGACCTTGTAGCGAAATAATGGTACAAAAACTTGGCAAGGAAAAGTCTAAAACCAGAGGCAACATCGTTTGAAGTACTCGATTGTGTTCAAAAAAAATATCCTTCGTGCGGTCAAGCAATGTGGAATGAATACAATAGACTCATCCTTAATATAAATAACATGGGATAATAAAAAGCTGGAGTAAAAA
>NZ_JABXKN010000077.1:0-7683 GCF_017115065.1 Nostoc sp. JL23
GTAAATATTCTATAGCTGTTGCTCAAGCAGCCAAGATAGTCGGCGAATCCACTATCACAAAGTCTTAGCTGATAGCAAGCACCTACCCCACATCTGGAAGGTTTGAGGCAATAATAATTCCTTCTCTGAAGACCTTTATATCACCAAATTAAATGAACTCCAGTAGTCAGAGATAGAATTTATATTTAAATAGTAGGGCGACTCCAAGTTAAGTTGACTAAATCTAAGACGTAATCATCCAAGTTCTCTATATATTCTTCTGATTTTTCATTACCCATTACACACAATTTACCGCCAGTAATATAAATTTTATCTTGTTCTTTGTAGTAAGCTTTGTGATGACTAATCCATCCTGGTTTATTACCAGTTGTTTCTAATTTTTCTATTTTAAAGGTATGCCAATCTAATCTATAAACTGGAATTTCATTATAGATTCTTGCATCGGCATATCCTAAATTACCAATAATATATATGTATTTTCCAACTAATGTAGCTGAATGAAAATCAGTTGGCGGAAAAATATCTTTGGGATAACCAAAAATCTGAAAATTACCATCACCTTGATAAACTACAACATCGTTATATATACAAAAATCAGGCTCGTAGTAAGCTTCATGCTCACCAGCAATTTCGACAATTCTGCCATCTGGTAATTCTGTAATTGTTCTGCCAAATCGATCATAGCACCATGCTTTATCTTGCCAATTCTCTTTATCATTAAAAAGATTTTTGGCTGTATAAGCAGAACAACCCTCACAAATCATCGCCTGCCAAAAGGGGATTTTCATCAATTCTGGATTAGCTTTACCAAAGCGCGGATGTTTGCCAGCAAAATACTGTTTTGGCGATACTCGAAAACATTGCTCAAACTCTTTTGGGTTTATTCTCTCAAATACTCTCCTAAAAGTATCGGGGCTGGGTATTCCGAATGGTAGTTCCAAAAACGTTTTCAACCATTCCTCTTTACTGAGTCCATACTCCTGAATATCTTCCCAACCTTGCGAAGAAAGCTATTACTACCAAAATTGCTATGGTGATGATATCAGTGAGTAAATGATATCTCGTCCTTTCCGCTCTGGGGTCTGTTATTTGTGTGAAGTATTCCTGAAATTTATTGGTAATATCAAAGCTATCTACGCTGCCTGCAAAAGATGTTTTAGTTTTACTCTTCTTCTTCTCAAATCCTGTTGACATTACTTTGATCTGGCATCTCGATGAATTAAATCTTACCCTACCTCGGATGGTGTCACTTTGTTTCCAACAAAGATTGCTGATCAGGCAAGTCCTATTGTCAACAGGCTTTGAGACGCGCTAACCCTGGGAGTACAAGTCGGAAAACCCGCCCATAGAAGTGCCCACCTCCGTGTCTCTACGTGATAAAAATCATATTTATCTCAAACCCCATGAAATTGGTAAAACTGACTCACTCGAAACCCATTATTTTTTTATGTCAATTCTTCTTAATTGCTACTTTAATTATTGCTTGCCATAATACGGCAATTAATACATCTACAAATACCAATAATAACGGCTGTATTCAAAAATATGATCCCAATACTGATTACTTCCCTAATAAAATCAAGATTACTCATGCAACAGGCTTCGCGGTAGAATATCAGAAACACTACAAAATCGTGACTATAAAAAATCCTTGGCAGAATACCAACACAGGTTTTCAATATGTTTTAGTCCAATGTGGAACTCCCACACCAAAAGGATTTAATCAAGCACGGGTAATTACAGTTCCCATTAATTCCATAGTTTCTCTATCTACTACTCATTTACCCCACCTAGCCAAGTTAGGTGTAGTTAAGAAACTGATTGGTGTAAGTAATAGTAAGCAAGTAAATACACCTGATGTTGTAGAGAGAATCAAAGCCGGAAAGGTAACACAAGTAGGCGATAATTCAAATGTGGATATAGAGAAAGTACTAGAATTAAATCCTGACTTAGTAACAACTTTTGGTACTGGAAAATCCCAAACTGATAGTTATACTAAACTTACAGAGGCGGGTTTGAAAGTGGCGATAAATTCTGAATATATGGAAGACACACCACTGGGAAGAAGCGAATGGTTAAAATTTACGGCTCTGTTTTTTAATAAAGACGAGCAAGCAGAAACAATATTTAGTGAAATTGCCGATAAATATGAACGAGTAGCTCAAAAAGCTAAATCTGTAAAAAATCGTCCAATTGTATTTGTGGGATTCAATTTTAAAGGAACTTGGTATATGCCTGGAGGTAAAAGTTATGTAGCTAAATATCTGGCTGATGCAGGAGCAAACTATCTTTGGAGTGATGATAAATCCTCTGGTAGTCTACCTTTATCTTTTGAAGTTGTTTTAGAACGTGCAGCCAATGCTGACTACTGGTTGAATTTTAGTCAATCTTGGAATAAATTAAAAGATTTAGTTGTAGAAGATAATCGCTATGCTGATTTTAAGGCTATGAAAATAGGCAATCTTTACAATAATAATGCCCGTGTCAATGAAAATGGAGGTAATGATTACTGGGAAGGCGGAATTAGTAACCCAGACATGGTTTTATCTGACTTGATTAAAATACTATATCCAGAGATGTTACCTAATCATAAGCTATTTTATTACCACCAACTTAATTAATAATGTTCAGCGACAAATATAAATTTAAAATTCCCCTAATAACCCAAAAAGCTCCGGTTTTCAAAACTATTATTTTTGTAATTATACTTATAAGTTTAATCTTGGCTTTTTTCTTAGACTTAGCTCTGGGTTCAGTTGATATTCCTATTAATGAGGTAGTCAAAATTTTACTCGGACAAGAAGCAGAAAAGGTGACATGGACTCATATTATTCTCAAATTTCGTCTACCTAAAGCTTTAACTGCAACTTTAGCAGGTGCAGCTTTAGGTGTGAGTGGCTTACAAATGCAAACCCTATTTAAAAATCCCTTAGCAGGGCCTTTTGTATTGGGTATTAGTTCTGGTGCAAGTTTAGGTGTAGCGTTAGTTGTGTTGACAGCAAGTGCTACAACACCAACACTATTAGCAGATTTGGGAATAATTAGTGATTTTGGTTTAGTCATAGCAGCAAGTCTTGGCGCAGCATCAGTTTTAGGGATGATGTTAGTTGTTTCTCGCCGAGTACAAGATACGATGACACTATTAATTTTAGGTTTATTGTTTGGTTATGCTACTAGTGCAATAGTAAGTATTTTGTTGCAGTTTAGCTCAAAAGAACGCATTCAAAGTTATATCATGTGGACTTTTGGTAGTTTTGCTGGGGTGACTTGGAGACAGTTAGTTGTTTTAATTCCTGTGATACTTTTGAGTTTATTGGGAGCAGTGTTGCAATCAAAATCTTTGAATGCACTTTTACTTGGTGAATCTTATGCACGTAGTTTAGGTTTAACTGTGCAAAAAACTAGATTTTCTATTATTACTAGTGCATCTATATTAGCAGGCGCAATTACTGCTTTTTGCGGCCCCATAGCATTTTTAGGTGTGGCAATTCCCCATTTGTGTCGTAGTCTGTTCAATACTTCCGATCATCGGATATTAATCCCTAGTGTGACAATGATGGGTGCAATCTTAGCATTGTTTGCAGATTTGTTTTCCCAACTTGCGGTAAGTCAAATGGTTTTACCTTTAAATGCTGTTACTGCTTTAATTGGAACTCCTGTTGTGACTTGGGTAATTCTGCGGCGTAATTCCCGAAAATCTTTTCCGTCATGAATAATGTGATTTTAACAACTCACAATTTAACTATTGGTTATAAAACATCCCGAAAAACTTTTCGGTGTGTTGCATCAGATATTTCGGTATCTCTGCAAGCTGGGGAACTGGTTTGTTTACTCGGCCCTAATGGTGCGGGTAAATCTACATTACTGATTCCATAGGGCGCAGTTTATTGTAAATTAGCGGTTCATCAGGTAGATATGCTAGAATTTGCTTGGCTTTTTGAGGCGCTCGCCTGATACTATGACCTAGAATCACAACATCGCCCTTATCTGGTCGTAATAACCCTGCAATCATTCGTAGAGTAGTAGTTTTTCCTGCACCGTTGGGACCTAAAAGAGCATAAAATGAACCTTCTGCAATCTGCAAGCTGAGATTGTTCACGGCTTTGTGAGAAGCATAAGACTTGCTAATTTGGGAAAGTTGAAGTGCGATTTCCATATTTACACCTAAATTAACAAAAAGGTGGGAGAAGTAAGAAGAGGAAATATCAGCTTTTCAACTCATACTTCCTGCATGACTAGCATCGGCTTTAGAACACTAATAACAACAATTGTACAGTGACAAATTAAATGGGGTTGAGACTAATCTGTGCCATCAAGTTAAGCCTTACCATTTTGGGATTGCAATAAATTGTGTTAATACAAATCATCGCGCGTTGTATAACTACGCGCAATGAGTTGGTGGTTGAAATTATTGAAAATTAGTTATAAATTGTGCGAAATCATCCCCTAATTGAGTAACGTCCAAAATTTAGGATTAAGAATAGTTAAATAATTAGAAGAACATTTAATGAATAAATTTACTAATTATTCTAGATTTCTTATAATTTTTGACTACTGACTGGAGGCGTAGCAAGAAAACTTCCGCTCCTGAGTATTGAATTTTTATACATTTACTTCCCTCCAAATCCTGGAAAAAACTTAGCCCAAATACTTTGAGACTTGGGTGTTAATTCTCCTTTCAAAACGCCTTTAAAACCTTGCTGATGTGCTTGAAATTCCTGCATATTAAGAGAATTAATAACTTGAGCTAGCTCAGGATTGTCCATTAGCAGTTCGGCTTCAAGCTCTAATTCCTGCTGTAACAGTTGGGCATTTCGGCGCAAGAACATTTGCTGATTGTGTCGCTGTCTGATAAGGGATTCAGTCAGATGTAATTGCTCTTCAAAACTCAAATTATCGTATTCATCGTTATACATTTTATTCAACTCCAATTAATGAATAAGTATTCTGCTGACAATTCCATTAAGTATATTAGGGCTAAACATCGCCGTAGTTTGTATAAAATTGAGCAATAGTTTTGAAAGTTTCTAATATATTATCAGGCGTTACTTCAGTGAAACGAGAAGCTAAATTAAATGCTGAGTTTTCCGAATGTGGCTCTAGCGATCTTGCATCAGCCCACACTATTAATCCTCGGTTATCTAATTCTGCCAAGCTTATAGAATTAACCGCATCCACAACGGAATCAGGCGCATACTTTAGTAACAGTTTAATCATAGAATGATTCCTCCATAAAGTAATTGATATCCTAGTCGTAGCCTGATAATAAATTCGTCAGTATTACGATTGCCCCAAACGGGATTACTAAGATTCTTAATCCAGTTAGTCGGACTATGACAAATCTCATTATGACAACGGTAGCACGTAGGAAATGTTGATACCCCAATAATGTCATTCCCATAGTAAGCGTGATGGATTTCTTCACTTTTCTTAGTCAGACATACTACACAATAATTGTGGGTTTTTCGGTGAGCGATCGCTACTTGCTTTCTGTACTCTTTAGGATTACCATACCGAGCATTCCAGTCTAGTTCATTGAATCGGTAAAACCGAGATTTTCCAGCAGTAGGGTAACGCCTTTTTCGTTTAACTCTTGCCCCGTTAATTCGTGCCACTTCTGTTTGATTTCTTGGAAATGTGGTCTTCTCCCTAATTCTGTTGCCCATTTTCTAATTTCTTCATACCAGTCACAGTCAATCTGCTGTTGTGAGGATTGTTGATTATTTTTAGAACTATTAACAGTGTCACCATTCGGTTTGAAATCTTGCTTCTGCTCCATACCTTTGATATCAAATTCAGGTATTAGAGCTATAAAAGGATTACCACGAGTTGGAATTACCAGAGCATATCGAACTCCGGCTTTATCCAACATTTCGCAAGCCTGTCGTAAGACTTCCAGAATCTCCTTTTTAACGTTTACAAAGTCTTGTGGATGGTCAAGGATATAACTCGATGTTTGCCCCATCGCAATAAAGCAAACATTTTTCAAGGACGGGCGGCTAAATCCGGTTTCCCCAGAGAGTGGGGACTGGCCCATAAATAAACCATGACCTTTTAACCCAGCAGTGAATTTGATGATATAGTTCCAAAAACCTTGCAAATCTTTGGCGGTATCAGATCAACCATTCCCGGAAGTCCCTTGCCACCACCATAAACACTATCAACTTCATCTTGGGCAAATAATAATTCTGGGACACCGTGACATTCGCCACCAACTTTTGCAACTCTTGCTTTTTGTGATCAATCATGCCAGTGGCAAAGGTAATCCAATTTTTTAATTCTTTCATGCCGTCAAACTTACGGCTGAACTTGCACAACCATCTGGTGACATCATCCTTTGGATCACTGCCAATCACAATTGCTGGTGTTTGAGATAATGATGCAATTTTGTTGATAATCACCCCTGCTAAAGTTGATTTGCCAGACTGTGTACCACCAGAAATGTAGAAATGGTGATTACTGCGAAGAGTCATATCTTGATTAGATGCAGCATCACACAGTTCATCAATCCAAGCACCATCAATTCTGATGTAACCAGGATAATTTGCTGCTAGGGCTTGCAGAATTTTCATCGCACCCGGATTAATCACCGACTGTACCGACTCTTCATCGATGTCAGCAATATCGGGATTAGGAATACCAGTCGGTGAGGGTGATTGTTGTGCTGGTGGTTCTGGGAGTGTAACCAACCCCTGCAACTGATATTCAGCAATCCACCGGGGGCGCTCATTAACAGGCAGGCGATTCACGTAATCAGCAACTCGGCGTTTAGCTGCGATCGCAGTGGTGACATAATCATAAACAGCCTCACCTTGTAAATGCTGCTTAAGTGATTTCAGGTCAGCTTCTTGTAAAGAGCGGTATACTTTCTGTTTGCCTTCACTGATTTGGGCAGATACTCCAAATAAGCCAGCACTCACCGTTCCAGCACCAAGTAGCATCCCGGTTGTTATTCGGTCAGTATTTAAGAAAAAAGGAGCAGACAGACACATAACTGCACTCGCTCCTAAAGAACATAAAATAGTTCGCTCTGCATGAATCACCCCACTGGCAGTTAGACGTTGTAATTCAAATGGCATAAACTTATCTCACCCCCAAGGCAACACCAGCTGCAACTAAAGTCAAGAAGACAAACAGAAATATTACTCCAGGCATCAAGCCAATGGTGAAAGTTTTGCGGTTAAATCCAAAACCTTTGACGACTAAGCCAGCAAAGTTGAACAAACCTACAGATATACCGCAAATGCAAATCATGCTGATGATCCACAGCACAAACTGACTGACTGGGCTGGCAACTGAGAGAAATCCCATTAACATTGACAGCCCGACTCCAGAGACGGCATATCCAACGAAGGAAAGTTTAATTTGCATAATCATTAATAAAGGAAAAACGTAACTGATTTAGGTTCATTACTATCAAATAAGGTTGTCCAGTTCAGAGTTTTTCCTTCTGCCTCCATCTGCTCTTGGATTTCCTCAATATTCTCTAGCATTTTCTCTATGGTGACGGATTCTTGTGGTTTGAGGTCTTTGATATTTTGTTCTTGTTGATTTTTCATATTCTTCTCCTTTAGAACCTTACGGGGGGACAAAAAGGGCTAGGATGCAGATAAAATAAGCTTCATAGCCCTTTGTCCTTGTTGGTAGTACTTACGTTTATTAGGATTTAATCTCAATAATTCA
>NZ_JABXKN010000134.1:0-7646 GCF_017115065.1 Nostoc sp. JL23
TTCCAAAAATATTTATGTATGATTGATTTTCACAAATGATTTAGGATTGCTATATTACCTACTTATTAACCGCAAATTAATTAACTAATATATTACTTCAATCTGAATACTAGTTTTTGCAGTCTGCACATCTAGTATTTTTTGTTTGAATATTTATTTACAGCAGTCCTCAATTTTTGATTTACAAGTTTTGATGAGAGTAATCAAAAAATATTTAATATTTAATTATAATCTTACCTAAAAATAGTTAATTATCAATCCAATTAACAAAGAATACTATTGGTATTAAGAAAGAGCGAAAAGGTTTGCAAACAAGCTAAACCTTGCCTTTTCAAAAAACACTCTATTTCTCAAAGGAGAAAATCATGGCTAACCAAATCCAAAAACGTCAAGATGTCGAAACTCAAATTATTGCTCGTGCGTTGAAAGACGATTCATTCAAGCAACAACTGCTCAATAATCCTGATGTAGCGAAAGCTGAAATTGAAAAAGCGCTTGGGCAAAAAGTGCCTAGTGACTTCAAAGTGCAGGTGCTTCAGGAAACCCAAAACACAGCTTACCTCGTTCTACCTGCTGTTACTGGCGGTACTCAAGGATTGTCTGACCAGCAACTAGAAGCTGTAGCAAGTGGAGCAACCGTTGGCATTTCCTGCATGTTTGGGTCAATTTGCATAGCTACAGATGGTGTGGGTTGTTAATAAGAAAATCTCATTCTCTCTAACAGCAAGCCAGCCTGTTTGATTTCTACAGATGAAAGTCATGTGATGGTCAAATGATAATCTCTCAGCTTGCTGTCTTAAATCGGGTACAAAAAATAAAACTCTATTTCTCAAAGGAGAAAATTATGGCTAACCAAATCCAAAAACGTCAAGATGTCGAAACTCAAATTATTGCTCGTGCGTTGAAAGACGATTCATTCAAGCAACAACTGCTCAATAATCCTGATGTAGCGAAAGCTGAAATTGAAAAAGCGCTTGGGCAAAAAGTGCCTAGTGACTTCAAAGTGCAGGTGCTTCAGGAAACCCAAAACACAGCTTACCTCGTTCTACCTGCTGTTACTGGCGGTACTCAAGGATTGTCTGACCAGCAACTAGAAGCTGTAGCAAGTGGAGCAACCGTTGGCATTTCCTGCATGTTTGGGTCAATTTGCATAGCTACAAGTGGTGTGGGTTGTTAATCAGCTGACACGCATTTAAATTGCACATCTTGTCATAATGGTTGTTCTTAGTCATTAGTTACTAATGACTAAGGACGGCATTAATGAAAACTATCTGATAGTTAAAGGTTAATTTCTTTGTTTGCTTCTTGAACAGGTATGGAGATGGGAATTATTGTACCTATTTTTTGAGAAATACTCCAAAATTATCTTTACTAAAGCAGGGAAATAAAACATCTCTGGCAGTAAATAATTAACATACTAATGAATTGAGATGATATGCAAATTTCTCAGGAAGACTTGATTAAAATTGTAGAACAAGCGAGTACGATTAACGAGCGATTGGGAACTGAGTTCTTACTCAATCAGATATCAGGCAACGACAATGTTATCAATTCTCGGATTGAGAGTTGGTGTCAGGTTGTGGCGCAGGGAAACCAAGAACAATTTGAAAAACGTCTTGCTTGGGATGGACTGGATTTAAACACGATACGCCAGGTACTCGGTTCTGTATATCTGGCTGATCAGCAAAATTTACCAGCTTGGGCAGAAACCTTAAAGGCAGTTCTGGAAGCCACTGCCTTAGTTTCCTTGGAATCCTTAGAAAAAGGTCTCTCACAAGAAGAAAACAGTTTTTTAAATCCCCAAGAACTACTGCCTTTTGAAGAACTATTTTTGTCGTTCGTTCATATTGCCCGACACAAGCTAAGTACACAAGCTGGTTCTAGCTATTGCCTGCTTTCAACAGAGTCTCATGCGACCTTAGAGCGTTCTTTAATTCAGTCCTTGACTTCTCTTTGCTCACAAGCAATGGGAGAACAGTTCCTAGTTTTTCGGACTCATGAGCAACCCTCATTAATTCGTTGGCTCGGACAACTTCAAGGCTCCCATTCTAGAGAGCAATACAGCAAGTTCATTAGGAGAATGTTAGACGGAGGACTGCTAGAATTTTTCCAAGAATATAGTATGCTGGCTCGGCTGGTAGCGACAGTAACAGATTTTTGGGTCAATAACACCAGCGAATTTCTCCAGCGATTAGCATCAGACTGGTTGGATATTCAAACCACATTCCAGGGCGAGGTAGAACTTGGAGAGGTAGTTACAATTGAGTCAGGTCTTTCCGATCTCCATGAAGATGGACGCTCAGTTATTGCAGTCACCTTTGCTTCTGGCTTGAAACTAATTTACAAACCTAAGGACTGTGCCTCAGAGGAAGCTTATTTTCAATTACTGGCTTGGTTGAATGAACGGGGAGTACCCTTGCCCTTCAAGCTAGTCCAAGTACTCAACCGCTCTACTCATGGCTGGGTTGAATATGTAAGGCATTTGCCCTGTAAAGACAAACAGACAGCAGTGCGCTATTACCAGCGAGCAGGGATGCTGTTGTCTGTGCTATACGCTTTGGAGGGAACAGACTGTCATTCGGAAAACATTATTGCCTGTGGAGAACACCCGGTCTTGATTGACATGGAAACGCTTATGGCTCATCGGGTGCGGGAAATTGAATCTCCATACGGGGTAGATGAGGATGCTTTATCTGTGGCAAACGAGCAGTTTACGTATTCTGTGCTGCGTACCAATTTTCTGCCGAAATGGCAAGTTGAACCAGACGGGTTAGTGTATGACATTAGCGGTTTGGGCGGAGTTGAGGGACAAATGACGCATTTCTGCTTGTTGAAATGGCAGCACATCAACACAGACGGCATGGTTTTGGGTTATGAGTCTTTCAAAACTCGTCCGAAAGCCAACGTAGCTTCTTTAGATGGTGTCAATCTATCGCCGAGTGATTATGTTGAAGAGCTGGTTGATGGTTTTCGGCGAATGTACCAGTTTTTGATGGCACATAGAGAGGCACTTTTGGCGACCAATGGACCCTTAACAAAGTTCGCCGATCAACGAGTCCGCTTTATTTTTCGTCCCACTCAAGTCTATGGTTCTGTTCTCAAGGAAGCGCTCCAGACGAAATTTCTGCGGAATGGTGTTGATCGCAGTATTGCACTCGACGTACTCAGCAAATCACTGCTGAAATCCGAAACCAAACCGCATTGTTGGCCAATCATAGCAGCGGAAAAAAAGGCATTGATACAGTTGGATATCCCCCTATTCGCCACTCGTTCCAATAGCGATGATTTGAAAATTACCCCGAATGAAACAATCAAGCAATATTTTACTGAACCCAGTTATAACCTCGTTATTGTCCGTCTGCACCAACTACATGAAAACGATTTAGAACAACAGATTAGTTTAATTCGCAGTTCACTATACGCACTTACCGCCAACGAGTCCGACCGTTCATCACTATCCGTTGCACCTGAATTAAACCTTGATGCGGTTACACCTCTAACTCAAGACGCTTTGGTACAGCAGGCGGTTGAGATTGCCCAACAGCTACGAAAGCGATCGCTGGGTGCGACAGACGGAAGTGTCACCTGGATGGGACTGGATTATATCAGAGAAGCTCAACGGTTTCAACTCAAACCTATGAGCTATGACCTCTATGATGGGAGTTATGGGGTGGTTCTGTTCTTGGCAGCGCTGGAAAAATTTACGGGCGGTGCAGTATTTCGTGACTTGGCTCTAGGGGCTTTACAACCCTTACACAAGCTTTTGCAGGACTTAGACCCTGACTCTGTGCAAAAAATTACCAAACAAATCGGTATTGGTGGCGGTAAGGGCTTTGGCTCAATTCTCTATGCACTGGTGCGGAGCAGTCAATTTCTGGCAGAACCCATTCTCCTGAAGGATGCCCAACAAATAGCCTCTCTAATAACGCCAGCACTCATTGCTCTTGATAGAAAATTTGACATCATGTCTGGATCTGCTGGTGCCATTTTAGGGTTATTAACTTTGCATCAAGCTACCGCAAATCCAGCAGTTCTAGAGCAGGCTATAACCTGCGGTCATCATCTATTGAATCACCGCACAGCCAGCAATGCGGGTTTAAGAGCTTGGGCTACCCTAAACGGGAAACTTTTGACGGGCTTTTCTCACGGTGCATCTGGCGTTGCCTACTCCTTGCTGCGGTTATATGAAACTACACAAGATAAAGTTTTTAAAGAAGCTGCTACCGAAGCGATCGCTTATGAACGGAGCGTCTTTTCCCCGATCGCTCAAAACTGGCCAGATTTCCGAAGCGAAAAGCCAGAATTTCTGACCAGTTGGTGTCATGGCGCTCCCGGTATTGGTTTTGCTCGTCTAGGTAGCTTGGCAATTTTAGATACCGATGAGATTCGGCAAGAAATCGAAATCGCCTTGCAAACCACACAAAAGTTCGGAATGCATGAAATCGATCATCTCTGCTGCGGTAACTTTGGTCGCATTGAGGTGCTTTTAATAGCAGCCCAGCAATTGGGGCGATCGGAATTTTCAGAAACCGCCCAAAAGCAGGCGGCATGGGTTGTGAAGAGGGCAGAAAATACTGGTTCTTTTCAGATATTCCCCAACCTTTTCAGAGGTACTTACAACCCTGGTTTCTTTCAAGGAGCAGCCGGAATTGGGTATGAGCTATTGAGATTGGCATATCCAGACTCGCTTCCCTCAGTACTGCTGTGGAAGTAAAAACTGGAGTTTGGAGTTGCGCTGTCTTCGCCACTACAAACCAATCCCAAATCACGCCACATGCTTCAAGGACGTTCCTAGGCAAAAAAATGCCCCGCCCACGCATTGCCCCATTGGGGCAACGCGCCAGCAATATAGTCGCAGAACCAAAATATAACTGATACGGCGGGGCATTTTTTTTCGAGGGTTATTCCAACGGAACGGCAGTCGCTACAACGGGGGTTCCCCCTGCAACGCGCTACCTCAGGAACCTCCGCAACGCAGTGGCTCCAAAATTTCAAATCCAAACCAAAATTGATAGAGGTAAAAATCAATGAATGTAACTCATGAACAACAAATACAACAAAAAGGAACGGGTTGGGTAGCTGACCCAGTTGATGAACGGGATAAAGTAAATCTCATAGATACATCTGCCGGTCTACCTACATCTGTAGATTTGAGGGAGTGGTGTTCTCCAATTGAAAACCAGGGCAAAATCAATTCATGTACAGCCCATGCAGCCATCACATTGGTGGAGTACTTTCAGAAACGGGCATTTGGGAAATACTTGGATGCATCTAGGCTTTTTCTATATAAAGTTACAAGGAACTTGCTTCATTATCAAGAAGATAAAGGGGCGAATGCCAGAACCACAATGAAAGCTTTAGCGCTCTTCGGTGTTCCCCCAGAGGAATACTGGCCCTATGACGAAACGAAGTTATATGACGAACCCCCTGCTTTCTGCTATGCCCTTGCTAGTGAATATAAAGCACTGGAATATTATCGGATTGATGCCAAAGACATAACCAGAGATGTAGTTTTACAGCAGATAAAAGCAAATTTAGCAGCTAATCGCCCTCTTATGTTTGGAGCTATACTCCATACAGGCTGCCTAAAACAGGCTATGACAACTGGTAAGATACCGGTTCCCAGCGATTCTGATACTAATTGGGTTGGTCACACTATGGCAACAGTCGGGTATGACGACAGCATAAAAATTCAGAACACTGACCCAACAGGTATAGAAACTACAGGGGCATTTCTGATTCAAAATTCTTGGGGTACAGCTTGGGGTGACAGTGGCTATGGCTGGCTTCCCTATGAGTATGTATTAAGACCCCTATCTAACGATTGGTGGACACTTCTGAAGCAGGATTGGCTGAAAACAGGAGAATTTGATGCCAAAGAATAATTATGTAAAAGGAAAATCATTAGCTCATTAACTTATCTTGTAACACCTGAGTGAGCCGATGATGAACACCTTGCAATTCATCTCACGTTTCTTGGCAAAACATATATTTATGGAAGTTTATAGGTCATTATGAACAGCACTAATCAACCAATTTACTCTGACAAACCTGCTGCCAAAAGTATTTTTGCAAGTAAAACATTCTGGGGGGCATTCCTAGCAGGAGTAGCATCATTAGTTCCACTTGCTGTGAAGGATATCAAGGCTCAAAAAATCACTGTTGACGATGCTGGGCAAGCAATACTAATTCTATGTGGCGTAGGAACTGCGATTGTCGGACGTGTAAACGCTCAAGCACCAATCTACACTCCTGATGCTCTACCTGGTCTAAATAAGTCAGATTTTGAAAAGTAAGCAAAAGATTTAATAGGTAGGGCATATGCCTTACCTATAGCCAATTCTTTAACTGCAAGACTTTAGAAAAAACAATGCTAAAGATGCAATTATCCAAACACTGTTTTGATGTTTACAATGAACTCCTTGAGACTACCCTGAAACATTATCGGCTCGGTTGTACCAAGCCAATAATGTTTGCATTGGGGAAGTATGGAGACTTATTCACCCACACTCTATATATGCAGATGAAGAGCCGTTTGCCACAAAAAGACCAGGTTCTCATGCAACAGGCTGCGAATGCTCGCGAAAACGCTGTAATGGCTGTTCGCCGTGGAGAACTCGTAACGGCTGAACGGCTTTTTGCAGAAGCACGCGTACCTCTAGAATCCAATTCGCTGTCACCCGAAAGCAGGCTGCTGCACAAGTCTTTCCTAGAGCAGGCTGAAGCCTACCTTGATTATCACAATGGTGATTTTGACCGAGTTTACACTCGCACATCTGTTGCTTTAGCAATAGATGTGGTTTTGGAGAAAGAATACGGATACGAGATTCTTCATATACACCGCATCCAACTTTTACATAATCTTGTGCGTACTGAGGCACAACGTATGTGCTTTGAGCGCGCTATTGAGCTTGCTTCTCAACTGCTGGCTTACCTTGAAGGAGCATTGGAGGTTTTGCCGTTTTCAGGTTTCTGGGGATCTGAGTATGTAGTGCGTCAACCAAAAGAAGTCGTAGCAGCAACCTTTGCACAAATAACCAGTGAGGTCGCTGTGATTTTGGCGGGGAAAAACCCTCAGTTGGCAAGCTCGCTGTTGGCAGTTTTCAAGCATAACATACAGTTACAAGCTCATGGTTCCCACCACGGACACCCGCGAGCTTACGCCTGGTTCCTTCTCAAGGAGGCATTTGTAGGTAACGATATTGCTACGTTTTTGGAACGAGCATCCCACTTTCTAGCAGAGGGACGCGCTGACACACCATTGCTTTGGTATGCTACTGTCGTAGATCTAGTCGCCCTATGCAGCGATTTTGACGAACCTTGCAAGCGAATAGTGAAGCAGGAAGTCGCTCTTAATGCAGCTAGCTGGAAATTTCTCCCTCAAAGGTTTTTCGCCTTACTCGGTATCCATTCCCAGGTTGGGTAATTATCTGTATAGCTGTTATGAAGAAACTTTGGGTGGTGCTTGTAATGGGTGTTTGCATTTACCAGAAGTAGTTTGTCGCCTGTTTAACTTTCTTTTGTCACTTTAGCCAAACTCCGTGGTTGCGAGTTTGTTTAAATATTATTTTAGTTGGTCAAGATTATTTATTAGACTCATCCTTAATATAAATAACATGGGATAATAAAAAGCTGGAGTAAAAATT
>NZ_JABXKN010000096.1:0-7509 GCF_017115065.1 Nostoc sp. JL23
TGAGTTTGGGAACCTGAGCAATCAGGATATTAAGGCTGTAAAGTCTTAAGAATCTTCGCACCTTAAGGTCGGAGAGTGTCAACCAGGTTTACTCAAACACATACTTGACACCTGCCTCAAAGAATACATTCATAAAGCCGTTGGGCTGTGCGGCGTTTCCGCAGGCCCCTTTGGTGGTGCAAGGGTAATCCAAAACCTCTTACCTGTGATGCGGGAGTTAGGGCTAATGACTATTTTCTACGACCTCAACTTTAGCAACGTTCAAAAACTATTTGATGAGTCGGGCAATTTTATTGACAAACCAACCTACATTCGTCGTATGGAAAAGTTTATGGACGAATTAGTTTGGATGTCAACTGTCCTGAAATATGGGCGACAAGAAGTCAGTCTGGAGAAAAAAGATAGTATCCAAGTTAACACCCATACCAGTAAACCCTGCCCGGAAATAGCTGCGCGGATGGGTACAGATGCAATGGATACCGTCCTGAAAGTAAGTTGTAATGCCCAGACTGGTGAAGTGAAAGCTACCCCAGTTACTTAAGTTCCAATTTTGCTTTCTTCTAGAACACCGATTCAGTAATAAAAAACGAGACTGAGACATCCAATTTTTACGCCTTTTAAAACCAAATTTTCCTTGTTACAACCCAAAGAAACCGAGCTTTTTCGTCATAACTCTGAATACTGAATCGGTGTTCTAACCCCCTGTAAAACCGGGAAAATCAATAAAATTTTGTAATTATGCCACTCTCTTATAGACATCTCCGAAAATGAATATGAAAGCCTTGTGTATTCAGAGCCAATACCCCATTTCTGGAGATTTCTTATGCACAATCCGAGATTTTCAGTGCGTTAGGACTAATATCCATAACGAGCAAATAGTTTTAGCAACTCCTGGAACCTTTCTCCATTCTCCCAAAGGTCAACTTCACAGGTTTACAAACATCAGTTTAGAGCCAGCAAAATTGTTGTGCTGGGTAACGCCGGCAGGGTTAGAGAAGTATTTCACAGAAGTAGGTGTGCCAGTTTCAGAGAGGATTTCATCACCTACTGTCAGTCCCGCAGACATCAAAAAAGTTTTGGCTGCGGCTCCGAGGTATGGTCTTGAAATTATTCCTCCACCTGCTGAATCTTCGCAGATATAGTCCAACATCACTAAAAGTATTAGACAGGAGACAACGATGCTAGAAAGTCTGGGAAGAATTAAGAATCCATTAGTCAGAAGTATAGCCGCAGCAGCTACAGTTGGTTCGGTAATTACCTTATCTGCTGCTGTTGTGATTGGAGTAACCAATGCCAAAGCTAAATCTGCCTATCAATTTGGTGTCTATTCATCACTGTTTGGAACAGCTAGTGGTGCAGTATTTGGCTTAGTTTATACAATCAAAGCAAGTGGAAATAAATCTATTCCAGACCTCAAAGCATCAGATAGTCATGTTTGGGAAGATTGGCGAAATTTTGTTGTTGTTCATAAAGTCAAAGAGAGCGAAGAAATTACCTCTTTTTATTTACAACCTGAAGATAAAGGAGAAATTCCCAACTTTAAACCAGGTCAATTTTTAACCATCAAACTTGATATACCTGGACAGGATAAGCCTGTAATTCGTACTTACTCGCTTTCAGATTATCCGGAAAACTGTGAATACTATCGCCTCTCAATTAAGCGGGAACCTACACCGAACGGATTAGATGTTATGCCCGGTATAGCATCTAATTTTATGCACGATCGCATTCAAGAAGGTTCAGTAATTCTAGCAAAACCACCAAACGGTAAATTTGTTTTGGATGTGCAGAAATCTATCCCCGCAGTGTTGATTAGCAATGGTGTAGGAATTACGCCGATGATTTGTATGGCGAAAGCTTGTGCCCTTCTTAATCCTACTCGTCCTATTTGGTTTGTACATGGTGCTAGAGATGGTAAATTCCATGCTTTTCGGGATGAAATGAGGGAAATTTCTCGACAAAATCATAATCTGAATGTGCATTTTCGCTATAGTCGCCCTACACCTGAAGATAGAGGTAAATACCACAGTGTTGGTTATGTTGATGCTGCTCTGATTCAAGAGTTAGTAAGACAAGAAGCTGAGTATTTTCTGTGTGGTTCTCCATCTTTTATGCAGTCCATAATGCAAGGATTAAAGGAATCGGGAGTACCTGACAGTAGAGTCTTCTTTGAATCTTTCGGTAAACCGATGAAAAGTGTGTCTGAGAAACAAACTCAAACTGCAACTGGAGATGAAAGATTTGCAGAAATTGTCTTTGCCAAATCCGGCAAAACTTTGACATGGCAACCTAGTGATGGCACTATCCTAGAATTTGCCGAAGCCAATGATATTAATCCACCTTTTAGTTGTCGTGTAGGTGTTTGTGGTACTTGTATGTGTAAAATCTACGAAGGTGTAGTTGCTTACCAAGAAGAACCAACTGCAACAACTGATAAGAGTTCAGTGTTGATTTGTATTTCTCAACCTGGAACTGCAAAATTGGTGTTAGATATTTAATAAATTCCTCTGATAATCAAGTAATATCAAGCTTATGATCTATCAGGCTTAATATCGGTACAAAATTTTATTAGAGGAGATATGAAATTGTGCAAGTAATCTCTGTCAATGTAGGACTTCCCCGTGAAGTGCCTTGGAAGGGCAAAATAGTTACAACTGGTATTTTTAAAGAACCAGTTGAGAGACGGGTGATGATGCGATCGCTCAATTTAGATGGGGATAGACAAGCTGATTTGAGTGTCCACGGAGGCCCAGACAAAGCAGTTTATGCTTATCCATTCGAGCATTACGACTATTGGCGGCGCAAGTTACCTGATATGGATTTGCCCTGGAGAATGTTTGGTGAAAACCTTACTACAGTTGGGCTGTTAGAGGATGAGATTAATATTGGCGATCGCTTATAGCAAATTAACTAAAATAAAGTGCAGATATGCAGAGGGTGAGATGATGACAACTCCAACCCAAGAAAAAATCAGATTAGCAGAAGCCCAAAATCACATAGCCCATTGGCGCAGATGGGGGCCTTATTTAAGCGAGCGGCAATGGGGAACAGTGCGCGAAGACTACAGCCCCAACGGTACAGTCTGGGACTATTTCATCCACGATCAGGCTCGTTCTCGCGCTTACCGTTGGGGTGAAGATGGGATTTTTGGTATTTCTGATAATCATCAACGGCTTTGTTTTGCGTAGGCGTAGCCTGTCGTAGACATCGCTCTATAGCTGAATAAACTCGGTTCTTCATCTATTAAATAAAGGAGTTCACAACCTCATGTCAATTCATAACTTTACTCTCTCCCGTCAGTTATTACGCAACTTGTCCATCATTTCGCTAACTTTTTTACTCCTATACGGTGCATCTCGTGTGATACTTTCTGCTCCCGCCACTGATATCTCGAATGCTGCACTGCAGGGAAAGCAAGTAGCGGTTTTCGGTGGTGGGTGCTACTGGGGAATGGAAGCAGTTTTTGAGCATCTATTAGGTGTTTCTGATGTCGTTTCTGGCTTTTCTGGAGGCGATGCAAGAACCGCAGACTACACACTTGTCAGTGCTGGATTAACTAATCATGCTGAATCCGTAAAAATCACTTACGATCCATCAAAAATATCATATAACCAGCTTCTGAAGGTCTACTTTTTGGTAGCGCATAACCCAACAGAGTTAAATCGACAAGGCCCAGACTCAGGTAAGCAATATCGTTCGGCGATCTTTTTTGCTAACGATGAGCAGAAACAGGCTGCACAAGAATATATCGCTCAACTCAACAAATCGCAAATCTTTCACAAGCCGATTGTGACGGAATTAGATCCTTTGAAAGGTTTTTATCAGGCTGCGGCATACCATCAGAATTATATAGTGCATCATCCGAGCGATCGCTATGTGGTAGTGAATGACTTGCCGAAGCTGGCTAAACTTCAAGCAAAGTTCCCTGATATGTATAGCAAGTAAGGGGATTTACAGCATTCGACTTTTAACATCCCCCTGAACCAGTGAAAGATTAGCCTATCCTGTAAGATGCTCGTCCATGCTTCTCCAGATATTGCTGATGATACTCTTCTGCTCTATAGAATTGCGGTGCAGCTACAATCTCCGTCACAATTGGATTTTTGTGATAACGAGAACTATTTTCAAGCTGCTCCTTAGACGCTCTTGCTAATAATTCCTGCTCTGGTGTGTGGAAAAATATCACTGACCGATATTGATAACCAACATCTAGCTCCTGATGGTTTGATGCTGTGGGATTGTGCTTATTCCAAAACACATTTAGCAGTTCATCATAAGATACTATTGCTGGATTGTATTCCACTTCCACTACTTCAGCGTGTCCAGTTTTGCCTCTACACACATCTTCGTAGGTTGGATTCTCAAAGTGTCCGCCAGTGTAACCAACTGTTGTAGAAGTTACTCCCTTTACTTGACGAAATGCTGCTTCAACTCCCCAGAAACAGCCTGATCCAAATGTCGCTTTTTGTAGATTAGCATTTTGCATATCTTTGACAACTCTTTTATGATAATTTTAAGTGAAACTTATCGAATCAGACAGATACTTTATAAGTAAATATTTCCTCAATACTGCCTGATTTATTTTAATTATTAGAGTGACAGATTATTCTGAAATGAGTCTTATACAAAGCTGGATATTATCTAAAAACTGGAAAAATAGTTTAATTTAAAATTAATATACTACTACAGTACGGCGTAAATAAAACACCCATTCCAAATCAATGAAAGGCTTGTAGTATCCGAATTACGAATTACGCCAAGCTGTACTAGCTTTTGCTAACTATAGGAATATTTCTTAGAATACTCGCTATTTCAATTGGGTCTAACCGTTTAGTATAATCTGGATCAACAAAAGCATAAACGATTTTTCCGTCTCGATCAACTACAAATGTAGCTGGAATAGGTAGTTCAAAAGACTCATCTCCATTGTATCTAGGTAAGATATGACCCTTTTCCTGCAATACTGGTCTTAGATACTCCGGAATTTGAAACACAATGCCAAATTGACGAGCAATCATATTGCTGCGATCGCTCAATACTTCATAAGTTAGTTCATTTTTTTCTACAGTTAATATGGTATGACGATTAGTTTGAGGTGAAATAGCAATTATTGATCCTCCTAATGTTTTAATTGCAGGTAATGCTTGCTGGAGTCCTGCTAGTTCCAAGTTACAAAAAGGGCACCAAGAACCTCGAAAAAAGGAAATAATTACAGGGACCATAACTAGTAGTTTTTGTAATTATACTGTTTGACTGAAAGCATTAGGTAGAATGAAATTAGGAATAATATCTCCTACCTTTAAAGCTTGATCAATCATACCTGAAGAAATTAGCTCATTTTTGAGAGACTCTGTAAAATTCATCGTAATTTTCCTGAAAGTTAACTTATACTTTTATGTACCTTTATAGAGAAATACTGTTGCAGTAAATTTACTGAAATAAGAAAAGTAGACTTTTGGATTTGCATTACTGGGATAATTGCTTTAGATTCTAAGGGATGATTATCATTTACTGTTCCTGTTGTTTTTATACACGTTAAGCTATCCGTTCAAAGTCCTGGTTCATAAAGCGTTACCACTTCTGCTTTCCACCAAGGGTCATAATTGGTTTATGATCCTTCCATACACCAAGAACTTTACCCAGGTAGTCAGAGTAATTATGTGAGGAAAGCTTGTAGATACAAATTAGCGACAATATCAGCAGCTGCCCACTCAAGTTTTTCTGGTGTGCCAACGAACCGGACTTGTTGAGACTTGAATACAAAAAAGCGATCGATTCGGCACTAGGAGGAAGAAAGCGCGTGTCTCTTCTCTGTATGGGTGTTCGTATTTGATGAACTTGTGGATCTTCTGGCGATCTCTTCGGGGATGGTCGGGTTTGAAACAGCCCCACATCATTAGGAGGTAGTTGTTGAGCGGGTCAACGCCACTGCACCACCAGCCGCCTAGTTCGATGTGCTGGTATTTTTTCAAATCGCGATCGCGCAATCTTCCATCATTGCGTCGGGAGATTTTGGGACTATAGAGCAGATATTCGTAGGGGACAGTTTCAGAGAGCGAACGCACATTAAGATGAAAAATTTCTTCGTCAATGCCACTACCCCGCCATTCCTGTAAGTGTAGAGCTTGAGAATCGGTTTCATTTATACGTGATGTATTCCCTCTCTTTTTTAACGCATGAAGATGGAGCGGCACTTGAGTCTGTGCCGCCGTTAAAGCTTTTAAGCAGATGAAAGATTAAAGAGTCAGTCAGAGTAAAAGTTTTTGTTAGCCTTTACTCTTCAACTTTTCAAAGACAAAATAAGTAATAGGGGTCGGACTCACTGGCAGGCATTGCAACAACCGGAATTAAAAGATTGTCAGGTTGAAAACAAAAGTATTGCAGGGCATTTCTCATCAAAACACCAACCATCTTCCCGAATGTTCGAGTGAAAACTTGCGTTTCCAAACAATTGAGATTATCTGTAGTTTCTGGAGCGTAAACGATACTGATATCGCAGGTTTTTGGATTGTTAATTTGACTAATCCAACCACGTTGTTGTATCCGTTGAGTGATTGAAGCCATAATCTGGAGTTGATATTCCAGAAATATTGTCCTTGCAAAATTCTGAGAAGGTGATATAGGAATACTGACGTATTGATGTGTAATCAATGTTGTGCCTTTTGGCTGAAGATAGGCAAATCTTTCTGACCAAGGTTGAGTTAAATCTTGTTTGGAGATGATTGCAATATCAGTTTGTTGACAAAATCATCAAAAATCTGAGCGAATTCATTAGGAAGTTGAGTTGTTCCGTAGTTGGCATCTAATTGACGACGGCGTTTTGCTTCTCCCATGATTTGACTCCTTTTGAATTACTTTTAATTACTGAAATGAATCGAATTGCTCTTTTGACGAATAAGGGGAGGGCGTTATCTGCCTCCTCCAGTGTGTGGTCGAAACGTGAGATTAATTCGGGTGCTAACTACTTTGTTGGTTTTGGGGACTTGATGCAGATGTGTAGATTGGCAACCTGGGTGGATCATAAGCAAGCTGTCGTGTTCCAGCCAGAAGTCTGTTGGTCTGCCGCCGATGGCTTTGATTTGGAATTTGCGACATGACCCCAGGCTCAGAGATGCGATCGCTGGCTCATATCCCATTGATGGTTCATTGTCGGAATGCCAGCCGATTGAGTCTTGGCCAGTGCGGTATTGATTTCCGATGACGATGGGAAGGACTAGAGCGATCGCCTAAATTAATCGGCTGACTAGTGATAAAATTACCCAAGTAGGGAATCTGTTGGCTAGGGTTGTCAAATTTAGGCGATCGCAATAGACTCATCCACAAATGGCAAATGCTCACGGGGACTGGGTTTGAGAAACTTGGGTACAATAGGCGATCACTAAAAGGAGCTACGAAAAAATAAGTATTTGAGAGCATTCAGAGGCAAAAAATTAAAATTAGGGTGAAAGGTAGAGAATAGACTCATCCACAAATGGCAAATGCTCACGGGGACTGGGTTTGAGAAACTTG
>NZ_JABXKN010000151.1:0-52017 GCF_017115065.1 Nostoc sp. JL23
GGATTACTCCGGCCCTTATCACGGTTATGACGGCTTCGCCATCTTCGCTCGTGATATGGACTTGGCACTCAATAGCCCAACCTGGTCATTAATTGGCGCTCCTTGGAATGAAAAAGCTCAGGCTAAGAAGGCTGAAGCTAAGGCTAAGGCTGCCGTCTAGGGAAATGGGAGAGAGCGATAAGTAAGGATAACCTGGGGCTAAAACCCCAGGGGGGAGTTGGGAATCCAAAATTCAAAACTGAAAAATTAAAAATTTCTTTTGATTTTTGCATTTTGAATTTTGAATCATATTTCCATCTCCCATCCCCGCCTCAAATCCTTATTTCTCAATCAGTAAAAGAATTCAGTAAGCTTGGAGATCCAGAAATGCCTCAGAATCCAGAAAAAATTCAAGATCACGTTGAGTTATTCCACCAGCCTGAGTACCAACAGCTATTTGAAAACAAAAAGCAGTTTGAAAATGGTCACGAACCCGAAGAAGTAACACGGGTTGCAGAGTGGACAAAGGGTTGGGATTATCGTGAAAAGAACTTCGCTCGTGAAGCTTTAACCGTTAACCCTGCTAAAGGTTGTCAACCACTAGGAGCAATTTTTGCTGCTGTTGGTTTTGAAGGTACTCTACCTTTCGTTCAAGGTTCTCAAGGTTGCGTTGCTTATTTCCGCACCCACTTAACCCGTCACTACAAAGAGCCATTCTCTGGTGTATCTTCTTCAATGACTGAAGATGCAGCCGTGTTTGGTGGTCTGCAAAACATGATTGACGGCTTGGCGAACTCTTACCAACTCTACAAGCCCAAGATGATCGCTGTCTGCACCACCTGTATGGCAGAAGTAATTGGTGATGACTTGCAGTCTTTCATCAACAACGCCAAGGAAGCTGGTTCAGTTCCTCAAGATTTCCCAGTACCTTACGCTCACACCCCTAGCTTTGTCGGTTCCCACATCACTGGTTACGACAACATGATGAAGGGAATTCTTTCTAACTTGACCGCAGGTCATAAGAAAGAAACCAGCAATGGTAAAATCAACTTCATCCCAGGTTTTGACACCTACGTAGGCAACAACCGCGAAATCAAGCGGATTGCTTCTTTGTTCGGCTTTGACTACACAATTCTAGCCGACAACAGCGACTACCTCGATTCACCCAACACAGGTGAGTTCGATATGTACCCAGGTGGTACAAAGCTAGAAGATGCAGAAGATTCAATCAATGCGAAAGCTACGATCGCTCTGCAAGCACACTCTACCCTCAAAACCCGCGAGTATATTGAAAAAGAGTGGAAGCAACCAACCTCAGTTTCCCGTCCTTGGGGCATTAAGGGTACTGATGAGTTCTTGATGAAACTCAGCGAATTGAGTGGTATCCCCATTCCTCAAGAATTGGAAATCGAACGCGGTCGTGCAGTTGATGCCATGACTGACTCTCACTCATGGATTCACGGCAAGCGCTTCGCTATCTACGGCGAACCAGATTTAGTATACAGCGTAGTTGGCTTTATGCTAGAAATGGGTGCTGAACCTGTGCATGTCTTGGTTCACAACAGCAACGAAGTATTTGAAGCAGAAATCAAAGAATTGCTTGCTTCTAGCCCCTTTGGTCAACATGCAACTGTTTGGCCTGGTAAAGACTTGTGGCACATGCGTTCATTGTTGTTCACCGAACCAGTAGACTTCTTAGTTGGTAACACCTACGGTAAGTACCTGTGGCGCGACACCAAGATTCCCCTCGTGAGAATCGGCTACCCCATCATGGATCGCCACCACTTACACCGCTACGCCACCATTGGTTATCAAGGTATAATCAACCTCCTCAACTGGACTGTAAACACCCTGTTTGAAGAAATCGATCGCAACACCAACATTCCTTCTAAGACAGATATTTCCTACGACTTGATTCGTTAGAAATTGCGTAGAAACACAACGTGTTAATTAAAGGGTAAAGAAGGGGAGTAGGGAATAGGGACTGGAGATTAGGGACTGGAGATTAGGGACTGGGAAAACACCCAATGCCCCATGCCCAATGCCCCATGCCCAATCCCAAATTCCCATCCCCAACTCCCCTTTTTCTTGATAGCATTTACCCAAGGAATTGATAAATGGAAACCATCAATCACACTCACGAACACACTCACACTCATCCTCATCCTAATTACCATCCACCTAACCAGAAAAAACGAGGGTGGTTCCACAATCTTCTTAATCCGTTGCGCCGTGTAGTGGATGGAATTCAGATTAAAAATAATCGCTTCGCTCATCTAATTTGCCAAACAATTCCTTGTTGTTGTCCCTTTGAGCGACAAATTAAATTATTTGGGAAGTCTATTGATATTCCACCACTATGTAAACTCAATCCTTTATATGACGAATTTGTAGGATTGCGTTTCCGCGCTCTATCTTACCTCGCTGATGTATGTGGAGAGGATGTCACAAGATACATTTGCTAATTATTGGGCATTGGTCATTGGGCATGGGGCATTGGTCATTAGTCATTGGTAGAGACGCGATTATACTCTGCGAGAAGCCGCTCTTCGAGCGTCTACGCGTCTCTACAATAGTCAATTCAAATGACAAATGACAAAGGACAATTAACAATTAAGAGAAGAGAGATGAAAAGCACCCAAGGCAAAATCAACGAGCTGCTGACTGAGACAGGATGCGAACATAATCAGCACAAACAATCCGAGAAGAAAAACAAGTCTTGCGCTCAACAGGCACAACCTGGCGCGGCTCAAGGGGGCTGCGCTTTTGATGGTGCAATGATTTCTTTAGTGCCGATCGCAGATGCAGCGCATCTAGTCCACGGGCCGATCGCCTGTGCTGGTAATTCCTGGGGCAGTCGTGGTAGTCTGTCGTCTGGCCCGCAACTCTACAAAATGGGCTTTACGACTGACTTGGGTGAAAATGATGTCATCTTCGGTGGCGAAAAGAAACTCTACAAAGCGATTCTGGAACTCAAAGAGCGCTACCAACCAGCAGCAGTATTTGTTTACGCCACTTGCGTTACAGCCTTAATTGGCGATGATATGGATGCTGTCTGCAAAGCGGCGGCTGAGAAAATTGGTATTCCTGTTGTTCCCGTCATTGCTCCAGGATTCATTGGCAGTAAAAATCTCGGCAACCGTTTTGGCGGTGAAGCTTTATTAGAATATGTTGTCGGAACAGCAGAACCGGAACATACAACGCCTTATGATATTAACTTAATCGGTGAATACAACATCGCCGGTGAAATGTGGGGAGTAACACCACTGTTAGAAAAGTTAGGCATCCGTATTTTGTCTAAAATTACGGGCGATGCTCGCTACGATGAAATTCGCTACGCCCACCGTGCCAAGCTCAACGTCATGATCTGCTCACGAGCGTTGCTGAATATGGCGAGAAAGATGGAGGAGCGTTACAACATCCCTTACATTGAAGAGTCTTTCTACGGCATCGATGATATGAATCGCTGTCTGCGAAACATCGCCGCTAAATTAGGCGATCCTGATTTACAGGAGCGGACAGAAAAGCTCATTGCAGAAGAAACGGCTGCTTTAGATTTGGCATTGGCTCCCTATCGCGCTCGACTCAAAGGTAAGCGGGTTGTTTTGTATACAGGTGGTGTTAAGAGTTGGTCGATTATCTCGGCTGCTAGAGACTTAGGCATTGAAGTTGTTGCTACCAGTACTCGGAAAAGTACTGAAGAAGATAAAGCCAAAATCAAGAAGTTGATTGGCAATGATGGCATCATGCTAGAGAAAGGCAACGCTCAAGAATTGCTACAACTGGTTAAAGACACTCGCGCAGATATGCTGATTGCTGGTGGACGTAACCAATACACGGCTTTGAAAGCTCGAATTCCTTTCCTTGACATCAACCAAGAACGCCACCATCCTTATGCAGGTTATGTGGGAATGATTGAGATGGCGCGGGAACTGTACGAAGCTCTGTATAGCCCGATTTGGGAACAAATACGCAAACCCGCTCCTTGGGAAGAAGAGGAGGAAGTTTAATGGCGATCGCAACATTCCTAGATTCCTTGGTGACAACACCAAATTCTCATCTTTTTCTCTCTGTGTACTCTGCGTACTCTGTGGTTCAAAAAAATCATTTTTCAACCGCAGAGGCGCAGAGAACGCAGAGTAAAGAGCTTCCAAGTGAGGAGGTAGTTTAATGGCGATCGTTACTGTTTCCAATAAATCACTGACAGTCAATCCCCTCAAGCAAAGTCAAGCTTTGGGCGCAACCTTAGCCTTTTTGGGATTGAAAGGGACAATGCCCTTATTCCACGGTTCTCAAGGTTGTACTGCTTTTGCTAAAGTTGTCCTTGTGCGGCATTTCCGGGAAGCGATTCCTTTAGCTACCACAGCGATGACGGAAGTCACAACTATTTTGGGTGGTGAAGAGAATGTGGAGCAAGCAATTCTGACTCTGGTAGAAAAAGCTAACCCAGAAATTATTGGTTTATGTAGTACTGGGTTAACGGAAACTAGAGGCGATGACATTGAAGGATTTCTTAAGGAAATCCGCGATCGCCATCCCGAATTGAATGATTTAGCGATCGTTTTTGCACCTACCCCAGATTTTAAAGGTGCGTTGCAAGATGGTTTTGCCGTTGCTGTGGAAAGCATAGTTAAGGAAATTCCTCGCGCGGGTGGACTCAGAACTGAACAAGTCACCGTTTTGGCGGGTTCTGCTTTCACACCTGGGGATGTACAGGAAATCAAAGAGATAGTCACGTCCTTTGGATTAGTGCCGATCTTTGTACCTGACCTTGGCGCTTCTCTAGATGGACATTTAGAGGATAATTATAGTGCGGTTACAGTCAGTGGAACTACCTTAAAACAGCTACGAGAAGTAGGTAGTTCTGCCTTTACCCTGGCATTGGGTGAAAGTATGCGGGGGGCTGCCAAGATTCTGGAAGAACGCTTTGGCACACCTTATGAGGTGTTTGGCGAACTGACAGGATTAGAACCAGTAGATGAGTTTATCCAAGCATTGGCGATTCTGAGCGGTAATAGCGTACCCGAAAAATACCGCCGCCAACGTCGTCAGTTGCAAGATGCGATGCTGGACACCCACTTTTACTTCGGTGCAAAACGAGTTTCCTTAGCACTGGAACCAGATTTGTTGTGGTCAACAGTGCATTTCCTGCAATCGATGGGGGCGCAAATTCATGCGGCGGTGACAACCACGCGATCGCACCTCTTAGAAAAACTCCCAGTTAAAAGCATTACCATCGGCGACTTAGAAGACTTTGAGAGTCTAGCGGGTGGTTCAGATTTGCTGATTGGTAACTCGAATGTGGGTGCGATCGCAAAACGCCTCTCGATTCCTCTTTATCGTCTAGGATTGCCCATTTATGACCGTTTAGGTAATGGTCAATTTACCAAAGTTGGCTATCGAGGCACGATGGAACTTTTGTTTGGCATAGGCAACCTGTTTTTAGAGGCAGAAGAAGCGAGAGTTAAACAGTTCCAAGAGTTCGGAATTGTGAGCGCTGAGTTTTGAATTCTTCTTCAAGAATTCAGAAGTCAGAATTCAGAATTCAGAATGCTTTTCAGAAAGAGTAAAACCTGCCACTGATGGTTTCCCTTTGGCGTTTCCGTAGGGAAAACCACTAAATATGCAGATTTAGTTCTTACTCCTGAATTCTGAACGGTAGTTGCTCTACTTGGGGAGACCCCAAGACCGCACTACCTCCTCCTGACTCCTGAATTCCTTCTTCCCAATTCAAAATTCAAAACTTTAGAGAGGAGAATTACAATGAAAATAGCCTTCACGACGAGTGACCGAGTTCATATTAATGCTCACTTCGGATGGGCAAAAATGATTGATGTTTACGAAATTACCGATGAGGGATATCACTTCGTAGAAACCCTCAATTTTGAAGGTGAACTCAAGGAAGATGGTAATGAAGATAAAATCAACCCAAAACTTGAAGCAATAGGCGACTGTACGATTGTTTACGTAACAGCAATTGGTGGTAGCGCCGCCGCTCGGTTAATCAAGAAAGGTGTCACCCCAGTGAAGGCGCGATCGGAAGAAGAAGAAATTAGTGAAGTGCTAAATAAGCTAGTAAAAACCCTCAAAGGTAATCCTCCACCTTGGTTGCGTAAAGCTTTGCAGCCAAAAACCACAAACTTTGCTGATGAAATTGAAGACGAAGCAACAGTATGACCGCAAATAATAGTGTTAACGGAACCGCTACAACTGAAGTCTTGAACTCGCCTTTTCTTAAGGTATTAATCAAACAAATCCGTGGTCAAGACAGCTATGGAGTTTATCGTACTTGGTCGGATGAGTTGATTCTCAAACCCTTTATTGTCACCAAACAAAAGAAACGGGAAATCTCCGTTGAGGGCGAAGTTGATGCGGTGACTCAAGCCCGGATTATGGCATTTTTTCGGGCTGTAGCGGCTGGGATTGAACAAGAAACAGGTTTGATATCCCAGGTTGTAGTTGATTTGAGTCATGAAGGATTTGGCTGGGCGCTAGTTTTTTCTGGTCGTCTTTTGCTAGCTGTGAAAACCTTGCGAGATGCTCATCGCTTTGGCTTTGACTCGCTAGAGAAATTAGCAGAAGAGGGAGAAAACTACGTCAAAAAAGGTCTTGATTTGGCGAAACGCTTTCCTGAAGTTGGCAAAATTTAATTAGTCATTAGTCATTGGTCATTGGTCATTAGTAAAAGACACATGACTAATGACAAAAGGTGAAGGACGAAGGACGAAGGACAAATGACAATTGAGGAACTACAGGGACAAATCAGACGCCTCAACAGCAAAGCAGGTCAAATGAAAATGGATCTGCATGATTTAGCTGAAGGTCTGCCAACAGATTATACACAACTTATGGATGTTGCCGCTGCAACTTATGAAATCTATCGCCAGTTAGATGAACTTAAGCAACATCTGAAACAATTGGAGAATGCTAAATGACTGGAACTATTGATGAATTCAAGAAGCTCGTAGATGCAGAAGAATTTTTTCAATTCTTTAATATGTCCTACGACTTAGAAGTTGTGAATGTGCATCGTCTACATATTCTGAAAAAGTTTTCTCAACATATGCAGGAAATTGATGATAATTCTCCTGACTTGAGTCAAGAAGAGAAATTAAATCAATATTCTTTGGCTTTGCAAAAAGCTTATCAGTTATTTACCGAATCGACAGCTTACGAACAAAAGCTGTTCAAAGTGTTTAACGACAAGCCGAAAAATGTAGTCACACTGACAGAAATCACTTCTGATTAGGAGGTATAAATTGGTTAACCTGACGCCTACCGAATTAGAACGCTATCGTCGCCAAATGATGCTTCCAAATTTTGGCGAAACAGCACAGAAACGCCTGAAGTCAGCAACAGTTTTGGTTACAGGTGTGGGGGGATTAGGCGGTACGGCGGCGCTTTACTTAGCAGTAGCAGGCGTTGGGCGGCTAATCTTAGTCCGGGGTGGTGATTTGCGGCAAGATGATATGAATCGTCAGGTTCTCATGACTGATGATTGGGTAGGTAAGCCAAGGGTATTCAAAGCTAAAGAAACTCTGGATGCGATTAATCCTGATGTCCAAGTGGAAGCTGTTCATGATTACATCACCCCGGAAAATGTAGATTCGTTAGTGCAGTCGGCTGATATGGCTCTTGATTGCGCCCACAACTTTACAGAGCGCAATTTGTTAAATGAAGCCTGTGTGCGATCGCGTAAGCCAATGGTGGAAGCCGCAATGAATGGGATGGAGGCTTACCTGACGACGATTATTCCTGGTGTGACTCCTTGTTTATCCTGTCTGTTTCCAGAAAAGCCTGATTGGGATCAGCGCGGCTTTTCAGTTATAGGCGCTGTTTCTGGGACACTAGCTTGTCTAACGGCGTTGGAAGCGATCAAGCTGATCACCGGGTTTAGTCAGCCTCTATTGTCGCAATTGCTGACAATTGACTTGAATCGGATGGAATTTGCTAAACGCCGTTCTCACCGCGATCGCTCTTGTCCAGTATGCGGCAATAGTGCGCCTTGGAGACACGCGCAATCCAATTCGATGGAACCCACAGGTATTGCACAAAATACTTAATTTTGTCATTGGTCATTAGTCATTGGTCATTAGTGAATAACAAAAAACAACTGACAAATGACAAAGGACAAATGACAACCCCACCTGAAATCAGAACAACTAATCGCTACAAATCAGGAGACTTAATGGCTGTTATTTTATCAGAAAAAGCAGAATTTCATCTGCGGGCATTCCTCAAAGGTTCCGCACCCGATGCTAATGGCGCAACTAAAGGTGTCCGCATCTCGGTAAAAGATGGTGGTTGCAGTGGCTATGAATATGCGATCGATATCACCAGCAAACCCCAACCAGATGATTTAGTAAGTCAGCAAGGCAAAGTACTGGTTTACGTTGATGCCAAAAGTGCGCCGTTATTAGACGGAGTTATCGTTGACTTCGTTGAAGGTGTGATGGAAAGCGGTTTTAAATTTATCAACCCCAATGCAACTGATACCTGCGGTTGTGGAAAGTCCTTTAAAACAGACGACGGTACGCCTACTGGTGTACCTTGTAGCTAAAGCTAACATCATTTCGTTAGTGCTAAGTCAATTGTAGAGATTTCCCATAGACACACTCCGCAGAGTTTCAATGCTCTTGAGGTAGCTTCTAGTTCGCTTTGCATCCCTTAACCCTATAGAGAAGCTGACTAAACTTAGCATCTCTGCAAGAAGAAGGGAAGCAAAAAGTAGGATAGGTTGCTCAAAAACTTCAGAAATTACACCAACTGTATAACGTTTGAGGAGAATCGGAAAATGGCTTCCTACCAAGTTAGATTAATCAACAAAAAAGAAGACCTCGATACCACAATTGAAGTTGAAGAAGATACCACCATCTTAGAAGCAGCAGAAGAAAATGGGATTGAGTTGCCCTTTTCATGTCATGCAGGATCTTGCTCTAGCTGTGTAGGTAAGGTTGTTGAAGGTGAAGTTAATCAAGAAGATCAAAACTTCCTGGATGATGATCAGGTTTCTAAAGGATATGCTCTACTTTGTGTAACTTATCCTCGTTCTAATTGCACAATTAAGACACATCAAGAAGCATATCTAGTCTAAACTAGACTTTGGTTGCTGCCTTAAGTAACCAAAGAAAAAATGAAGGATGAAGGATGAAAATATACTTCCTTCTTCCTTTCACAATTTCTAATTTATAATTAAAATGTTTACAAATTTTAGTGTTACTGGCTGTTCATTAGAATTATTGAGAACGGGAGAGCGAGGAATCGTAGTTTTCTGTAAAAGCCAGGATAAAATCATTTTGGAAAAGCTTATATCAATGGGAATAGTAACAGGAACTCATATCACTTTAAAACAACGCGTTCCCTCTATAATTATCAATATTGAAAACATAGATTTTTTCCTAGACTTAGAAAGCGCCCGAACTATTTATGTTCGCATTACTGATAGTTCCATTAATTAACCTTGATGTATAGCCTTACCTAATTATTTCTGAAAAATAAAATATCCGAATTTTTAAATAAGTCGGGTATCTATGATTTTCAATTTGTAAAAATCTAATATGATTGCTCTAATTACGCTGCATTAAGCTACTGCACTCTTTTTATAACTACTTATAGGAGTTAGTCACTAAATTCTATAATTGCAATTTAATATGAACAATAGAGTGGCTTGCAAAAGAAGCCAACTCTATTTTTTAATCAATAGCAACTATCACATCTGATGATTTAATCACAGCATAAGCCTGCTTACCTTCTGCAAGTGATAGCTTTTCTGCTGATGATTTTGTGATGATTGACACTAGCTCTACTCCTGGCGCTAGTTCTAAAGTTATTTCAGTATTAACTGAACCATGTACAACTTTTTTGACAGTACCTTTAAGAGAATTACGAGCGCTAATTTCCATGTTTTTACTTCGCTAATTTGAACTATTTATACTTTAGTAAGTTAGCAACTTTTGATTTTAAAAACACCTTTTTTTAAGATATCTTAATAATTGTGAAATAATCCTCATTTACTTAACAGTGTTACATCTGCTTTAAGAGCATTACAAAAATGGGTGGGGCGGTCATTTTCTGCAAAAAGTAATATAAAACAATATAAGACAACTAACTATTGATGGATATTATCATCAATTTAATATTTAATAAGCTATTCACTTATGTGTAAATACTGAGGTTATAACGTATTTACGTATTTATAATAACTAAAATAAAAGAGGTTCATATTGTGTACGATCGAGTTAATACAACAAGGCCAAATCTATTTTTTGAACAATTAAGTCCCGTTGTAGGTGTAGGATTTCCTGTTCCTAAAGACTGGTTGCCAATAACAAGTTTTCCCTTGCTAATTATAGTAGGTATGACTGGCGTGGGAAAAAGCACAATCACAAAAGCGTTGGTTGAAGAAGGCTTGGATTTCACACTTTTACCTAATCGTCGTATTTTAACCGAACGCATAATAATTGCGCCAATGTTAAAAATACAAGAGAAACTCGTGCAACCTCATTGTCGGATTAAACGCCTAACTTATACTCGCCTTTATCGAGAATACTTTCCTGGTGGAATGGGTCATATTTTAGCTTCGCTACACCTTAATCCACAAGAAGTCAACTCTATGTTAGTTTTCGATAGTTTGCGTGGTGAAAATGAGGTTCGCTATGCAGCTAGAGCTTTAAAAAATGCTAAATTTGTAATGTTGACTGCACCAAATACAGTGCGTTTAGAGAGACTTTTGAAACGTCATGATTCTTTTGATTGGATTGCTAGTCAAGAGTTAGATGATAATAGGCAAACTCTCCCAGAAGCACTGACAAACTTTGCTAGCTTGGGCGTACCAGAGGCTTCTGCTTATTTTACTGCTAAAGAAGAACAAGAAATCTTAGAACTTGTAAAAAAACAAGTTGTTACAGGTGTAGAATTGCGGGAGAAACTAAAAATATTTGTCGAAGAGAGTCAGAACTATGATTCGGTTCCTACGAAACAGGTTTTAGAAGCGATGGATACAAGCGATCGCTCTCTTATAATTGATACTATAGATAGTCCCCAAGAATCAGCCAAAGCAATTATTTCTCGATTATGCAAATCTGCTAATATAAAAACTAATAAGTAAATATTCTTAGTAAGAAGTAGCACAAGGATTGCTCAATGTCGCTATCTGAATTTGCAATTGTAGAAAGTACTCTCCGTGAAGGTGAACAATTCGTCAAAGCCAATTTTTCTTCAGATGATAAAGTCGAAATTGCTGAAGCCCTTGCTGCATTTGGAGTGGAATATATAGAGTTAACGTCACCAATTGCTTCACCTCAGTCTAGACAAGACTGTGAACGATTAGCTAGGTTAGGCTTGCCATCCAAAATATTAACTCACATTCGCTGTCACTTAGAAGATGCTAAAGTCGCTTTAGCGACAGGCGTCGCTGGGATTAATTTAACTATTGGTAGTTCTTCTTTGATGCGTCAGTTCAGTCATGGTAAAAATATTAATCAAATTATTGATTTAGCATCTGAAGTTTTAACTTTTATTCATCAACAAGCCCCCGATATTGAGTTACGGTTTTCGGCTGAGGATTCGTCACGCACTTCCATAGAAGATTTAATTACAATTTATTCGGAGATTGAAAAGTTAGGAGTTGTCAAACGCATAGGAATTGCCGATACAGTAGGAATTATTACGCCAATGCAAATATTTGAATTAGTGAAGACTTTGCGCCAGTTCACTAATTTAGATATTGAGTTTCACGGTCATAATGATACAGAATGTGCAAATGCTAACAGTTATACAGCACTGGAAGCAGGAGCAACTCATATTGATACTTGTGTTCTGGGTATTGGTGAACGCAATGGTATTACCTCACTAGCTGCATTCATCGCTAGGTTGTATTCTACAAATCCAGAGCAGATTAAGTCTAAATATCGCTTGGAAGAACTTGGTTACTTGCATGAATTAGTTGCGAGAAAAGTTGGAGTTTCTATTCCTTTTAACCACTGTATTTTTGGGGAAAGTGCTTTTAGTCATAAAGCTGGCATTCATACTAAAGCTATGCTTAATAATTCGGAGACTTATGAAGCTATTAATCCCCGGAGTTTTGGTGTAACGCGCTCAATTTTAATCAATCATAAATTGGCTGGGAAACAAGCGGTTAATCACCGAGCTAATGAATTAGGACTTTCCTTTAATTTATCCCAGCTTAAAGATATTACCCATAGATTGAAAACTTTAGCTGATAACCAAAGTCTTACTATCGAAGATGTAGATAATATTTTATATTCTTATCATTGTCAGTCAAGTTGAAAATATACATACTTACTGCTTAAATACCTGACTTCTTTAAGAAGTTGGGTATTTAAATTCACCTTTATGACATATCTGCTGTTAGTCTATATTATGAAATAAAACTGTAAGAATTATTGCTTTTCCATACTTTTACAAGCTCTTTTAAGACAAATATCTGGCTATCTTTATAAATGATTCATAATTTAAACTTATGAAGTTGATAGCATATATGTAGGTTAAAAGAATTTGGATAACATTTTTCAAAAATGGTGAGTAATGCTCACCATTCTGTTTGCTAAACAAATTTATATTAGTAAATTGTCAGAAATTAAGTTAACTAAGGAATACTGATGAATCAAAACAACAGTCAAAAATTGAGTGAAGTAACAACCCAATGGCTAATAGCAAAAGGCTATAATTCTGGTGATTTAAATCAGCCGGGTGAAAATGGCGATACAGCTTTAATGAAAGCGACAAGAGAAGGAGTTTATACAGTCGTCAAAGAACTAATTGAAGCTGGTGCGGATATTAATGCTCGAAATAGCGATCGCAACAATGCTTTGTGGTTTGCTTGTTTTGGTAATCACTACGATTTAATTAATTTACTGTTGGCTCATAACATTGACATTAATAACCAAAATGATAACGGTGCAACTGTTTTAATGTACGCAGCATCAGCCGGAAAGACAGAAGTTGTCAAGTCACTTTTACAACATCATCCTAATTTATATTTAAAAAACTTAGACGATTATAAAGCGATAGATTTTGCTAGTAATGTAGAAGTCTTAAGGATAATTAAAAATGCCATCAAGTCAGATATCGGGTAAAGCCTATCATGACGCTACCAAGCATTCTTACTTATCGGTACAACTTGACCCAAATTATGTAGATGCTTCAACACAGCCATCTTCATTTAAAGTTTATCCCAAGTTTTATCGGAGAGTGAAATTAAATCTCAATAATCCTGTTCACTCTTTTATCTCGTTAACCAGTGCGATAACCCTAGAAAAAGTATATAAAGATGGCCCTTATAAATTGCGGGTGAATCCATCAGCAGGCGCTCTGTATCCTACAGAAGTTTACGTACAGGTTCGCGGTATTGAGGGAATGATAAATGGTATATACCATTTAGAAGTTGAGAATAATTGTCTAACTCTCATCTATGAATTAATTGATGATGGGTTAGAGAATTATATTATACCGGGTAAAAGTATCAACGGATTCATCTTTTTAATTAGTTGTGTTTATTATAGGTCTAGCTGGAAATATCAAAACAGAAGCATGAGATATTGCTTCTTAGATAGCGGACACCATTTAGGTGCGATCGCAGCTTCAGCTTATCTCTACAACCGAGATATACAACTAATTTTCGACTTTGATAAACTTGCTCTCAATTCAGATTTGGGATTTGAGAATAAAGAGTTTATTACTGCTTGTGCGGTGTCAGGAGAAATACAAGACAAGAAAATCAGACGCTTAAGGCTGAAAGTTCCTTTTGTCTCTGGTACTGATTATTTTGAATCGAATCAATTTATTGAAGATGCTTATCAAGCAACTACTCTACAAAAGAGTCGCCAGCAGAAATTAGAGTATCCTCAATTTGATTTTGATCGGGATAAATTTTATCAAACTGTTTGGGATAGACGTTCTATTAGACGTTTCCGGAAAGAGGCTATTTCTCAAGAAGATTATTTATATGTAGTGCAACAACTTCAGCAGTCAATACCGACAGAAAACTATGAGGAAATAGAAATTTACTCAGTGGTGCATCGAGTAAAAGGAATGACACCTGGATTATATAAAGGTACGTATCTGATTAAAGCGGGTAACTTTAGTGAAAAGACAGGTTACTTATGTATTAATCAAGCTATTGCTAGAGATGGCGCTGTAACTTTATTTTTTGTGTCAGATTATTTAAATTATCAAACTGCTATGCAAATAGCTGGTTTTCTGGGACAGAGACTTTATTTAACTAGTAATTATTTGGGAATTCAGTGTAGTGGAATTGGTGCGTATTATGATGACGAAACCCAAGAATTATTAGAAACAAATAAAGATGTACTTTATGGAATGGTGATTGGAATATAAGCAGGAAGCTGAAGAAAGATGGCTAGAAAGATGTATTACTTCAATGGTGATGACTCACATCCGATGCAACCGACATCTGCGGATATTATACTGCGGCAACAGCTAGAGGATTCTATTAGCAGATACTTTTATGATGCGTGCGATCGCACCATTCAAAATCTGCTGTCTGATTGTCGGTGGTATGTCACAACCCACGCCAATGCTCTGACATTGGTAATTGAATGTCCCGATCAAGTTATTAATTGGCGTGTTTTACAAAAAATTGTGCCAATGGGGACATTGCTATATGGAATTGTTAACAGTGCTAAAATCCGTGTTTGTCCCCCAGAAAGTCAAGGTATACCTTTTGAAATGAGGGTAGATGAACTTTCTGTTTATCGGGATTGGGCGTGATTCGATTTTGGATTGTTAATTAAAAGTTAATATTCTGGCTGATAAGTGCAGCTACCTCTTCAAAAACCAAATCAGCAGAATGTTTAACAACAGGACTTAACTCTAGTCCCAAACCAAGATTTGCCGCTTCAATTAAATAAACTATGACATCTTCGGGAAAGTCATTTTGAAAGATTTTCCGTCCGGCGGCTAAAGCATTATCCCAACGAAAATCGTGCAAGTTATAACTAGGTTCTGGTAAAGCTTCCAGTTCTTTTCCTGGAACTTTAAATACAGCACCCGGTTCAGAACCAGTTGAACTTGCATCAATAATTACTAATTGTTTACTACCTCTAGCTTGAAACATTACTTCCATCCCTGCGGTGCCGCAGTCATAAACACGCACATGAGGATGAGGATTTTCAGCTAGATATTTTTGTAAGCGTTGGGCAATGATTACACCTACTGCGTCGTCATTGCGATTGAGATTGCCGCAACCGATAATAGTTAGCATGGGATGAGATTTCTAACCTCACTTTCGACATCTACAATCATTAAAATAATGCACTTTAAACTTTTATAAAGATACTTTTCTAAACCTGTGCCCATCTGGTTGTACAACTACAAATGCCCCTACTAATTCGACTTCAGAGTAAGTTTCTATAACTCGTACCAGCTCGTTATGAACTTTATTTACAGTTGTAGGTAGGATTCGGAGATAAATGACTCCAGATCCCATTGCTCTCACAAAAACAAGATTTCCATAGTCTCTATCTCGCGTGATAAGAATACGGTTCTGTTCCTGTGCTGTTCTAAGTATTTCTTCATCACTTGCTTGCGAAAGACCAATCTGAGCAACAAGAACTACATCATGTCCGCTATCAACTAGAAATCTTGCTGTTACAGCATATACATCTTGATCCAGTAAGAATCTCATGCTCAAATAGATACTAGGCGAATGTCTTCAGCTGCCACTAGAGCGATCGCATATCCTAAGCAGGCACGAATGTCTTCGATTTTTAGGTCTGGATAGTAGTCTCGGATAATTTCTTCAAATGAAAGTCCGTCATTAAGTAGTTCAAGAATACTCTGCACAGTGATGCGTGTTCCTGCGATGCAGGGTTTACCGAAATGAATGTGAGAGTTAACTACGATTCTGTCCATTTAACTATAAACTAATAATATGTTTCTTAAATTATAAAATAAGAAGCCGTACTGTATCTATAAATGCAGTGAAACTTACTTTAAAGCTTAAGGTCATAGTAAAGGTATAAGATTAAGAACAACTCATTATCAAGCTTCTGCTGATTGTGATTATTTCGAGTTTGTGCCATAATCTGCAAAATACGAGGCTCTGACTGATGGGACAGACAAAGCCTCTGAGAATAAATTATCAGTAAGAAACTATAAAGCTACACCATGTTTCTTGGCAACTTCAGTCAGTTTTTCATACTGATGTTGTGATGCTTGAGTTAATATCTCTTCAGCCTGTTCTTTAGTACTTCCCTCTTTAGGAATTAAATACTTGACATAAAGAGATACAAAATCGGCAGCGATCGCTAAACCGGATAAAGCGTGTTTGTCAGCTTCTTTGCCAGCGATCGCAGCTACCAAACCGGCCTTAATTGGGTCTGGTTTAACTTTCATGAACTGCTCGACAAGTTTAGGAACGTAGTCTTCTGGTGGCAAATTATTTAACTTACTTCTATCAGGAGTAAAGTTACATTCTGCGGCTTGAGCTTGCTCTAAAACACACCATTCTATGTATTCTTGCAATGCTGCATCGGGAACGCGAGGGAGATAATTATGTAGCGCTAAATCAGACACAAGCTTACCGTGTAAATTGCTGTTTTATGCAAATGCATTAACGCAAGCCTAACCCACTGTTTCTATAAGTTTTAGTGTGGTACGCTACGAGTTTTGAATATAAGGCATTGGGAATAGGACATTAGGAATAGGTTATTTATCCCTCATTTTCCCCAAATTTATCTTTTGGGCAATCGCTTAGTTAGATGGTTAATCCAGCAAGCTATAAGTAACCCTAGTTGGAGAAATGGAGCGCGAAACATGACACTCACTGAGCTACTTCCTGCTGTCAGGAAACTCTCTGTATCAGAAAAAATTAAGCTAATCCGCATTTTGGCGGAAGAATTGGATACCAACAAAGATATTTCACCTCTCGAACCATTTAAGACCTATGATTTGCCTACACCGTACAATTCGTTTGATGCAGGTGAAATTCTCATGCAAGCCTTGAAACAGGAAGATTAGGTCTGACTAAATTAAGAGCGATGTCTACGACGGGCTACGCCTACGCTCAGATTGATGTCCAATCCAGTAAGCTGTAAGTGACCGTTGTCGATGATTGTGATATGAAAACTTTTACTGCGATCGTTGAAAGAGATCCTGATACTAAGTTCTATGTTGGCTATGTCCCTGGCTTTCCTGGGGCGCATTCTCAAGGTGAAACCTTGGATGAATTGCAGGAAAATTTGCGTGAAGTTATTGAGATGCTTCTAGAGGACGAGGATCTGGTATTCGAGACAGAGTTTGTAGGTATACAACAGATTGTGGTTCAGTAGACCATGAGTAATATTCCTATTCTGAAACCCCAAGAAGTTGTACGAATATTGGAGAAGCTTGGGTTTGTGGAGGTGCGTCAGAAAGGCTCACACAAACAGTTTCGACACGAAGATGGACGAGGAACAACAGTCCCATTCCACAAAGGGCGTGACATTTCACCAAGGTTGCTACGGCAGATTGCGAGTGATATTGGTTTGACGATTGAAGAAATGCTGGAGTGGCGATGAGGTTTAACACTTAACCAGAAATCAAATGTTAAAACTGTAAACTAAGTTTAATTTTTTGGCACAGTAATGCAAGAGCAATGTCTATGACGGCCTACGCCTACGCTCAGGTAGATGACCAATCCAGTAAGCTGTAAGTAAGTCTTGTCCAATGTAATCGCCAAAGTAACAAATGCGATCACCAAAGTAGCAAATGCGATCACCAAAGTAGCAAATGCGATCGCCGAAATAACATGTCTTATGTTGTATGAATGGAGTAAGTAGACTCACAATAGCTGCTTAGGAAACTATAAATTACAAAAATTTCGATGCCTTACCCTATGACTAACCCACCTGATAATTAAATTAAGCGCGTAAGTCCTAGAGATATTGTGATAATAGTAAGCTAATGATGTTTTTACCAGAAGGTAAGGTGATTATGGCAATCACATTAGATAAAGCTGCATCTGGGAATATGACTCTTGAGGAGTTCTTTAATTATGACGATGGTACAGATGCAATGTATGAGTTTGAAGATGGAGAATTGCTTCTGATGACGGCCGAAAGTGAGATAAATCGACGAATTGCCATGTTTATCCTTGTCTGCTTTGTGCAACTGGGTATTCCTGCTTATCGGCTGTCGATGAAAACGGAAATTATAACTACTGGCTCACGGGTGCGCGTTCCTGATTTAGTGGTGTTTTCTGAGGAGTTGGCGACGGCAATGGAGGGGGCTAAACGATCTACGGTAATGCCAGAGATGCCACCGCCGTTATTAGTGGTTGAAGTGGTGAGTCCAAATCAGAGTAGTCGTGATTATCGCTATAAGCGATCTGAGTATGCCGCACGGGGTATTGCTGAGTATTGGATTGTTGATCCAATACAACAGCGAGTGACAGTTCTGGAATGGGTAGAGGGTTTTTATGAGGAGAAGGTGTATCTAGGAGATAGTGCGATCGCTTCGCTAGTATTTGCTGATCTAAAGTTGACTGCTGTTCAAGTTTTGCAGTGCCATTAACGACGACTAAATGAGTCTTGAACAGCTACAAGAACTGATGGATTGAAGAAACGGTGATAGAAAGCCAGAAGAATTTTGAGAATTAAGCAGTCCGAAAACGCGCCAACTCCTCACCAGTTTTCGCATCATGGGCGTGAACAGTACACACCAAACATGAATCAAACGATCGCGCCACATGACCAACTTCCACTGGATCGCTAGAATCGTAAATGGGTGTGCCAATTAACGCTTCTTCAATGGGGCCGCGGATTCCATCGCCATCACGAGGGCCAATATTCCAAGTACCTGGGGCAATCACTTGGTAGTTTTTAATCTTACCGCCCTCTATTTCCACCCAGTGAGATAAAGAACCGCGTGCTGCTTCTGTTGCACCCCAACCCTTGCCATCTTTTTCTGTGGGTTTGATATACCAGGGGTCGTTTAATTTGAATTCGCGCAAACAGTGTTCAGCTTGCCGATATAACTTGACAAGTTCGTGAACTCGTGCCAACTGGCGCACATGAATACTAGCACCACCCATTTCCTTAAATACATCTAGAATCAAGCCGTCGTAGTGTTGCCAAGATTCGCCATGTTTACCACCAGCTACTAATTGACGCGCTAAGGGGCCAGTTTCCAAGCGTCCGAAGTCTTTGTGAAGAACTGCACTCGACCAAGAGTAGGCGTTATCGAAGTCTTTGGTATTGATTGCAGTAGGTTTAGTGGTGCGATCGCTAGGGTGAATATCTGCTGTCCCTTCATCGTACCAAGAGTGAGTTGTATTCTCGCGGGTAAATGACTGATCCATTAAGGTGTGAGTGTGTGTGAAGCTGTCGTACACTCCACTTTTCATGATCATCGCCGCATTTCGTCCTTCGATAGTCGGCTTTTGGTATTTATCTTCATGGGCTAAATATCCCCAAGTGACATATTTACCAACACCAGCGCCATATCTATCTAAACCGATGTCTAAACCCATGCGCCAATAAAAACCTAAGTCGGAATCTCGATGATTTCGGTCTTCATCTAACCAATCTCTAAAGTCATCATAAGTTTGGATTTGTTCGTAGCGTTCTAAAGAACAACCCAACCACACTGGTTCTAACCAATTGGTGCGAAAGTATTCGAGAATTGCCCAAGCGCGGGTGATGTCTGTTAAAGTGGGGGCGCACATCACGCCACCGGGAACCATGTAGCTGGAATGGGGCCATTGTCCGCCCAATAGTGCATAAATTTCTACGGGTTTAGCGGAAATTGTTATGCCGAGTTCATAAGATTTGCCTGTGAAGGCGGCAAAGCGTCTCACAGCTTCGTCATAATAGCGACTATGGCGGTATTTTTTATTGGTTAAATCAATGGCAAACAAACCATAAAAGTAGCGGGGAATGCTTTGAATGGTCTCGACAATTTGACCGAGATTTCTCGCCAAAATTGCATTGCGGGGAACTTCTGTTTCCCAAGCTGTATCTAATGCCCAAGATGCAGAAGTCAGGTGAGAACCGCCGCAAATGCCGCAAATGCGAGGTGTGACAATTAATCCGGCTTGGGGGTCTTTACCGCGGAGGATAACTTCAAATCCGCGAAATAATTCAGCGTGTGTCCAGGCGTTGACTACTCTTCCATGTTCAATATCAACTCGGACATCTAAATCGCCTTCAACTCTACCGACGGGCGATATATCTAATGATTGAATTCCCATTATCTTCTCCAATAATTGTTAAGGGGATGAGGGAAATGAGGGAGAAAGAATAACTAACCAATTCCCAATGCCCCATGCCCCATGCCCAATGACTAAACTGTAAAAAAGTCTTCTTCTGCCCAAGGTGGTGCTGCATCTTTGGCGACCATTGTCAGTAAGGCGTAGTCTTTTTTGTTCACCCCTGGCGGTAATTCTTTAGGAACTCCCATTACTGTTTGGGTTTTGAATACGGTTCCTGGTTTAAGGTCAAAGAAGGGAAATTCTGGTTCGGTACAACCTAAACAAGGCATTCCAGCACGAGTTTTGGAAGATACGCGGTTCCATAGGATGCGGTTGCAGGAAGAATGAGTCATGGGGCCGCGACAACCCAAGTCATAAAATAAGCAGCCTTTGCGCTGACCAAATTCGGCGGTTGATGCTTTGTAGGCAAAGTGGATGTTGCGGGTACAACCTGTTTGTGTGTAGGTGTTGAAGAAAGTTTGGGGACGATTTAGTTCATCAAAAGCAATGTCTGCTATGCGTCCAGTAGCGATCGCAACTAATATCTGCGTAATCCAGTCGGGATGTGCGGGACATCCAGGTATATTGATTACAGGTAATCCGGCTTGAGACACGAAGTCTTTACCTAAAAAGCCGCCTTCTTGACGCTTGAGAAATTGCAAACCTTCCGATTCGCTGGGATTAGGTGACATGGCGGGAATTCCTCCCCATGTGGCACAATCTCCCACAGCGACGATAAATTTAGCAACTTTGGCGAGGTCTAATAACCAATCTTTCATGGCGCGATCGGCAAACCGATTCCATTCGCCAGTACCGTTGGGAGCATTAACAACGCTGCCTTCAAATACCAAGATATCTAAAGGAATTGTGCCAGAAATACAATTTCGTAGCAGTGTTTGCAAATCGTTGCCTAGTTCCAGCCCCAAGGAAGGATGCCAAAGTATATTGATACCAAAGTCGGCAATTAAATCGCAGACTGTCGGTTCTTCGGCGTTGAGAAATGACATGGTGTTGCCTGAACAAGCACCACCTTGTAGCCATAGTACGTTAGTCATCGGCTATGCATTTTTCTATTGTTTACCATGCATGATATAGGTGATAATGCTTGTAAAGTCTCACCTGCTTATCAATATTTATTTTTCAATACTAAGATATTTTTTGATTTAATTCTCTTTCATTAAAAAAGAATTAATCATTAAAAATAGCTAACAGTTTTACAAGATGATTTTCAATTATGATGTTTGTTATACTCGTAACAGATTTAATAAATAAAAAACAGTAAAAACAAAATTATTATTTTTTACTTATTGACGTTAAATAACCTAGTGTACTGAATTCATTACTGCTAGCTGTTAATTCGTGCGAAAGGATGAGTATTTTAGGCACTCAGATTTTACGCGAGTCACTCGTTGTGAATTGAGTAGTTCTGTATATCTTTCGGTATCTCCAGTATCAACGCTACGGTTGGGGTAGATGACAACACCACGCCAATTATTAGTTAATTCGGTTTTGTCGAGATAATTAAAAATTTCGGTAAATAAACGCGAGTAGAACTTTTTATCTGGTTGAAATTGCACTTCGGCAAAATAAATAGGTAGTTCTGCTGCATTTGGGAGGAAAACACCATCGATTCTAAAGGCTAGTTGTTTGACTTCTACTGAAGAAAATTGGTAAACACTAGCTAGTTGGGGCGATTGATTAATCAGTTCAAAGAAAGTAGTGGGGATACTCTGAAAGATCCGATAGAAAATGCTGTCTGTTTTCAAGGGAGCTTGTTTTACAGTTGATGAATATATTTTACACTTCGACGATCCCGTGGCGAATCTTTGGAGTATACAAAAATTAGCTGGTAAGATAGTGCATATATGTATGTCAACAATTCAAGAAAGAATATTTGGATTGTGTCGAGTGATGATACAAAAAGTATTTTAAAAATATTAGGTGTTTAAAGCTGACATTAATATTAGCAATTTCCCCCTAGAATTTTAGAAATAGGGTGTTTTATAGTAAAAAAATTGATTGGGCATGGGGTATTGGATAATTGGACATGGGATCAACTCTTTCCCTAGTCCTTAATCATTAGCCCTAGTCTCAGACAAAAAAGGGGAATTCCGCCTAAAGGACTCGAAGCCTGCGTAAATCAGTATGGCCCGTGATGAAATGCGATCGCGTGTTTCGATCATTCATGGGTGTTGGACTCAATTCCCAATTGGCTAGAGTACGGCAGAGTTATGACCCCCAGCATTACAGATTCAGCAGTGAAGGCTGCGATCGCAGCTGTTGCATCGGAGTCAGCTTCAGCAGAGGAAAAAATCCAAATGCTGATTGAGATCGCACAGGGTTTTCAAAAAAAGCCCAAAACAGCCCAAGACTTGCGGAATGCAGTTGGCTTATATTACCGGGCCTACGAGATGTGTGGTGAGGAGTATCCCTTGTTGAAAGCCAGGGCCAAAGTGGGCATGGCAGGGACGTTACAGGCAATACCGGATGCTGATTACCAACTGTTGATGCAAGCTAAAGTCGGTTATGAAGAGGCATTACCGATTTTACAACAATTAGCTTTGCCAGAGGAAGTGGCAGAAACGCAGATGAATTTTGGGCTGGTGTTGCAGTCGCTTGTACCGTTCAATTTGGCGCGGATAACTGACAGCATCCAGGCTTATCATGAGGCGTTGCGGGTGTTTACTTGGGAAGATTACCCCCAAGAATACGCGATTTTGTATAACAATATTGCGATCGCTTACCTTTCTATGCCCTTAGCATCAGAACGGGAATACTTGCGTCAAGGGTTAGCTGTGCAATCATTTGAGGTGGCGCTAAAGCACATTAATTTGATCGATCATCCTAGAGAATATGCGATGTTGCAAAACAATTTAGGTAACGCTTTGCAATATTTAGTAAGTTCCCATCCTGTCGAGAATAACTTACGTGCGATCGCAGCTTATGACGAAGCGCTAAAAGTGCGTAATCCCAAAGATACACCTTTAGAGTACGCTAACACAATTTCCAACAAAGCCAACGCTCTATTCAACTTACCAGACGACCCCGAAAAACCAGAAGCTGGTAATCCTCAAAATCTTTTGCAAGCCCGTATCTACTATCAAACTGCTTTAGAAATATTTACGGAATATCAACAAGTTGCACAAGCAGAGGTAGTAGTCCAAGCATTACAAGATGTAGAAGCAGAAATGAAGGGTTAGGAGTTATGGGTTCAATACAGTTCAGATAAGACCAAAACCCTTGTAGAGACGGCGATTTATCGCGTCTCAAAAACTTAAATAATGAGGAAAAACAGCATGAGAGACATTTTAACAACGCCAAATCTGATAAACTTTCTCACAAGTTTAGCAGATGGCGATCTTAATATAGCAACAGAATTGGTGTGGCTAATTATAGCAACAGCCTTAGCTATGGTTGGCGGTGCAATTGGTGGAATGCTATTAGCTGGTAAAGATATAGGATATGAACTTTCAGCAATGCTTGGTGCATTATTTGCTCCTGCGGGTGTAATTCCTGCCATCTTATTAGGGCTTGTTGCTTTAAATTTCTTGACAAATTATTAGGAGAAAATATGTTAGAGCTAGGATGGTTATCTGCCAAGTTATTTTTTAAAGGAAAGCTAATACGCAATCCAATATTTTTTCTCAAGCAAACTACTATTGGTATTGCTGTAGGTTTTTTACTGCTAGTGTTACTTGCACAAGCCCCCATTCCCTTCTACTTACCAATCATATTATCTAGCTTAGTGACGGGCATGATTATGCCGTTTCTCTTCAAGGATTTTAAAACGAAGTGAATTGTCATTGATAAACAAGCAATACCCAATGCCCAATGCCCCATGCCCCATGCCCAATGCCCCATGCCTAATGACAAATGACAAATGACAAATCTTGAAGAATTAATTCAGGAAATTAATCGTTTTGAGGCAATTATATCCGAGTGGGATGAAAGCCAACGGTGTGTAGCAGTAGGTCTAAAAAGAGCAATTGAAGCTTTGCATAAAGCTGCATTGACTAATTTGATTAAAAGCCTCAAACAAGAATCAATGCCAGCTTTGCGTCATGCTGTTGCGGATGAATTAGTATATGCAGTGCTACTGTATCACGAGTTAGTCAAACCACCAAAACCACCATTAGCACAGCGAATTGAAACAGCCCTTGAAGAAGTTCGCCCAGGTTTAAAAAGCCATAATGGGGATGTAGAATTAGTGGCAATTAAGTCACCAGATACAGTAGAAGTTAGATTAATCGGAACTTGCAGCAGTTGTCCGGCTTCTACTTTAACTTTATCTCAGGGAGTAGAACAGGCAATAAAAAACCATTGTCCTGAAATTACTAAAGTTGTTGCAGTCAATAATAGCCCTGCTGTTAACAACGCTAATTCTAATTTAATCAGTCCATTCTCTTCAAAAATAACTTGTACTTGGATGAAAGTAGCTACCCTTGATGAAGTTCCTGAATTTAGTGTAGTCGCAGTACAACTTGCTGGTACTTCACTAATTTTACATCGCCAAGGCGTTACAGTTAAATGTTACCGTAATGCTTGTACCCATCTAGGATCTCCCTTAGAAAAGGGTAAAGTTGAAAATGGTATTATTACCTGTCCTGCCCACGGATTCCAGTACAAATTAGAGACAGGTAAATGCTTAACCGTGCCTGATGTTTCGCTTCAGTCGTATCCAGTCAAGGTTAAAGAAGATAAGGTTTTTGTGAAACTACAAAAATGATAACGCGAAGGTAAGATTTCAGCAAATCTACTTGGCGATTAGTCAAATCACAGCTAATTTGCTTTTTCATTTCAGTAGTTCGCGCATTTATTCTAGTGTTTTGTACAAGCAAAATGCCTGAGTGCTTTCTCAATATCCCTAAATTCATTCTCATTTGTGTAATTCAGGTATTGATTTTAGTGTTTTGAGAAAGTAAAAAGGCATATTACTTTCTCAAAAGGTCATTTGACTTATTCAAACCCCAGTTTGCTTATTCATTTTAGTGTTTTCCGCAAGCAAAAGTAGCTCTGACTTATTCAAACTCCAGTTTGCTTACTCATTTTGGTGTTTTCCGCAAGCAAAAGGTCATTTGACTTACTCATTTTAGTGTTTTCCGCAAGTAAAATAAGCTTTTACTTTCTCAAACCCCAGTTTGCTTTCTCATTTCAGTAAATCGCGCACTCATACCAAAGATTCGCTATGTAGTAAAAATTACTAAAGGTTAGATAGATTTTTTAAAATTTAGGGCTTACGCAAAATATCTCTCAAACTCTCATTTCTCTGTGTCTCCTGCGCCTCTGTGGTAGCCTGCGGCAAGCCGAAGCGTCTACGTTATTCCCTAACTCATGCGTAAGTCATAAAATTGATTAATATTGAAGTTGATTAAAGGTTTTAACTGAATTTGAAAAAAGCATAATGCAAAACCGTTACTGTTGTTACATGCTAATCAAGATTAATGTTTTTAAATAATTATCAGCGTCTATTTGCGGTTCATGGATATCCCAATCATAATTAATCCCATATCACAATTACCGCTAAAAGCAATAGACAATCCTCAAGATTTACCTCTATCACCTCAAGGTGCGGAGGTAATTTTAGGCAACATTATTGAACCCGAACAATTAGTTATACCTGTAGCACCCAATGCCACAACAATGTTTGGGCCTCGTAGTGCTTGTTTGTTATCAGAAACCGGCCCATTATGGGTATCAGATACAGGACATCATCGATTATTAGGATGGCAAAATTTACCCACGAGAGATAGTCAATCGGCTGATTGGGTAATTGGACAACCTGACTTTTATCATGAAGGACAAAATGCTAAAACTACACCGGGAAGTGCAACCTTAAGTGTACCAACAGGGATTTGTGCTTGCGGCGAAGGGTTAGCTGTCGCAGATGCTTGGAATCATCGAGTTTTAATTTGGAAAAACTTACCAGAAGATAATAATGTTCCAGCAGATTTGGTGTTAGGGCAAGTTAATTTTACTGATAATGAACCAAATCGAGGCAATCAGCAAGCATCTGCTAGTACAATGCACTGGCCTTATGGTGTTTACTATCATCAAGGACGGCTATTTATTGCTGACACTGGTAATCGAAGACTATTAATTTGGCATCAGTTACCAACAGAAAATGGTCAACCTGCTGATTTAGTTTTGGGACAACCGGATATGATATCTCGCAATGAAAACGGTGGTGATTCTCCAACCGCAGCGAGTATGCGTTGGTGTCACGACATCGCTTTTTGGGGAGAAAATTTGGTTGTCAGCGATGCAGGTAATCACCGAGTGATGATTTGGCAGGGAATGCCAACAGAAAATAATACTCCTTGTGCTGTGGTTTTAGGGCAAAAAAGCTTTGATTTTGTGGAAATGAATCAAGGAGTTTATTTGCCTAGCGCTAGTAGTTTGAGTATGCCTTATGGTGTGGCGGTGGCTGGCGATTGGTTAGTAGTTGCAGATACGGCTAATTCTCGTTTGTTAGGATGGAGAAAGCCAGAATCAATTTTATCACTGCAAGGTGTAATGGCAGATGGGTTGGCAGGACAAATAAATTTTCAAAGTAAAGGTGAAAATCGTAATTTCGGATTGCCTAAACGAGATAGTTTAAATTGGTGTTATGGGATAAAAATTTGTGGTAATACGGCGGTAATAGCTGATTCTGGAAATAACCGAATATTGCTGTGGCAGTTTAATTATGGGACTTCTAAGAAAGAAATTATTTAAATAAACGTAGACGCATTCGCGGAGCGTCTCGTAGAGAAGCGGCTTGCCGCAGGCTACCACAGAGACACAGAGAACACAGAGGAATGAGGAGAAGAGAGTTTTTTAAGTATTTTTTTATTTGGAAGTCCCTATGCCGACTGAAGAAATTAGAGTTCGCGGTACTGTTCAGGGAGTAGGATTTCGCCCTACTGTATATCGTCTTGCTAAAGCCTGTGGTTTGTATGGAGATGTTTGTAATGATGGGCAAGGTGTATTAATTCGGGTATCTGGTAGTGAGGAAGCATTAACAGAGTTTGTTGCCAGATTGCAAACAGAATGTCCACCATTAGCAAAAATTAATCAGCTAACTAGAATTCCTTATGAAGGTAAATTTAACTTTAACAATTTTGTGATTTCTAGTAGCGTCAATAATGCCATTAAAACAGAAATTGTCCCTGATGCAGCTACTTGTCCACAGTGTCAACAAGAAATATTTGACCCCTTTAGCCGCTTTTTTCGTTACCCCTTTACCAATTGCACTCATTGCGGTCCTCGCCTGAGTATTATTCGTGCGATTCCTTATGACAGATGCAATACCAGTATGTCTGCGTTTGTTATATGTCCCGAATGTGCAAAGGAATACGACGATGTTGAAAACCGCCGTTTTCACGCCCAACCTGTAGCTTGTCATGTTTGTGGCCCCACAGCTTGGTTAGAACGTGCTGATGGGAAATCGGTTACTGCTTCCATGTTTTCTATGCTGGATGATGTGGATGCTGTTTGTACCTTGTTGCAAAAGGGTGAGATTGTCGCAATTAAAGGCTTAAGTGGTATTCATTTAGCTTGCGATGCAACTCAGGAAACCGTTGTCCAAAAACTGCGTCAGCGCAAAAGGCGCTATCACAAACCATTTGCTTTAATGGCGCGAGATATTGAAATAATTGAACAATATTGTACTGTCAACGCTAAAGAAAAAGAATTATTGACAAGTTCTGCCGCACCAATTGTTTTACTACAAGCGACAGGTAAAAAACTTGTAGCACCATCGGTTGCATCGGGGCAAAATACCCTTGGTTTCATGCTACCTTATACACCCTTACATCATTTAATTCTGCGGCGGATGAATCGCCCAATTATTTTAACAAGTGGTAATCTTGCCGATGAACCACAATGTATTGATAATGACGAAGCAAAAGAAAAATTAGGGACAATCGCTGATTATTTTCTCTTTCACAATCGAGAGATTATTAATCGGGTAGATGATTCGGTTGTGCGTGTTATCGGCGATAAAGTCCAAATAATTCGCCGTGCTAGAGGATATGCACCAGCATCGATTAGCTTACCGCCGGGATTTGACAATGTGCGGCAAATTTTAGCAATGGGTAGTGAGTTAAAAAATACTTTTTGCTTATTGCGTGAAGGAGAAGCGATTCTATCTCAACATCTGGGAGATTTAGAAAATGCTGCGGCTTTGAATGCTTACCAAGAGACTTTAAACTTATACTTAAATTTATTTGAACATACACCAGAAGTAATCGCTATTGATAAACATCCTGAATATCTTTCCAGCAAACTTGGTAAAGAACTAGCAGATACAAATCAAATTTCAATTCATCAAATCCAACATCATCACGCCCATATTGCTGCTTGTATGGCAGAAAATGGGATTCCTTTAAACTCACCTCCAGTATTAGGTATTGCTTTAGATGGTTTAGGTTACGGTGATGATAGTACACTCTGGGGCGGAGAATTTCTTTTAGCAGATTATCGGAAATTTCAGCGACTAGCAACATTTAAACCAGTAGCAATGATTGGTGCTGAACAAGCAACTTATCAGCCTTGGCGTAATACCTACGCTCAATTAATAGCTGCTAACCTTTGGGATGATTGCCAACAACAGTATGCTGATTTAGAAATAGTAAAATTGCTGAATAAAAAACCACTAAAGCTACTAAATCAACTTATAGAGAAAAAAATTAACTCTCCTCCAGCTTCTTCAGTGGGGCGGTTGTTCGATGCAGTGGCGGCGGCTATCGGTATTTGCCCTGAAGAATGTAGCTATGAAGGACAAGCTGCGATCGCAATGGAAGCTATAGTAGATGTTAGTAGCTTAAATAATGATAAAGAAACGCTAATATACCCTTTTAGTTTTAGCTTTTCAGATAGTATTTACTGTATAGACTCACGCCCAATGTGGCAAGCCTTACTCTATGACTTGCAACAGCAAATTCCCCAACCAGTTATAGCTGCCAAATTTCACAAAGGTTTAGCTAATGCGATTGTGGAAATGGTTAAGCATCTTTGTGAAGAAAATCTGATTCATCAGGTAGCTTTAACAGGAGGAGTCTTTCAAAATTGTATATTGTTACAGCAAGTTAGCAAACCATTAGAAACATTGGGGATAAAAGTACTAACTCATAGCTTAGTTCCAGCTAATGACGGCGGATTATCTCTAGGACAAGCAGTAATTGCAGCCGCAAAATTAATACATAAGTATTGATATTTGACAAACCTTTTCTGACAAATAATTCTCTCTGTGTTCTCCGCGTCTCTGCGGTTAGTTTATCTTAAAAAATAAAAAAATGTGCTTAGGAATCCCCGGACAAATTATAGAAATTACCAACGTTAACCATAAACTAGCCCTAGTTAACATTGGTGGTGTGAAGCGTGAAGTAAATATTGCCTGCATCGTAGATGAACAACATCCCCCCGAAGCTTGTATTGGCGATTGGGTGTTAGTTCATGTTGGCTTTGCCATGAATCGAATTAACGAACAAGAAGCAGCAGAAACATTACAACTCCTTCAAGAATTAGCAGCAGCACAAGTAAAAATTAGTACTTATCTTAACGAACCGCAGAGGCGCGGAGGGCACAGAGAGTAAAAAGAAATACTTAACTCAGCCGTATTGACATAAAGCTTACTATTCCCAAATCCTTATGAAATATGTTGACGAATTCCGCGAACCGGAAAAAGCAGAAGCCATACTCCGCGAAATCACCAAATTAAGCCACCAGCTAGAAAAACCCATTAAAATCATGGAAGTATGCGGCGGACATACCCATTCCATATTTAAATACGGTATCGAAGAAATATTACCCCAAACCATCGAACTAATTCATGGGCCTGGTTGTCCAGTATGCGTTATGCCAAAAGGGAGATTAGATGATGCGATCGCAATCTCTCAAAATCATAACGTCATTTTTGCCACCTTTGGCGACGCAATGCGAGTTCCCGGTTCCAAAACGACTTTACTGCAAGCCAGGGCACAAGGTGCAGACATCCGTATGGTGTACTCTCCCCTAGACAGCTTACAAATTGCCAGAGATAACCCCGACAAAGAAGTAGTCTTCTTCGCATTAGGCTTTGAAACCACAGCCCCTAGCACCGCCTTCACTATTCTGCAAGCAGCAGCCGAAGAAATTCATAACTTTAGTATGTTTTCCAATCACGTCCTCGTGATTCCCGCCCTCAAAGCACTATTAGATAATCCCGATTTACAACTAGATGGATTTGTTGGCCCTGGTCATGTGAGTATGGTAATTGGCAGTGACCCATATCAATTTATTTCCCAACAATATAATAAGCCAATAGTCGTTTCCGGATTTGAACCCTTAGATATTCTCCAATCGATTTGGATGCTATTGCAACAGCTAGTAGAAAATCGTTGTGAAGTTGAAAATCAATATAACCGAATTGTCCAAAAATCTGGAAATACAGTAGCCCTACAAGCCATAAACAAAGTTTTCGCCGTGCGAGATAGCTTTGATTGGCGCGGCTTAGGTGACATCCCGTATTCAGGATTAAAAATTAAACCTGAATATGCTCAATTTGATGCCGAACTTAAATTTACCATTCCTAACCTCAAAGTAGCCGACCATAAAGCTTGTAAATGTGGAGAAATTCTCAAAGGAGTCTTAAAACCTTGGGAGTGTAAAGTATTCGGTACAGCCTGCACCCCAGAAACACCAATCGGTACTTGCATGGTATCTTCCGAAGGCGCTTGTGCAGCCTATTACAAATACGGACGACTCTCCACAATTGCCAAAAGAACAATCACCCAAAAACCAAAAATAACTCAAGAACCCCTCCCCGCCTGCGGCTTCTCCTCAGACTAAATACTCCGCGTACCTCTGCGCTTCCCAGCCTGCGGCAAGCCGCAAAAGCGTCTACTGCGTCCCTTTGCGTTTAAAAAAAATTTAATATGAATATTTCCCCCACAAACCCAATCCAAAATCCCCTATTCCAAAAAATAGAAAAAGTCCGCCGTCGCCAAAGTAAAGTACAAGATACTCACATAACTCTCGCACATGGTAGCGGTGGTAAAGCCATGCGCGATTTAATAGATGATATCTTTGTCAGCAATTTTGATAACCCAATTCTCTCACAACTAGAAGACCAAGCCAGCTTCAACCTAACCCCTCTCCTCCAACAAGGAGACAGACTCGCATTTACAACAGATTCTTATGTTGTAGACCCGTTATTTTTCCCCGGTAGTGATATAGGAGAATTAGCCGTAAACGGTACAGTTAATGATTTAGCTGTCAGTGGTGCTAAACCTTTATACCTAACTTGTAGCGTAATTTTAGAAGAAGGATTTCCTGTAGAAATCTTACGTCGTGTCGCAGCCAGCATGAAAATAGCCGCAGAAAAAGCGGGTATTCAAATTGTCACTGGTGACACAAAAGTTGTACATCGTGGTGCAGCCGATAAACTCTTTATTAATACTGCTGGTATTGGTATCATCCCACGAGGAGTTAACATTTCCGCCCACAATATTAAACCTGGAGATGCTGTAATAATTAATGGTGAAATAGGCAATCATGGGACAGCAATTTTAATTGCCCGTGGGGAATTAGCTTTAGAGACTAATATTGAAAGTGATTGTCAGCCCTTGCATAGTTTAGTAGAAACTATTCTCCATGTATGTCCACAAGTTCATGCTATGCGAGATGCAACACGCGGTGGTTTAGCCACAGTACTAAATGAATTTGCCCTCAGTTCTAATGTAGGAATCCGTCTGTACGAAGAATCTATTCCAGTGCGGGAAGAAGTCAACGGAGTTTGCGAAATTCTCGGTTTAGACCCATTGTATTTAGCTAATGAAGGTAAGTTAGTTGTAGTGGTTCCCAAAGAAAATGCTAACAACGTTTTATCAGCTATGAAATCCCACCCAGCAGGGAAAGATGCTTGTATTATTGGCGAGGTTCTTTCTTCACCCCCAGGTATCGTATTGTTAAAAACACTTTTTGGTGCTGAAAGAATTGTTGATATGTTAGTAGGCGATCAATTGCCACGAATTTGTTAATCTTTAATAGATTTTATAGTATGCACGAATTTGGAATTACCCAAAATATTGTGGCAATTGTGACTGAAAATGCCAAAGGCGCAAAAGTGCAGCGAGTTTTATTAGAAATTGGCAAACTTTCAGCCATTATGCCCGATGCTATCCGATTTTGTTTTGATATTTGCACTCAAGGAACAGTTTTAGAAGGGGCGACGTTAGAAATTTTGGAAATCCCAGGCTTAGGGCGATGTCGCCAATGTGGTGCAGAAATTTATTTAGATAAACCTTATGGAATCTGTAACTGCGGTAGCGTGCAATTAGATTTAATTACTGGTGAAGAACTTAAAATCAAAGAAATAGAAATAGAGGAATTATGTGTGTAACCTGCGGTTGTTCTGATGATAGCGAAATAAACATTACAAATCTGGAAACAGATGAAGCTGAACATAACCATACTCACACTTTACCAGATGGAACTGTCATCACTCACTCCCACAGTCATAACACTCATATAGAAGCGCCTCAAATTCATGCAAAAATACACAACACAACAATATCTTTAGAACAGGATATATTAGCAAAAAATAACCTGCTAGCTGCCCAAAATCGGGGATGGTTTAAAGGTCGAAATATTCTCGCCTTAAATTTAATGAGTTCTCCTGGTGCTGGGAAAACAACTCTTTTAACGCGAACCATCAATGATTTAAAGCATCAATTATCTATCAGTGTCATTGAAGGCGACCAAGAAACTGCTAATGATGCCAAAAAAATTAAAGAAACAGGTTCTAAAGTCATTCAAATCAACACCGGAACAGGCTGTCATTTAGATGCTTCGATGATAGACAGAGGTTTACAACAACTGAATCCGCCACTAAATTCAGTTGTGATGATTGAAAATGTCGGAAATTTGGTTTGTCCAGCCTTATTTGATTTAGGAGAACAGGCAAAAGTCGTGATTCTTTCTGTTACAGAAGGAGAAGATAAGCCGCTAAAATATCCGCACATGTTCCGTGCTAGTGATGTAATGATTATCACTAAAATTGATTTGCTACCTTATGTAGATTTTGATGTGCAAAAGTGCATAGAATATGCTGTGCAGGTGAATCCCCAAATTCAGATTTTTCAAGTTTCTGCAACTACTGGTGTAGGATTAGATAATTGGTATAAATGGGTAACTGAAAGTTTACTGTCTAAATGCTAAAGCGGGGGAAAAGGGGAAAGAAAAAAACTTTAACCCTTACCCTTTAACCTTTTCCCCAAACCCGATTCAGAGTTAAAAATGCAAAAACCGAGAAGTATTGGGTTAGGTTATTCTTAGGCTTTTCGAGATGATCTGAATTGTCAGGAGAAGCAAAACGGAGCAATTAATTATCCCATTTCGACTATTGTTTGCATATCCAACACTAGTAACTCAGTTAGATAATCTCTATAAAATGATTTCTCAAGAACCTAATTAAACAGAATATCAACCAGCCCACTCTTATATAACTTTATCTCCATTTAACAAAAACACAACCCCACCTTATAGCAAAACCTCTGCGCCCCTCTGTGCTTTCCTTTGCGTACCTACCCTGCGGGAAGGCAAAGTGCCTATGCGTTTCAAATAAAAGCTGATTTTGATAAAAATTGCAACACCCTGCACTTTTAAAGTACAGGGTGTTAGACAGCGATAAGGATGATTCCCTGTTTCTATTTACCTCAAAGCCAATCTCGATAAGCAGATATTTCATTTACGCTGATTTCAAACGGCGTCCCTTTGCCAAATGGCGGATAAACGCGGATTTTGCCATTGCTAGCAAACCGCTCTAACCTATTACCCAACTGGGGAATATTGCTGACAATATGCCAGTAAGATACTAAGTCAGGGCAATCAATAATTAATGTGAGAATGCTAGTATTTGTTGTGAGATACCACTGACAATTAGATAATAGGACTCGCGTAATGCGATCGCAAGCTAGATAAAAGCATCTGCCTGTAGACTGCTCTAGCTCCATTTGCAGCATTCCATCCTCTTTTGTTACCTCAGTGGGAGGTAAATCATCGGGAGGAAGCAAGTATAGTTTAGAAGACATAATTTCGCACCTCTTGGTTGTAGCGCGTCAAACTGTCCAGGTTTTTTTGCAAATCCGCAGACGAGGGTTTGAGTGCTAGCGTACCTAAATTTAATTCGTCCTGAAATTTCTTGATTTTGTCTCGACAAGTCTCCACATCACCGATAATTGAATTCTCAATCAAATAATCTTCATCGAAACAAATATTTGTGCGATCGAATGGTTTTTGGTTGGAATTCGCACTGTTTTGCAATACTTCAGCCGAATTAGCTTTCATTTTCTGGCTAAATTTGCGAACGAAAGGTAACGCTTCACTCACCGCCTCATCGTATGTTTTGCCAACAAAAAAGAAGCGTGCCAGCACTAAATTTTCCGCACCACTAGAATTTAAGGCTCGATATTTGGTAACAGTATCCTTCAATCTGTGTAGGGAAAATGGCGGTCCACCCATCAAGCTAAAGGAATGTTTAGCAGCCAACTCGATACCATCATCACCGCCAGTGGCAACATACACTGGTATTTGACTCTGCAATGGTTTTGGATAAATTGTTAAGCGATCGCATTGATAATATCGCCCATTAAATGATACATCAGTTTCATATAAGAGCTTTTGAATCAGTGCGATCGCCTCTAGCATCTTGGGACGGGATTCACTTGGTAGGGTCGCAAAATGCTTGTTTTGTTGGGGAAAGGGGCCGCCTTTAGCAACTCCAAATAATAATCGTCCATTGCACAAGTTATCCAAAGTGGCAATATCTTCCGCCACCCGAATCGGGTTATGGAATGGCAGCAACACCGCCGCCGTGCCTAATTGGATAGTTGAAGTTAATCCCGCCAAATGTGCCATTAACACCAACATGGAAGGGCTGAGATTAGATTCACTAAAATGGTGTTCACTCACCCACGCTTCCTCAAAACCTAAGCTTTCTGCCTGTTTTACCAGTGCAACTTGCTCAAAGATGGCACGACGAGCATCTTGGTGAAAATTATCGTAATTGCAGAAAATTCCAGTTTTCATTACTTGCGTTGATACTTTGTATTCACCGTAGGTGCTGATTATTCTAGTGGTCGATAGGTTTGTAGTAAGCACTTTAGTGCTTAAATATTTGAGGAATAAAGTCCTCTCTACAAAAGCATTTACCCCTCTCAATTAATGCGATGAATCACTAAGTCGCAACCCACTGCAACTCCAACCATAGGCGTGGGTTGTTCTCTTTGACCTTCGACATCGGATCGCGCAACAATCGCTTGGCATTCATGCAAACAACCTGGATTAGACCCATATTGTCTGCTACTTCTCTGAGTATTTCTTTTTGAGCTTGCACGCAGGAAATCATTTCGTCAGAGCAATAAATTCCTATATATTGCAAACGTCTAGCAGGTCGTCCCCAAAAACAGGTGATGACTTTCACATAACACCCATCCAGCAATTCTCCAACTTGCGGGTAGTAATGGTTGACGACTCTTGTGAATTCTTTGGCTAAGATATCTTCAGCAATCATTGGAACTGATATTTCTGTAGCGTCCATCACGCTATTTAATATAACATATTTTTATCAATTAAGTATGGCAAAATAGTGTATTAAGTTTGAATAAAATATTAAATATTACATAAAAAAATAGGCGTACCTTATTCGGTATCACCTCAGATTTGCGTAAAGCATCTTTATATTCAAAATCCAAAATCCAAAATTCGTAATTCGTAATAATATTCGCAAGCTCGCCAACGTAATTATGTTATATATAGATTGGGTTTAAACCCCACCCATAATAAATACTACAACTTGTAGAAGTCGTTGACTCTAGGTCTTGATTTAATTACGAATTACAAATTATTCTTGAATTCTAACTTTTGAATTTTTAATTATTATTAGCGAGCATTGCGTTCACAAACTAAAACCTCTGCGATGATATCCGGCAAATTTACAAAGTCTGTAAATCCTTCATAACCACGGATTGGTGAAATAAATGTATAGTTTGGATCGCACACTCCATTGTCATATACTTGAATAAACCACCTATCGGGAAATCCTTCTATACCTAGTTCCACAGTGTACCAACTCTCGCCAATTAGACGAGAGTTAAAAATTGTGAACCACTCTCTGTTCTCTTCTGAAATATTCCAGTCTGCCATGAGCAGTTCTAAAGCTATTTGTCCCGCATCTGTTGAAGTCAACAACATTTTTACTCCTTATTTGCAACTTCAGGATTTGCAACTTCAGTATTGGGAACTTCCGGGTATAAACCTAATTCTTTAGCTAGCTCACGTGCCACAAAAAATAAAAATTGGGCACCATCCTGATTGCCTTCATGGGCAAACATAGTAGCTACTTGTAACATTGTTTCTACTAAACCGGAATCAATCAATTCGGGTTTAGATTCCAAAATTTCTGGTTCTTGACCATTAGGACATCTAAGTAACTCATCAATCAGATTAAAATACAAGCTTTGGCGTTGTTCTTGGTCTGTCATGGTAATTTTCTTGATTTTAGTAAATTGTGAATAAGTTACTGTTCGATACTTTGGTGCCACAGTCTTTCCAACATTTCAACTTGTTCTTTTAAAACAGCAGCACGATGAACCAGATATCTGTCGTAAAAAAGAATCCCTAACCCAACACAAATCGGGGTTAACAAGAAGAACCATTGCAGGATAGTGGCAAATTTATATTGTTCAGCAACAGCAAGCATTTGATGAACCACATTACGATCGGAGGATTGAATGCTAGTCTGAGGGGAATGTGTACCCTCTGTCTGGGGAGCCAAGGCGGGAGCATCTGTAGTTGTGTTGTTAACTTCGTAAGCTAAATTCTGAGATTTTACTAACTCCAGATGTCGCTCCCAAATTATGCCAAATACTACTAGTCCTGGTGAAAGCATTACTAAAGTAACGACGCAAACTGTAATAACATTTAAAAGTTTGGCTTTCATCTTGGCTCTCCCTTGCTAGGTAGTATGCACCCAGTAAGAAAATATCTTTTGCTGTTTATCTAAAGTAGTTATATAATTTCTACCTCTCAAACAGTTTTGATATTAAAATATGTGTAATCGGTAATTTTTACAATCATTAGTTGCCAGTTATTTTTCTCGTCACTACTGACTACTGACTAATAAAAAGTTACCACCCTTTTCACAAAACATAGGATTATTCAGTCAGAAAGAACGCACTTGATTCGGGAATCTGCTTTCATCCTACTCTCAAAAGGGAGATTAAGAAGTCCCCCCTAGTTCACTCAGCTTGCGCTCAGGAATGTTGGGGGGTAGAGGGGAATCTCTGCGTAAATCCTATACGATTTATATCAGCCACTCTCCACAAAACAGTTTACCCCAGCCCTGTTAAGATTATTAAATTCATTAAAATAGTACTCAAAGTCTGTAATCCTTACCTGATAATAATTTTAAAAAATTATTGGGGTATGGGTGCTAGTGTTTTTCGGATGGGGTTCTAGTATTTTCGAGGTGGGGTTCTGGCGTTTTTGCACTCAATCTCAAAGCAATGTAGGCAATGGTTAAAGGCTGTTTTAGATGCAAATTTAGACTGGTAAAATCTGCACTCAACAGAAAATATCAATGTCTCTTGATAAAGATAGACTAACAAATTAGGAAAAGCAATTAAATGTTTTAAAAGTAAATTCTATTTTCATAACAAATAGAAAATCATGGCAAAAGCTATTCATATATACAGAATTAAAAAAGTTGAATTTTCACCGAAGAGGCAATAGTCAGCAATTCCAAATGGTAAAATAGAAGAATGGTAAGCTAGCCCTCTGGTGAAGTGGCAATCATTGGGAACATCTAATAAAGGTTCTTTCTAAACTTTCATCTTTTGTGGTTCAGTTAGAATACATAGTATATGCATTCATTGGCATTGAACTGCAAAATAAATACATCAAAGCTTATTGTTATCAGTAAATACTCTGTACTTAAGATTTAGGATTTTAGGGGTAAAATAATGCGGATTGCTCAAGACGTAACAGAACTCATTGGACGAACTCCTTTAGTTCAATTGAACAAGATTCCTCAAGCTGAGGGAGTAGTTGCAAGAATAGTTGTTAAATTAGAAGGCATGAACCCAGCGGCTTCGGTGAAAGACCGCATTGGGTTAAGTATGGTACTCTCAGCAGAAGCCGCTGGCTCAATTTATCCGGGAAAGACCATTTTAGTGGAGCCTACTTCCGGTAATACCGGAATTGCTCTAGCAATGGTAGCAGCAGCACGTGGCTACCGTTTGATTTTGACTATGCCAGAAACAATGAGTCAAGAACGACGGGCTATGCTCAGGGCTTATGGTGCTTCTTTAGAGTTGACACCAGGCGCTGAGGGAATGCGGGGAGCAATTCGCAAAGCCGAAGAAATTGTGGCTAATACTCCTAATGCTTTTATGCTGCAACAGTTCCGCAACCCTGCTAATCCCAAAGTTCACCAAGAAACTACCGCCGAAGAAATTTGGGCAGATACAGACGGGGAAGTAGATATCGTCATTGCTGGGGTAGGTACTGGTGGAACGATTACTGGGATTGCAGAAGTACTCAAACAGCGCAAGAAGACTTTTAAAGCGATCGCAGTTGAACCCAGCAACAGCCCAGTACTCTCTGGTGGTGAAGCCGGGCCACATAAAATTCAAGGTATTGGGGCCGGATTTATCCCAGATGTTCTCCGTCTGGAATTGGTTGATGAAGTAATTAGAGTCAGCGATGAACAAGCGATCGCTTATGGGCGACGTTTGGCAAAAGAAGAAGGCTTATTATCTGGGATATCATCTGGTGCAGCTTTGTGTGCCGCAATTCAAGTCGGTAAACGTCCAGAAAATGCCGGACGTTTAATTGTGATGATTCAGCCTTCCTTTGGCGAACGTTATCTCAGCACACCCATGTTTCAAGATTTGTCTTTAGAAACTGCTGGCGTGCGTTAAGCAAATAGGGGGACAAGAGAGCAACGAATCATCTCTGTCCTTCTCATTTGGCTCTTATATAAATTAATACAACTTACTTTTTGAGTTACCTTTTGAGGTGCGATCGCATCCCATATTACGTTATTAGTGCTTCTAACTCTTTGGCGCTCACACAGTTGAGTAAATATTGCTACGCTCATTCCCCCTAAAAACAGTGGGATTCTTGTGCGGAATTTGCTTATGTCGCGTTGCCCCGATTACAGGTCTTACAGTTCATGCCTACCCATTTATAGATATAGTGCTTCTGGATTGAGTGCAACACAGACCTAACAAAAACAGCCCTTACCCTGACAAAAAGATTTATTTTATCGAAACTCTTGCTGTCTCCGTGGGTAAAGATTAACATATCTGTGGGCAGAAGCAATATCTCGTTAAATCAACCACAACAATAGTGAAAACCTTGCGCTGTCTATTTTAAATCTTGTTTAGCACCAGTTAACCTTATCTGCATATAGTGACTTAAGACCATTACCTGCTAGGTTATAAATCAGTACAGACTATACTATAGAAAATTTAGTCAAAATTCTTTACAGCTTTAAAATCAGAGGTATCAATGATTATAACTAATTTTAGCAAACAAAGAAATGAATTTAAGGAATCTAAAGTACTCAAAGCTAAACCACATTGGCAAGGGCAAAATTTGAGCGATGCTGCTGTAAAAGGTAAAGATACCAAGATGCGAGATCCTGCACCTGATAGTTTGATTTTGAATAACTTAAATCGTGGTCGAGTTGCTATTTTTATTGATGGCTTAAGCCTGTTCCATACAGCCTTACAACTCGGCATAGAAATTGACTACGTTAAATTGCTTTGTCATTTAACCAGCGGTTCCAGACTTTTACGTGCTTTCTTTTATACTGGAGTTGATATAAGTAATGAAAAGCAACAGGGTTTTCTATTGTGGATGCGTCGTAATGGCTATCGCGTAGTGGCAAAGGATCTTGTTGCGCCAGCAGAGAATTTCAAAAAATCAAATCTGAATGTAGAAATTGCTGTAGACATGATAACTTTAGCTCCTTACTATGACACAGCGGTTTTAGTCAGTGGCGATGGAGATTTAGCTTATGCGGTGAACGCTGTCAGCAGAATGGGCGTTCGGGTAGAAGTAGTCAGTCTACAAACAACGACTAGTGAAAGTTTGATTGATGTTGCTGACTGCTTCATTGACCTCGATAGTATTAAAACACACATTCAAAAAGATTCTAATCTTGGCTATAGTTATCGCACGTCGTCAAATTCAAACCTCTAATTAACAAGAGGTGGAGAGTGGGAGACACAGGGACGCAGTGAAAGATATCTTTGTGTCTCCTTTTCCCCGTGACTTCGTGACCTGCTTTGCCCATTTTGCTCGACTTTATATTTCAGATGGATATTTTAATAGTTGAAGATGAACCAGAAATTGCTCATTTAATTGAACTCTCTTTAGAAAAAGAAGGATTTTTTTGTCGCACTAGCCGCGATGGCATGAATGCTTTGCGGATGTTTCAAGAGCAACCACCGGATTTAATCATTTTAGATTTAATGATTCCTGGTTTGGATGGGTTGGAAGTTTGTGCCCGAATTCGCCAGAAACCAGGTGCAAAAGATCCTTACATTCTAATGCTCACGGCTAAGGGTGAGGAAATCGATCGCGTCATTGGTCTATCTACTGGTGCTGATGATTATATGGTCAAACCCTTTAGCCCCAGAGAGTTGGTAGCTAGGGTGCGGGCACTATTACGGCGTAGCCTCCGCCAAGGGGGACAACATCAAGTCAATCGTACCCAACACTTTATTGTCGATGTAGACCAGCGCACTGCCAGTCGCCAGATAAATTCTCAAGAAGTTGAAATTTTGGACTTAACTACCTTAGAATTTAACTTGCTAACCACCTTTGTCAGCAATCCGGGTCGAGTTTGGAACCGCACTCAACTAATTGATAAACTTTGGGGAGATAATTTTTTTGGCGATGAACGAGTGGTAGATACTCATGTAGCTCGGTTGCGAAAAAAGATTGAACCCGATCCGGCAAATCCTACTTTTATAAAAACTGTTGTTGGGGTGGGCTATAAATTTGAAGATGCTCTGGTAGCGTAAATGTTATGAAGATGGGGCTGAGAGGACGCCTATTTTTCTCCCATTTAGTAGTAATGATCGTGGGGGTAGCTAGTCTGGTGAGCATCAGCAAAATCTCTTCCCCCCGCTTATTTGTCTTGCATTTGGAAGGATTAGAAAATCAGGGGTTCGACTTAATTGATGTCCGTGCTGAATTGGTTACAGGATTTGAACTTGCTTGGCAACGAAGCACTCTTTGGTCAGTCTTAGTCGGCACTACTGCTGCCGGAGGATTGAGTTACTGGGTGTCGAGACGGATTATGCAGCGATTGACCGAGATGGAACAAATCACCCAAAAATTTGCTGCTGGTCAGATGGATGCACGACTACCTGTATCTGACATTCCAGAACTTAGTGGATTGAGTAGTAGTTTCAACCGAATGGCAGCCAGTTTAGAAGGAGTAGAAGCACGGCGGCGAGAAGTAATTGGAGATATGACCCATGAACTACGTACACCATTAACTGTAGTGCGCGGTTACTTGGAAGAACTGGCTGATGGGGAAATTGAAGCGTCTCCTGAAATCTATCGACGTTTAGCGAAAGAAACTCGACGCTTAGAGCGGTTAGTGAACGATTTACAAGAATTATCTAAGGCAGAAGCTGGTTATTTGCCAATTAATATCCAACGGGTAAATCTGCGTCCGTTGTTAGAGTCATTAGTGGAAAAATTTACCGACCAACTATTGGAAGATGGGCCAGTTCTGCTCTTGCAATATCCATCTGTGCTACCTCCTGTATTGGCAGATATTGACCGCACGGAACAGGTGCTAGTTAATTTGCTAGGTAATGCAGTTCGTTACACTAACGAAGGTTCAATTACCATTACTGTTGGGACTGAAGCATCTCAACTCTGGATTGCGGTTAGTGATACAGGCATTGGTATCGCTCCAGAAAATTTGCCTCATGTGTTTGAGCGCTTCTGGCGAGCTGACCAATCACGCGATCGCCATTCGGGAGGTACTGGTATTGGTTTAACTATTTCCCGCCGTTTGATTGAATTACAAGGCGGTCAAATTCAGGTAGAAAGCGAGTTGGGAGTTGGCAGTACGTTTCGGTTTTTTCTGCCTTTGGCTTGAGTTGAGTCATGACTACCTTGAAATCCGAGGGATTGACACAAGGTAGTCATGGCTGTGTCATACCCAATTGCTAATTTGAAAGTATCCAAAATTCTAGCTTGTTGATGAATGCCCAGATTTTGGAAGTGCATAGAGTATAATATTATGTCTACTTTTGTTCTGGCTGCTTTCTTGGTTAGTTTACTCAGTCTTTCGGGTTACGCTGCGATCGCCTATCTGTTTCCTCAAAATCGTTCTTAAGACTGACCAATTAAAATAATTCGTAATTCGTAATTCGTAATTCGTAGTTAAGAATTGAATTACGAATTAGTAATTAGTTAATTTCCTTTCTCAATAATTCTGGAATCTGAGAAGGGCGTTCAGCTACTGTCACTTCCGCTTCTTTTAAAGCGGCTAATTTACTTTGGGCTGTGCCAAAGTTAGGATCGCGTCCGATAACCGTTGCTAAAGTCCCGGTTTGTCGCCAAGTTTTTCCTGGTGGTGCAAGTCTACCTGCAATGTAGGCAATTACTGGTTTATCAATTGCCTCAGCAATGTACCGCGCTGCTGCTTCTTCACTACCACCACCAGGTTGACCAACTAAAACGATCGCTTGTGTGGTTTCATCCTCATCGAGAATTTGCAGCCATTGCAAAAATGAGGAACCGACGATCGCATCACTACCAATACTGACGCTAATCGACTGCCCTAAACCTGCTTTTGTTAATTCGTAGGCGATTTCGTAGGTGAGGGTGCTGCTACGACTAACGATCCCCACTGTTCCAGGGGTATAAAATTCGCTGGGTTGAGTCCCTAAAAGAATTTTTCCCGGTACAATGATCCCCGGACTATTTGGCCCGATTACCAAAGTTTCACAAGCTTCGGCTTTGCGGAGTAATTGCACCATATCCAAAGGCGGCACACCAGCAGTAATAATAATGATCTGGCAAATCTTAGATGCGATCGCTTCTAAAGCTGCATCTAACACGTCGTAAGGATCTACACAAATAATTGTTGTGTCAATTGCCCCAAATTGTTCTATTACCTCCTCTACTAAATCAAATACTGGCAGTCCATGCAGTTCCTGTCCGCCGCATCCAGGATTGACACCAGCTACTAAATTCGTGCCATAAGCTTTCATTTGAGCAACATGAGTGCTTGATATAAATTCACAAAAGCCTTGAATTAAGACTTTACTTTCTGGCGTTAGGTTCATAAAAAATTACCGTAAGTTTGATAACCCAGCGTTTTGAACTACTGGGCATAGAAACAACACATTTACAGTGTCGGATTGATTTAATTTTTACTGAAATTCCAAAAATTAGTCTGGAAGCTGAGTGTTCCAAAAGTGAGAAAACGTGCCCCTAGCTAGGAATATCCAGTTTGAATCCACTATATAATTTAGTTCCAGAAAGCAAAGCTTTACTTGATTTGAGCATCAAATTCAATAATTTATACCCGACGGTAAAAACTAATAATTTTTGATTTTTGAATTGGAACAAAATGACATTCACTATCTTTTATTAGCCGTTGGTTTAGCAAGGAGAACTGCTGCTGCCACTGCCTCATCTAAATTTTCTACCACGACAAGCGCATCGGTGTGGGTTTTTAGTGTTGTCAAATATTTTCTCACAGTGTTAAATTCAGAACCAGCAAGACGGACAACTAAGGATGGAAAATTAAGCTCTCGCCGAACTTTACTACCATTAGAACGTACAACCTGTGATTGAAGTTCGCTGTTGTCTTGCTGCACAACCCTAGCTATAACTTCAGCCACTTCCTCAATTTGCGGAATGCTACCCAGAAAGTTAATTAGTATTACTTGAATGCTTTTATCAGCCTCCAGCATTTTCAAACCTATTTCTAGGCGATCGCGGAAGGTAGTTGGTGTAGTATCTGTAAGGAAAGCATGACGTAGATTCAAACAAACACCTGGATTGCCACCAGCATTCGCAACTAAATCTAAAGTTGCCATCACTGAACCAGTACCATTACCTAAAATACCGATTTTTCCATGCATTTGCACACCATCCCAGTCACCCAAAATACCGTTGATTTCAGTACTGGTATGACGACTGATAATTTTTGCTGCCATCTCAGCGAGATCGGGATGACGCTTGATCGCCCGTTCGTTGACCCTGACTTTACCATTAAGAGCCATAACTTGACTAGTAGTACTGACTGCCAAGGGATTAATTTCGACTAAATCCAGGTCTTTTTGGACAAATAAGTGGTACATCTTCTCCACAACGCTGCTTACCGACTGCATCAGCGTTCCTTGCAAACCCATTTTCAAAGCCAATCGTCGCGCATAAAATGGCGAGAATTCCTGCTCCACGACAACGTAGTGCATTCTTTCCCCAGCCGATTCCCAATCGATGTCTGCTTCTTTGCAACCTAAAAGTACCGGTCGGCAGACAGCAGTATCTAAAACCACTGCTAGATAAAATTCTTGGTTGGCGTCGTATTTAGATTCTGCCAGTACAACTTCCGGCAATTCGCCCCATATTGGTAAACTAAAGATATTTTGAGCTGCTGCGATCGCATCGATAGTCGTTTGGGCAAACCTAACTCCACCCGCTTTTGCCCGTTCCGCTCCGTGGACTTGAGATTTCAGTACAATTGGAAAGCGAATTTTTAACCGTTTCAAATCTGTAGGATGGTCAATTCGTTGGGAAGGCAATACTGGAATGCCTATCTTCGCAAACCATTCTTTAACCTGGTACTCTAATAAATCCATTGATACACCTTGTATTGACACTTTCCAAGATTTTGGTTAGTCCTGTTTTAATATTTTGCAGCACCTTTATTGCAGAATTAACCTTTTTGCACCTATAAAAACTTATTTTTCACGGATCAATTTTATCGAATTCAGCAAATGAAGCATATTAATTTCGATAGTCAACTTGTTTGTGGCAGAGCCACAACACATAATTAATCTTCTCTGCAAGTTTCCCAGCATAGAAGATAACTAGCATTTTTGTCAAAACCCTCTGACATAGCATCGTTTTCTTAACCTTTAGATAATTTGGTAACAATTGGCAACTAGAATTTCGCACAGCAGTAGCTTTTGTGAATTTAATTATCGCAAAGCAATGCAGTGAAAATACCCAAATTTTTTATTATTCCCATTTTTTATTTGTAATTTATATCTGAAGACAGATTATTTAATTTTGTATCTAGTAGTGTAAAAATGTAGCGCCGCGAACAATAATTACTTTTTTTATTTTTGGTGAAAAGTCAGAATTTGTGTTAGAAAGTTGGTCGTTCAGATTCTCAGGCTGTGGTTGGTTAAACTGTGCATTTGCATTCAACAAACCTAAAAAGTTCATTTCATCCCCTTAAAGATAATCAAAACAATATAGAAATTCAGCGGGAAAGCTCTATGAAAGTAGCAGTCCAGCAGGAAGATTTACAGCTTTTAGCCAAAACTTTGCAAGAACAATTACTTGTAGAAGTCTCAACGGCTGAAGTCTTCGAGGTGAAGTGCGTCGTCAATAAAGGCGAGCTAATGATTTTAACGCAACACGCGTCAGATGTAATAGTTGACGCTCAACTAATTTTTGCAGTTATTGAGGAGGTACTTCAGTCTCTAGCACCCCAGAAAGAGCAGCGGGTGCAATGTTTTCTCAGAGTTTTTGGCGAACAACTCCCTTATACCAAATGTTTCTTGGCGCTGAAGCAGACGGGGGGATGGCTCGCAGAGGAAGATAAGGAAGCACAAGAAGAGAAGGAAGTAATATCCCCCTCATCATCTCTGACATATTCTCCATCAATCAATGAGAGTGAAGAAGAAGAACTCTTTGACCCGTTTGCAGATGTGCCGAATTTCTCGGCTTCAAAGCCAGGATTCCAGGTCAAACCTATCCTACTAGGTGCGGCGTTGGTGGGAATTATAGTTTTAGGCGGTGGTGCTTACTTATTGACTCGCCCTTGTGTGATGTCTGAGTGTCAAGAAATACAAAACGCCAAGCAATTAAAAACAAAATCTCCGCAACTGATGCGCCGCGCCAAATCTGAAAAAGAATTAGTTGCTGTACAAGAGCAACTTGCAGCAGCCAGTACAGCTCTGAATGTAATTCCTAGTTGGTCGCCTCGTTACCAGCTGTCAGAGGAACTAAAAGCAAGTTTATCTGGGCGAGCAGAAAAAATCAATCAGGTGGTCAAAGCTTTGCAGACAGCATCTTTGGCGACACAAAAAGTTCAAACTCCTGCATCTAGCCTAGAGGAATTACAAACTAGGCAACACTTATGGCGACAGGCTATAGCGCCACTAGAAAGTATAAGTTCCAGTAGTGAACTCTATGGGCTGGTGCAGGGTAAATTACTGAATTATCGTGTCCGTTTGCACGCTGTAAATCAACAGATATTTACTGAGGAAAAATGGCTGAAAAAACTAACAGCGGCAAAAGGTGTAGCCGTTGCAGCCGAGAAGCGGGAAGCTACTGCTAAATCTTTGAATGACTGGCAAAAGGCGCAGTCTACTTGGCTGGTGGTAATTAATGCCTTGAATACCATTCCCCGAAATAGCGTTGGATACCAAGAAGCTCAAAAGCTGTTGGTAGATTATAAACCTAAGTTAGTATTAGTGCGCGATCGCGCTACTAAAGAACAATTAGCTGTTAAAACCTACCAACAGGCCCTTAGCACTGCCAAGCAAGCCAAAGTTTATGAACAACAAAACCAATGGCAAGCAGCGGCGATATATTGGGAGCAGGCTTTGCAAACGGCTAAAAAAGTTCCCCAAGATAGCTTGTACTACACTCAGGCTAAGTCTCTCATCGAACCTTATTCAGCTGCGCTCAAACAAGCACAAGAAAAACTACAAGTTGTTAGTAGTTTGCAACAAACCCGCACTGACTTGGATAAGACCTGTACTAATGGAATTCGGATTTGCACCTTTAGCATAGACAATGCAGAAATTATTGTCCGACTAACCCCTGAGTATGACCAAATAAGGCAAAATAACTTGGCTAATCCTTATTCTAAGAATTCGGATACTGCTGTTGATGTTACCAATCACTTGCAAATCTTACGCGAAGCCCTAGCCGTAATTGGTGAAAATGCCAATCTATCCCTTTTTCTTTATGATTCCCAAGGTCAGATAATTTATACGCGGACTTTAGGTGGGTAAGTAGAATCCCCAGTGAAGTATAAAGGATGAATTGTACATTAACTAATTATTTGTCAATTTAACAAAATATTGTCACAGTATTTCAAATATCTAAAACCCTGACATAGTAAGGATTATGCCAGGGTTTTTCCTATTTAAGGAAAATAGCGATCGCACTACTGGCTAAAATTTACAGATTTTAAAGCGGGCGATGGGACTCGAACCCACGACGTTCACCATGGGAAGGTGACATTCTACCACTGAATTACACCCGCAAGTTGCTAACATAAACTTAGTAGTCAAATCAAATATACCACTATTTGCAGTTGTTTTCAATTGCCTAGAACATACACTACTCTGGTCAATACTGATGCATGAGTCATGCCGCTTTTCAGATTGGAAAATCTTTTTAGCTAGCTGATGACGGCACTTACTAACATATTTAACTAAAGAACAATGTCCTCGCCTCGCTCCGTGAAGCGAACCTCTTTAATATTCCATTGAGCATTACTCGTTAAGGTTTTGCGGAGACTGCCAAACAGAGCAAACTGCTCACAACTAGAAAGAGAAGTTATTTGCCGCTTTGACTCAGGAGATATGCGTAAATCAACTGTAGCAATGCCATTTTTAATGTTGACACGATACCCAGACAAGCTAAAGTCGCTTGTATCTCGTTTTTCTAAAATTTTACTCACTACATTTGTCACTGGTTCCTCAGCTGGTACTGAAACCTTTTCTGGAATTAGTTTTTGACACTGAGTATCACTTGTGTAGAGCGTTACACTAGTCGTTTTGGCAGTGGCAACCTTAGAAGTTGGTGAGGAAGGCGTATTTTCCTTAGAAGATTCTTGATTAGGAGATTTTTCTCTCAACTGAGCTACGCTAGGAATTTGGCTGGGAGACTGAGAAGGTAGGCTATTGGTCGATGCTGGTGCTGTGGTAGGGTATGACGTTGCGCTGTCAATATTACCTGCGGTGGGATTAGAACTACAACTACTGAGGCTCACAACCATTGTCACAAAAATAAGGGGTAAAAAATATCTCTTGATTGTGTTCATAAATTTTGCTTATAAATTATGTTGTTGTTATCGATTTCAGTGTCGCTGGTATCAATTCCGCATAAATTCGTGAATATTGAGCCAGTTTATAAAGTGTCAACCCAAAATCTGTTAAAGTCAAATTTTATACTATGTATCTAAATTACAACATCTGCTATTTAAGGAGCAATGTCTGACAACAAGCCGCTTTGTGTCTACGTCAATCCCAAAAAGCTTGACTAAAACAAGTAGGGATGCAATAAACCAGAGAATTGCTACCAGTAGTACTGCATCTGCGCCTGCTGCTTATGCTAAATAAATTTGGCAAGAGTAAAATCAACTCCTTGCACAGTAAGGGTAAGTCGTGTTGCCTTAGAAAAACTTGTGCTTTTAGATTACTGATTAAAAGCAAATTACTAGTTTTCACTACTTTTTTGCTTAGTCAATTGCTGCACTAATAATTGTACTCCCAAAGCCAATAAACCAATTGCCACTATACCAAAAATCCCGCTACCTAAAGCAACTACACCAACAACCAGAGTGCGGACAGCAGAAGAAATCTTCACCACCAATGGATTGATTGAATGGATCGGTTTACTAGCAAAGTTTGTCGCGATCGCAATCATCAGTGAATACGCTGCAAATCCCATTCCTCCAGAAATCACCGCCCCAGTAAAACAGCGTAACGGACTAGCTGTCACCGATTCTTTAGAATCTGTTTGCGGCGTTAGATTTTGGTCATTCATAATATTTTAGACTTTAGACTTATTTGTGAGCGCTCAATTGAACGATTTTAGATTTTAGATTGGAGCATTCAGAACAATTCTTGTTCTCAGCTAATCGTTATTAAAATTGCATCTTTGCATTTTTTTGGCGATTTTAACTATGCAACTTAAAAGCTCATCAGCTTATTCCCCATACTCCATTAACAATAAAGATTTATTTAAACTGAAGATGCCACCTGAATACCATGTGTAATTGTCCGAGTCACAAACAATTCTAAGTCTTCATCAAGAATTGCTTCCCTGACTTGCAGCTTAACTTGTTCTGCCTGCTGCTGAGACTCAACAAGAGCAAAAACTGTTGGTCCAGAACCAGACATCATTGTTCCTAAAACGCCTTCCTGATTAGCAAATACTTCTCGCAACTGTAAAACTTGGGGATAGGCTGGTAATACGACACGCTCTAAATCATTGTGCAGTTTTTGGGCAATTTCTCTTGTATTTTTATCGAGGATCGCTTTTACTATTTTTCCTGAATGAACTGCATTAGCACACGCTGCCAAGTTGTCGCTATCTCTAATATAAGAATGACCAAACTGCTGTCGATAGGTTTTATATGCCCAAGGGGTGGAAACTTCCAGACTGCGGTATTTCGCCAATACTATATATATGTTATCTAAACTCGGCAGGGGAGAAAGTTGCTCACCTCTACCTGTAGCGATCGCAGTTCCACCCGCCACACAGAACGGTACATCTGAACCGAGTGTACCTCCCAACTCTTCTAATTCTGACTGAGTTAGTCCCAACTTCCACAGTAAATCTATCCCCACCAACACAGCAGCTGCATTTGTCGAACCCCCAGCCAACCCAGCAGCTACAGGAATCTGCTTGTTAACGGTAATCTCCACACCTCCATATTTAGCAAAGGCTTCGGGAAATTGCCTTACCATTAATTCTGCTGCCCGGTATGCCAGATTACTTTTATCTGTCGGTACTTGTGGGTGGTTGCAATGAACCCTAATGGTATCAGTGCTAATGGAACGCACATCAATCTGGTCTGCAAGCCCGATACTTTGAAGTATCATGGCTAACTCGTGATAACCATCAGGGCGATCGCCAATGATTTCCAGATACAAGTTGATTTTAGCAGGGGCAATTAGGCTGTAAGAACGCATTTTCTGGGAGTGGGGAGTGGGGAATGGGGAATGGGGAATGAAGAAAGGGGAATGGAAAAAATCTACCTTGTTCCCTATTCTCTACTTCCTACTCCCAATTCATTTGCTAGAATCACCCATTGCTGAACGCTGAGGTCTTCGGCTCTAGCTTGGGGATTTATTTTTAATTGTTCCAGTAAGTGGCTCAAGCGATCGCGTTCTATAACAGATTGCAAATTATTTCGTAACATTTTGCGCTTGGCACCAAACCCTAACTTTAAGAAATTCTCTAACTGTCGAGGATTAAGCGCCGGTATTTCTATTTTTCGTGGGCGTAATCGCACCACTGCTGAATCGACTTTTGGTGGTGGATGGAATGCGGCCGCTGGGACTGTGCAGATTAACTCACACTCAGCCAAATACTGTACCCGCACACTCAACGCCCCAAAAGCTTTTGAGCCTGATTTAGCATATAACCTTTCTGCTACTTCTTTTTGTACCAGCAACACTATTGAGTCAAATGGTTCGGGATTGGGGTTAGCGATCGTACCCAGTAGTTTCTCAATGATTGGCCCTGTAATATTGTAGGGAATATTGGCTACTACCTTATTTGGCGTTTGGAAATTGGGAAAGGCTGCCAGATAAGATGGTAAATCTAGAGTGAGAAAATCCCCTTGCAGGAGTAAAAAATTTTCAGTCTTACCAAGCTGCTTTGACAGCATCTGGCATAAATCACGGTCTATTTCTACTGCAACCAAAGATTGCACTAAGGGTAATAAACGACGAGTCAGAATGCCAGTTCCAGGGCCAATTTCCAGGACGCGATCGCCTTTAGGGGAGCGATCGCTTTCTGTACACTCTGCTGCTTGAATAATTGCGTTGAGCGCCTTTTCACTTTTAAGCCAATGTTGAGCAAAGACCTTACGCGGTCGGATCATCTGTATTTATTGCCTAGTCTAGTTTTTAGCTTTTTCTCAAAAATTCATTATAAATTTTTAAGCCCCTTTATAGCGCTAGACTCACTGTAACGCCTATCTTCTCTTCCAAACGTTCCGCGAAGGTAGCAGTGGCGAGCGCGTAAATGCAGATACAAGTTTCACTTGTCGAATGGGAGTCTTAAATCACAAGCTTCGCAACAATGATGCTCTTTCATATAGTTAGCTCAGGCATAAAGATTCAGGATAAATCCCTCCAGTAAGACTACCTCCTGCCTTTTTCCATAATCAATTGATCGCTCAACCTGGATTCTGATCCCATTTAGAGACAAGCAACGTGCATTATTCACACAGTCAGGTTTAGGCACTTCGTTCTCGCCTCCCTCCTGTTGCTTGACCCGTTCACCTGAAAGTAATGCCAGTCAAGCAATTTGCCCTTTTAGAAAAAAAATAAATTTACCCCTTGACAAACTAGGGGATGAGTAGTTACTCTAGTTAAGTGAAAAGGCGACAGACGCCAACCACCGCTGAACCTGAAAAATATAATACTTTGAAAGCTTAAGAAAAAACCAATCCTCGTCAAAAGATTTTACTTTTGGAATTTCCCAAAAAGATAATAATCAAAATTGTAACTGGGATTCCGGAAAATATTTTTTTCGGAGCCACAAACTCGAAACACAACAAAACGGAGAGTTTGATCCTGGCTCAGGATGAACGCTGGCGGTATGCTTAACAC